>DISF01000096.1 GCA_002421985.1 Roseovarius sp. UBA6217 | reverse complement strand
TAGGGCCTGATCCAGTCAACCCGCCCGCCATGCTCGCGCCAGAACCCATCAGCGTCGCGAATCGACGCGGCATACATCTCCTTGTATCGCGCGGCGTCGATATGGGCACTGGCGGCGAATTCCGCCCTTGGGGCATGGGTCTGATCGGGCATGGTGGCTCCTCCTCGCTGTTAGGGCGGGATCGAAAACGAGAGTGGCCCCGCTGTCAACCGCGAGAGCGGCGGCGGGGCGGCCTCTCGCGTCAGATCGCCAGATATTCGGTGCGAAGCTCTTCGTTCTCAAGAACTTCGGCGGCGGAGCCGTCGAACACGATGCTGCCGGTATCGAGAATCACCGCGCGGTCGGCCAGCCCCAGCGCGCGCACGGCGTTCTGCTCCACAATGATGGTGGTGATGCCCTGTTCCTTGATGACGCGGAGCGTCTTCTCGATCTCGTCCACGATCACCGGGGCGAGGCCCTCATAGGGCTCGTCGAGCAGCAGCACCTTGATGTCACGCGCCAGCGCGCGGGCCACGGCAAGCATCTGTTGCTCGCCGCCCGAAAGCGTGACGCCCTCCTGGGTGCGGCGCTCGCGCAGGCGGGGGAACAGCTCGTAAAGGCGCTCCAGAGACCAGCCGACGGGGGGCGCGATCTGCGCCAGTTGCAGGTTTTGCTCGACCGTGAGGCCGGGGATGATGCGCCGGTCCTCGGGCACAAGACCGATGCCCGCCGCCGCCGCCTCGTAGCTCTTCATCTTGTGCAGTGGCTGGTGATCTAGCCAGATCTCGCCATGCGTGACCTGCGGGCTGTCCATCCGCGCGATGGAGCGCAGCGTGGTGGTCTTGCCCGCGCCGTTGCGGCCCAGAAGCGCGAGGATCTCGCCCTCATGCACGTTGAAGGAGATGTTCTGGACGATATAACTCTCGCCGTAATAGCTCTCCATGTTCCACACCGAGAGAAAGGCGGGCGCGGTCTCGGCCAGGTTATGGCCCCTGGAGAAATCGGGTTTGACGTTCATGATACGCGCTCCTCGTCAGGCCGATTCACCAAGATACGCTTCGCGCACCTTGGGATGGCCCTTGATGTTTTCGGGGGTATCCTCGACCAGCGGCGTGCCCTGTGCCAGCACGGTGATCCGCTCGGCGAGCGAGAACACCACATGCATGTCATGCTCGATGATGGCGATGGTGATGTCGCGCTCGGCCTTGATCTGTTTCAAGAGGTCGATGGTGTTGTTGGTATCGGCGCGCGCCATGCCCGCCGTCGGCTCGTCGAGCAGCAGAAGTTTCGGCTCTTGCGCGAGGCACATGCCGATTTCCAGCCGCCGCTTGTCGCCGCGCGACATCGACGCGGAATGATCGTGCCGCGCGTCGGCCATGCCGAGGCTTTCGAGCATCGCTTCGGCCTGATCGACGATCTCGCGCTCATTGGCCGAATTCTCGAAAGCGTGCATCCGGAACACGCCGTCGCGCTTGGCAAAGATCGGGATCATCATGTTTTCCAGCACCGTCAGATCGCCGAATATCTCGGGCGTCTGGAACACGCGGGAAATGCCCATCTGGTTGATCTCGTAGGGCTTGCGCCCAAGCACCGACTGGCCCTGGAACATCACCGATCCGGTATCGGGGATGAGCTTGCCGATCAGCACGTTGAGCAGGGTCGATTTGCCCGCGCCGTTGGGGCCGATGATGGCGTGAACGCTGTTTTCGGCAATATCGAGGTTGACGTTGCCCAGCGCCTGCAAGCCGCCGAAGCGCTTGTTGACGTTCTTGACTTCAAGAATACCCATGTCTGGCGCTCCTTATTCGGCGGGGTTGGATTGGGTGGATTTCTCGGCCTCGCGGGCCTTCTTGCCGCGAAAGAGCCGCGCGATGCGCTGTCCGCCCTCGACCAGCCCGCCGGGCAGGAAGATCACCACCAGAACAAAGATCATGCCGAGCGTCAGGTTCCAGCCCTTGCCGACAAAGGGGTGGATGAGCGTGACCATCACATCCTCCAGCCCGTCGGGCATGAACGAGAACCATTGATGCAGCACGTTGTCGTTGATCTTGGAGACGATGTTTTCCATGTATTTGATGAGGCCCGCGCCCAGCACCGGCCCGATGAGCGTGCCCGCACCGCCGAGGATGGTCATCAGCACCACCTCGCCAGAGGCCGTCCAGAACATGCGCTCTGCCCCGGCAAGCGGGTCCATCGCCGCCAGAAGCCCGCCCGCGAGCCCCGCATACATCCCCGACACGACAAAGGCCGCGAGCGTGTAGGGTTTGGCGTTGAGGCCGGTATAGGTCATGCGGGTGTTGTTGGACTTGATCGCGCGCAGCATCATGCCAAAGGGCGAGCGGAAGATGCGGATCGCGAGATAGAAGGCCAGCAGCATGAACAGGCCAGAGAAGTAATAGCCGACATTGAAGTTGAAGGCCCAGCCGCCGAGGGTCATCTCATGGGTGGCGCGCATCGGCAGGCCAAAGAGATGCGGCATGCCCGGAAGCCCCTCGTGGTGGAACATCTGCGGGTCCGCGTCATAGACCTGAAGCCCGGTTTCGCCGTTGGTGAGGTTGAACCTCGGGTTCGACAGCACCGAATAGGCGAGCGCAAAGGACATCTGCGCAAAGGCCAGCGTCAGGATCGAGAAGTAGATCCCCGACCGGCGCAGCGAGATAAAGCCGATCAGCACCGAGAAGATCGCCGCAACAATGACCGCGAAGATGATCGCCGGCACCACATTGTAGGTGAACAGCTTGAATATCCACACCGCCGCATAGGACCCCACCCCGAGAAACGCCGCATGGCCAAAGCTGAGATAGCCGGTGAGGCCGAACAGGATGTTGAACCCGATGGCAAAGATGCCGAAGATCACGAAGCGTTGCAGCAGGTCCGGGTAGCCCGCGTTGAACTGCGCCATGGCGCTGTCGGTCGGGAACGGGTTGAAAATGAACGGGGCCAGCAGCGTCATCGCGATGACGATCAGGAACAGCGTTCCGTCTTTCTTGTTCAGTCCAAACATTGGCTTAGTCCTCCATCACGCCTTTGCGTCCCATCAGACCGCGCGGGCGGGTCAGAAGGACGATGATGGCGACAAGGTAGATGATGACCTGGTTGATGCCGGGAATGGTGGTGGTGGCCCAGGTCGTGGATGCGAAGCTTTCGAGGATGCCGAGCATAAAGCCCGCCAGCACCGCCCCCGGCAGGCTGCCCATGCCGCCCACGACGACGACCACGAAGCTGAGCACCAGAAAATCCATGCCCATGTGATAGTTGGGCGAATTGATCGGGGTATACATCACGCCTGCAAGCCCCGCCACGGCGGCGGCGATGCCGAACATGATGGTAAAGCGGCGGTCGATATTGATGCCCAGAAGGCCCACCGTCTCGCGGTCTGCCATGCCCGCGCGCACCACCATGCCGAATGTGGTGAATTGCAAAAAGGCGAAGATGGCACCGATAATGACCGCGGCAAAGCAGAAATAGACGATCCGCCAGAGCGGATAGGTGACCTCCAGCCCCAGCGCCGCGCCGAAATTGACCACCCCGTTGAGGGCGTCGGGGGCGGGCGTGGGGATCGGGTTCGCGCCAAAGAAATACTTGATGATTTCCTGAAGCACGATCGCGAGACCGAAGGTCACAAGGATCTGATCCGCGTGCGGGCGGTTGTAGAAATGCTTGATAAGGCCGCGCTCCATCGCGTAGCCCACGCCGACCATGACGGGAATGGCAAAGATGACCGCCAGCGGCACCGACCATTCTATCAGCCCGTTACCGATCTCGGGGCCGAACCAGTCGATCACATAGGGTTGCTCGACCTTGAGCGGATTGCCGAGAAAGTCCTTCTGCGTCTCGTCGATCACCGTGTGGCTGATCGAGAGCAGACGTTGCAGCGTGACGGCACAGAACGCGCCGATCATGAACAGTGCGCCGTGGGCGAAATTGACCACCCCGAGCGTGCCGAAGATGAGCGTCAGCCCGAGTGCGATCAACGCATAGGCGGATCCCTTGTCGAGCCCGTTGAGGATTTGCAGAATGAAAGAGTCCATATGTCCCACCTGTCGGTTAAGCGCGGCGGCGCGGGCCCGGCCGCGCAGTGGTGTGCGCGGCCGGGGTCCGGCTCAGGGATGCGGGGCGATCAGGCGCCCGGATTGCAGGTGCCGAGCGATGCCTCGTCGCCCCCGAACATCGGGTGGTTCGGGGCATAGGTCACCTGCTCGACCGGCGTCACCTCGACGATTTCCAGCGTATCATACTGGTTGGTCGGGTTCTGCGTCCCGCGCACCACGAGCACATCCTTGAAGCACTGGTGATCCTCGGCGCGGTAGAGCGTCTTGCCGTTGCCCAGCCCGTCGAATTCGAAGCCCTCGAGAGCCTCGGCCACGCCGCAGGGGTTGAACGTGCCCGCACGCTCGCAGGCATCGGCATAGAGCAGCACCTGCGCATAGCAGGTCTGCGCCGAGTTCGACGGCGGCTTGCCGTATTTCTCGCCGAAGGACTTGACAAAGGCCTTGGTGCCCTCGTCCTGCAACTGCCAGTTCCAGTTCATCGAGCCAAGCACGCCCTTGATGTTCTCGCCGGCACCGGCGGCCATCAGTTCGGAATAGAGCGGCACCACGATCTGGAAGTCCTTGCCGTTCACGACCTTGTCGAGCAGGCCGAATTGCACCGCGTTGGTCAGCGAGTTGACCATGTTGCCGCCGTAGTGGTTGAGCACCAGCACATCGGCCCCGGCATTGATGACCGGCGCGATATAGGATGAGAAGTCGGTCGAGGCGAGCGGGGTCTTGACCGTGTTGACGGTCTCCCAGCCCATCGCCTCGGTCGAGGCGACGATCGATTCCTCCTGGGTCCAGCCCCAGGTGTAATCGGCGGTCAGGTGATAGGCGCGGCGATCGGCACCCATTTCCTTGGCCAGCACCGGCGCCAGCGCGGCGCCCGACTGGTAGGCGTTGAAGAAGTGGCGGAAGCCGTTGGCCTTGCGGTCCTTGCCGGTGGTGTCGTTGGAATGCGAGAGGCCAACCATGAAGATGATGCCGGCATCCTGGCACAGGCCCTGCACGGCCACGGCCACGCCCGAGCTCGATCCGCCATTGACCATGATCGCGCCGTCTTTTTCGATCATCGACTTGGCCGATGCGCGCGCGGCGTCCGATTTGGTCTGCGTGTCGCCGCTGACAAAGGTGACCTTCTTGCCGAGGATGCCGTTGCCCTTGAGCGCCTTGGAGGTAAAGGTGTTGAGGCAGCCGCCATCGCCCTCGCCGTTGAGATGCTCGACGGCAAGCTGCTGCGCGAGAAGCTCGTCATTGCCTTCGTCCGCATAGGGGCCGGTCTGCGGCACGTTGAAGCCAAGGGTGACGGTGCCGCCCTTGGGCTCGTTGGTGTAGGCAGCCGCGCTCGACGCGGTGAAGAACATCGGCATTGCGAGACCTGCGCTCGCACCGGCACCCGTCTTGAGCACGCCACGGCGCGTGAAGTTGGATTTGGTCATGGATTCCTCCCATAATGAACCATTGGGGCCCCACTCCTCTGCACGGCCCCGGCGCAGGACGGACCTGCACACGATGAGTATGCCGGGGCGTCAGAAAATTTCGCAACAAGCGCCTATACGGAAACATTTTTTTTGTAAAAAAATAGACACGACATGATGTTTTATTGTAAACAAGTTTTCACGCAGGTGCAGCAAGTCCTGCCCGAGGCGGAGAAAAAGCCGATGCCCGAACGGTTCATGATCGGAACACGCATCCGCGAGAGGCGGGTGCTTGCCGGTATCCGGCAGACCGAGCTTGCGCAAAAGGTGGGCATTTCGCCCTCATACCTCAACCTGATCGAGCATAACCGCCGCAGAATCGGCGGCAAGACGCTGTTGCAACTCGCCTCCGCGCTTGATGTGGAGCCGTCTGTGCTGAGCGAGGGGGCGGCGGCCACGCTGGTGTCGGGGCTGCGCGAGGCGGCAGGTGCCGCCGACGGTGCCGCCCCCGAGCGCGACCGCGCCGAGGAATTCGCCGAGCGCTTCCCCGGCTGGGCGCGGCTGGTGACCGGGCTTTATCGTCGCAACGGCGAGATGGAGCGCACCATCGAGACGCTCACCGACCGGCTGGCGCATGATCCGTTCCTCGAGGCATCGCTGCACGAGGTGATTTCTGCGGTGACGGCGATCCGGGCGACCGCGTCCATCCTGGTCGAGACCGAGGAACTGGAGCCGGAATGGACCGCGCGGTTTCATCGCAACATCAACGAGGACAGCGCCCGCCTGACCGAGGGCGCACAGGCGCTGGTGAAATATCTCGAAGGCGCGCCCAACCGCGATGCCGATGTGCAATCGCCGCAAGACGAGATGCACGCGGTGCTGGCGGCGCGCGGCTTTCATTTCACCGAGCTGGAGCACGAGGCGGCCGGGCCGAAGACGGTGGCGCGGCTGGTGCAGGCCGAGGCGGAACGCGGGCTGTCGGGTCCGGCGCAAACCCTGCTGGGTGCGGTGCTGAGGCAGTATCTCGAGGATGCGCGCGCGCTGCCGATGGCCGGTTTCGCGGCGCGGCTGCGCAGGCTGGGGCCGGACCCTGCCGCGCTTGCCGGGGCCACGGGCGCGGGGCTGGCACAGGTGTTCCGGCGGCTGGCGGCGCTGCCCGAGGCAGAGGCGGGGCCGGTCGGGCTGGTGATCTGCGACGCCTCGGGCACGCTGATCTTTCGCAAGCCGATCACGGGCTTTGCCATGCCGCGCCTTGCCGGGGCCTGCGCGCTCTGGCCGCTCTATCAGGCACTGTCGCAACCGCTGGCACCGCTGCGCAGGCGGGTGCGCCAGGTCCGGCGCGGCGGCGAGACGGTCGAGGCGCTGGCGGTGGCCGCGCGCGAGGGTGCGCCTGATTTCGACCGCCCGGCCCCGGTGCGTGCGTATATGCTGCTGCGCCCCGATCCGGGGGCTGCGGGCGGCGCGGTGGAGGAAATCGGGGTAAGCTGCCGGATCTGCCCGCTGGCCGCCTGTCGCGCACGGCGCGAACCGTCGATCCTGGCAGAGGGCTTTTGACAGGGCGGGTGAATTTGGGAATAGTCATCCGGGCGGCGGCAAAGCCGTCTCATCGGAGGGGAGGCCGATGGCATGGGAAAAAAGGTTCTGTTGATCGAGGACGAACCCAACATCATAGAGGCGGTCAGCTTCATCCTCTCGCGCGATGGCTGGGAGGTAAAAACCCATTCCAACGGCCATGACGCAATGGAGGCGGTGCGGCGGCGCGCGCCGGACATTGTCATTCTCGACGTGATGCTGCCGGGCAAGAGCGGCTTTGACATCCTGGGCGAGATCCGCGCGGATCCCGAGTTCGCAGGCGTGCCGGTGCTGATGCTGACCGCCCGCGGCCAGACCCGCGACCGCGAGATGGCCGAGCGCGCGGGCGCGAGCCGCTACATGACCAAGCCGTTTTCCAATGCCGACGTGCTTGATGCGGTGCGCGCGCTGGCAGGCGCATGAGCCCCGAGCGCGTTTCGGTCTTTCTGGCGCGGCGCAGCTATCGCCGCCGCCGTCTGGCCGATGCCGCGCGGCTGTTGCCGCTGGCGGGCGGTATCCTGTTTTGCGTGCCGCTGTTGTGGCAAGGCGCAGAGGGCGGCGCGCGCTCGGTGGGGGCGATGATCTATATCTTCGGGCTGTGGGTGGTGCTGGTCGCGATCTCGGCGGTTCTGTCGCGATACTTGCGCGGCGAGGAGGAGGAGCGCGCCGACGATAAGGGCGGCGGGGGCGCGAGCATGGAATGACCGTTCTCAACATCCTCGTGCTGGTCTGCCTGTTATACGTGGTGTTGCTTTTTACAGTGGCGTTCGGCGCGGATCGCGCGGCGCGGATGGGGCGGGTGCGGTGGCTGCGCTCGCCGGTCGTCTACACGCTGTCGCTGTCGATCTACTGCACGGCGTGGACGTTTTACGGCGCGGTGGGGTTTGCCGCGCGCTCGGGGCTTGAATTCGTCACCATCTATCTGGGGCCGACGCTGGTGATGATCGGCTGGTGGTGGACGCTGCGCCGCCTTGTGCGGGTGGGACGCAGCCAGCGCATCACCTCGATTGCCGATCTCATATCGTCGCGCTATGGCAAGTCGAACCTGCTGGCGGTGCTGGTCACCGTGCTGGCGGTGATCGCCACCACGCCCTATATCGCGCTGCAACTGCAATCGGTGACGCTCTCGTTCGCGGCCTTTGCCGAGACCGACCCCACCGCCACCACCCTGCCCGATATGCAATCCACCGCGCTTTTGGTGGCGGCGGGGCTGGCGCTCTTCACCATCCTCTTCGGCACCCGCAACCTTGACGCCAACGAACGCCATCACGGCGTGGTCATGGCCATCGCGATGGAGGCGGTGGTCAAGCTCTGCGCGCTGCTCGCGGTGGGGGTGTTCGTGGTCTGGGGGCTGGGGGGCGGCGTGGGCGCGACGCTCGAGCGGATCGAAGCCTCGGCAATCGCGCGTTTCGATGTCAGTGCCGGGCGCTGGGTGGGGCTCACGATGCTGTCGGCAATGGCATTCCTGTGCCTGCCGCGCATGTTTCAGGTGATGGTGGTCGAGAACGAGGACGAGGACCACCTGCGCACCGCCGGCTGGGCCTTTCCCGGCTACCTGATGCTGATGAGCCTCTTTGTGCTGCCGATCGCGGCGGTTGGGCTTGATGTGCTGCCGGCGGGGGCCAATCCCGATCTCTTCGTGCTGACCCTGCCGCTCGGCGAGGGGCGCGACGGGCTGGCGATCCTGTCCTTTCTCGGGGGGTTTTCCAGCGCCACCTCGATGGTGATCGTGGCGGCCATCGCGCTCTCGACGATGGTATCGAACCATGTGGTGATGCCAATCTGGCTGCATTACAGCGGCGGGGCGGCGATGGTATCGGGCGATGTGCGCCATGTCGCGCTGATGGCGCGGCGGATCAGCATCGCGGGGATGCTGTTTCTGGGCTATGTCTATTTCCGCATTTCGGGCGGCGGCACGGCGCTGGCGGCAATCGGGCTGATTTCCTTTGTCGGCGTGGCGCAGTTCCTGCCCGCGCTGATGGGCGGGCTGTTCTGGCGCGGCGCAACGCGCACCGGCGCGCTTGCGGGGCTCTGCGTGGGGTCGGCGATCTGGCTTTACTGCCTGTTCCTGCCAAGCTTTGGCGCTTCGGTCTTCATGTCCGAGGCGATGCGCACGACGGGGCCGTGGGGCATCGGCTGGTTGCGGCCCTATGCGCTCTTCGGGGCCGAGGGAATGGACCCGGTGCTGCACGCGCTGATGTGGTCGCTGCTGTGGAATGCCGGTGCGTTCCTGCTTGGCTCGCTGTTAAGCTTTCCGCAGCCGCTGGAGCGGTTGCAGGGCGCGCAATTCGTCAATGTCTTTGACCATTCCGCCACGCCGGGGGGCTGGTCGGGGGGCATGGCAAAGAGCGAGGATCTGCTCATCATGGCGCAACGCATCATGGGCGCGCGCGAGGCGCAGGCGCTGTTTTCCGCCGCCGCCGCACGGCAGGGTGTGGCGGGCTACCTGCCCGAGCCAAGCCCCGATTTCCTGCAAGAGCTGGAGCGGGAGTTGGCCGGGTCGGTGGGCGCGGCGACCGCCCATGCGATGATCGCGCAGATCGTCGGCGGCGCGGCGGTCTCGGTGCGCGACCTGATGGCCGTGGCCGACGAGACCGCGCAGATCATGGAATATTCCAGCCAGCTCGAAGCCAAAAGCCAGGAGCTTGCGCGCACCGCGCGGCAACTCCGGCAGGCCAATGAGACCCTCACCCAGATATCGGTGCAGAAGGACGGCTTTCTGTCGCAGATCAGCCACGAGTTGCGCACGCCGATGACCTCGATCCGGGCGTTTTCGGAGATCCTGCGCGATACCGGCGATCTCAGCCCCGAGGAGCAGACCAAATATGCCGCGATCATCCATGACGAGACCGTGCGCCTGACGCGGCTTCTGGATGATCTGCTTGATCTGAGCGTGCTCGAAAACGGGCAGGTCAATCTCAACGTGCAAAGCGGCACGCTGGAGGCGCTGCTCGATCGCGCCGTGCGCGCGGCGGGCGGCGAGGGCGAGCATTTCATCATCCGCCGCGACCGCGAGGCCGAACAGGTGGCGCTCTCGACCGATCTCGACCGGCTGGCGCAGGTGTTCATCAACATCATCAGCAATGCGCGCAAATATTGCGATGCCGACCCGGCGGCGCTGTCGATACGGGTGACGGTTTCGGGTGACGATCTGGTGGTGGATTTCGTGGATAATGGAAGCGGCATCCCGACCGACAAACACGCCGTGATCTTCGAAAAATTCTCGCGTATCGGCGAGACCAAGGCCGGCGGCGCGGGGCTTGGCCTTGCCATTTGCCGCGAGATCATGGCGCGGCTCGGGGGCGATGTCAGCTATCTGCCGGGCCAGGCCGGGGCGGCGTTCCGGGTGAGCCTGCCGCGCGCGGCGCAGATGGCGGCACAGAAAGCGCCGGGATTAGCAAAATCGTAACCCTGCGTGCCTAGGGTCGGTGCCGGACACAGAAGGTGGACGGCCCGGTCGGATGACAGATCAGCAAAAGGCTTCGGTCATAAGGCGCAAGACGCGCGCCGCCCGCGAGGGGGCGGATCCGCGGGTGATGTCGCCGGTGCGCGCGCTGCGGCTGGCGCTGGCGCGCGCCGCCGATACGCTGCTCGATCTGCCGCTGGTGGTGGCGACGGTGGAACAGCGGCGCGTCGAGGCGGGCGAGGTCGAGACCGCGCTCGGCAGCGATGGGCTGTTCCTGCTGCTCGACGGGCGGGCGGGCGCGCGCGCGGCGATGCGGCTCGATCCCGGCCTGCTCGCGGCGCTGATCGAGGTGCAGACCACCGGGCGCGTGCGCCCCGGCGAGGTGCGGGCGCGGGTGCCCACGCGCACCGACGCGGCGATGGTCGCCCCGCTGGTGGATGCGCTGCTTGCCGGGTTTGACGAGGGGATGGGCGGAAGCGGGGCAGAACCCGCACCGCGCGGCTTTCACTTTGGCGACAAGGTGGAGGATGCGCGCGCGCTGTCGCTGTTGCTGGTGGCCCCGGAATTCGAGTTCTTTCGCCTGACCGTGGATATTGGTCCCGGTCTGCGCACCGGGCGGCTTGATCTGCTGATGCCGCCTGCACCGGTGCCCGCCCCCGGCCCTGCGGCGCGCAAGGGGGCGGGGCGGGGCGGCGGGCCGGTGCAGGTGCCTGCGCCCGAGGATATGGCGGCGGTGGCCTTGGCGGCACCCGTGGTGCTCGACGCGGTGCTGGCGCGGATCCACCTGCCACTCAGCGCGGCGATGTCGCTCGAGGTGGGCCAGCGGCTTGGCCTGCCGGTGCAGAGCTTGCGCCGGGTGCGGCTTGTCGGGGCGGGCGGGCATGTGGCCGCCGAAGCGCGGCTTGGCCGCTGCGATGGCTGGCGCGCGCTGCGGCTTGGCGGGGCGGAGGCCGAGAGCGGCCCGGCGGGGGTGGCGGGGCGCGACGCCGTGCCCGGCAAGGGTGCCGGGGCGGCGCGGCCGGGCGGCCTTGCGGCGCAGGCAGGTGGCACGGGCGAGGCCGGGCCTGACCGCGATCGCGGCCCCGAGGCCGGGGGCGGCAGCAGCGCGGGTGCCGCGCAGACCCCGGAGGCCGGCCCGACAGGCGGCGCGGCGCTGGCCCCGGTGACCGGTTGACCTGTGTCAAGGCGCGCGCGCGCAAGTCCGGCTACGCTCGCCGTCATTCAGACAGGGGACGACCGGGAGGCCAGAATGCTTGATACCGCACCATACCGCGCCGCGCTGATGCGGCGGTTGAACCAGCTTGATGCGCGGCTCCACGCCATCGAGGCAGAGCTTGACGCCCCCCGCGCGCACGACTGGGAAGAGGCCGCCACCGAGCGCGAGGGCGATGAGGTGCTTGAACGCCTCGGCCAGAGCGGCGAGGCCGAGATCGCGCGCATTCGCGCCGCCCTCGGGCGGATTCGGGAGGGTAGTTACGGCGTCTGCACCGCTTGCGGTGAGCGGATCGCGCGCGAGCGGCTCGATATCCTGCCCGAGACGCCGCTATGCCGCGATTGCGCGGCGGGTGAGGCCTGATCCGTTCACAATTTTGAAGCACAGGCACGTTACAGGTTCAGTATTCGCAAAAAACACGCTATGGTTGTCATGCCTTTGGGAGGAACATCATGACTTATCTCGACCAGGAACTTGATCGCCTTCAGGCGCTCATCGGTGCGGATACGCCCGATGCGCGCTATCGCCATGAGCCGCGCCTGCGCCACGCCATCTCGCAGCTGCGCGAGGAGGGGCGCGCGGTGCCAGAGCGTATCAGGACGCTTCATGCCGTGTTGCTCAGCGAGGCGATCGAAGCGGAGTTCGACAATATGCCGGTCTAGCGTGCTGCGTTCATTCGCAGTCACGCGGCGCGCCAGGCAAATGTGACCATCCGGGACGGAACATTTGGCAATTTCCAGGGGGTGGATTGGTGGGTGATGAGAGACTCGAACTCCCGACATCTTCGGTGTAAACGAAGCGCTCTACCAACTGAGCTAATCACCCCTGCCCCCGCCTGATACCGGGCTGCCACGCCCCGCGCAAGAGGCCATGACGGCGCGCAGCTTTCGGGGATCGGATCATCTCTGCCACGACCGGTGCAAAGGAGCGGCGGCCACATGGGTGCCCTTTCGGTCTTTGGGAAAAGGCGCATTGGCTCGCCCCTCTGTTCGCTTGCCGCCTGCGGTGCGGCCAAAGCGCAGGGTCGCTCCCGGCGGATCGTGCAAGCAACCGCCATTCGGTGCGAGACGGATTTGTGCACCAAGTGCGCCTCTGCCGCAACTTGATGACCGCCCTGCCCGCTCCCGCCGCCTGCGCGCCGCACATCCAGCTTTTCGCGAGGCTTCGAGCGTTTCGGTTTTTCGTTGAAACACCAACACACTCTAAATGATTGAGTTGTCGAAATTTCGAACCGAAAAAGTCCGTCAACTTTTTCTGAAATTGCTTTAGCGGTCAGGGTCGTGCCATTCGGCTTCGGGCACCGCGCGCCGCCTCAGGCGCAGCGCCAGCCCGAGCGCCACACCGACGCCGATGGCCAGCGTGAGATCGGTCAGCACCGTCAGCACCAGCGTCAGCACCAGAAGCACCTGATCGGAGCGCCGCGCCGCCAGATGACGCCGCCAGTGCTGCACCTCGGACATGTTCCACGCCGTGACGAGCAACAGCCCCGCCAGCGCGGGCATGGCGAGATAGCCCGCCAGCGGCGCGGCCAGAAGCATCACAATGAGGATGACGAGGGCATGGATAATGCCCGCCACCGGCGTGCGCCCGCCGGCGTGCACATTGGTGGCGGTGCGGGCAATGGCCCCGGTCGCGGGCAAGCCCCCGAACAGCGCCGAGCCGATATTGGCCGCGCCATTGGCGATCACCTCGGCATTGGGCCGGGTGTTGCCGCCGATCATCCGGTCGGCCACCGAGGCCGACAAGAGCGATTCCACCCCCGCGAGAAACGCGATGATGAGCGCCGAGGGCAACAGATCGAGCATCCGCTCGATGCCAAACGCCGGGATATGGGGCATGGGCAGCGTGGCGGGCAGCGCGCCGAAACGCGAATGGAGCGTATCGACCGGCAGATTCAGCAGGACGACCGCCGCCGAACAGACCGCCATCGCCACGATCAGACCCGGAAGACGCGGGGCAAGCCAGCGCAGCGCCACGATTGCGGCAATGGTCGCGACGCCGATGGCCAGCGCCTGCGGGTTGAGCGTGGTGCGCGCCTCCCAGAGGGCGGCGATCTTGGGCAGGAAATCGGCGGGCAGGTTGGCCACATCGAGGCCAAAAAGATCGGCAAGCTGGCTGGTGGCGATGATGATGGCGATGCCGATGGTAAATCCGTTGATGACCGCCTCGGGGATATGCCGCACAAGGCTGCCAGCCTTGAACCATCCCGCGACCAGCATGATGATGCCCGCCATCAGCGTGGCCAGAACCAGCCCGTCCTGGCCATGCTCGGCGATGACGCCATAGACCACGACGATGAAGGCCCCCGTCGGCCCGCCGATCTGCACCCGGCTGCCACCCAGCGCCGAGATGAGAAACCCGCCGACAATCGCGGTGATCAGCCCGGTGGCCGGGTCCGCCCCCGAAGCGATGGCAATGGCGATGCTGAGCGGCAGGGCGACCATGGCGACCGTGATCCCGGCCATGAGGTCGGCGCGAAACAGCGCGGCGGTATAGCCGGGCAGTGTGGTTAGAATCTTCGGTTTCATGAGGATGTTGAACACCCGCGCGAGACGCCACGCAAGCCCGATTTGGGGGGCGCGGCGTGAAGACCTGCGCGCGAGGGCTGCGAAAATCGTCGCAGCCCTCGGAATTCAGTATTTGCAGACCCCGGATCGCGGGCTATAGTCCGCTCACTTTTCACGATCCGCAGACCTGCCCCGACAGGCAGGCCGAGTAATAAACCGGGAGGACCATAATGGATCGTCGTTCTTTTTTGAAAAACACTGCACTTGGTGGCGGGGCTGCTGCTGCCAGCACACTTGCCGCGCCGCTTTATGCGCAAGGCAACCGCACGCTCACGATGGTGACAACCTGGGGCCGCGGCCTTGCCGGGGTTCATGATTCCGCCCAGTATTGTGCCGATGCGATCATCGCGATGTCGGATGGCAGCCTGACCGTCGATGTCAAGGCCGCGGGCGAACTGGTCGGCGCGTTCGAGGTTTTCGACGCCGTGACCGCGGGTCAGGCCGATCTTTATCATGGGGTGGATTACTACTTCCTCGGCCAGCATCCGGCGCTGTCCTTTTTCAGCCAGGTGCCGTTCGGCATGAACTTCCAGGAATACAACAACTGGTTCTACCATGACGGTGGCCGTGAACTGGCCGACGAACTCTATGCGATCTTTGGCCTCAAATGCTTCCCGGTCGGAAATACCGGGCCGCAGTCGGGCGGCTGGTTCAACCGCGAGATCAACAGCCCCGATGACTTCCAGGGTCTGAAATTCCGTATGCCGGGCCAAGGCGGCCAGGTGCTGGGCAAGCTGGGCGTCTCGGTGCAGAACCTGCCCGGCTCGGAGGTGTATCAGGCGCTGTCCAGCGGGGCCATCGACGGAACCGAGTGGATCGGCCCCTGGGCCGACGAGAAGGCGGGTTTTCAGGAGATCACCAAGATCTATTACACCGCCGGCTTCCACGAGCCCGGCCCGAGCCTGAACCTGACGATCAGTCTCGATGTCTATGAGAGCCTGAGTCCGGCGCACAAGGCCATCGTCAGCAATGCCGCGCAGGCGACCAACATCTGGTCGATGTCGCAGTTCATGGCCAACAACTCGGCCGCCCTGCAGCGTCTGCAGGCCGGTGGCGTCAAGATCATGGAGTTCCCCGACAGCGTCTGGGATGCCTTCGGCACCGCCGCTGACGAGGTCGTCAGAGAGCCGATGGGTGACGACATCTACAAGAGATGCTACGATAGCTACATGGCCTCGATGCGCAGTTCGGCCATGTGGGGGAGCCGCTCCGAAGGGGCCTACACCCGGCAGCGCAACCGCGTCGTCGGCATCTGATCCGGCCTTCGACGATGCCGCGCCCCTTGGGGCGCGGCACGCATCGCCCGTGGCCGTGATCGGCCATGGGATACAGGGCGTTTTGCTCGACAGTGGAAACCGGCTTTCGAGATGCTCGAACGTGCGAAATCAACAGGTTGGAGCGTGCCGCATGACTGCGACTGACCGCAGCACGCTCTAACGGCAACGGGGGCTTTGCGTTCTGGAGAGCGTGATGGATCACGATACCGGCGTCGGCGCGGGCGACGCGATGTCCTCTATGGGCAGCGGGTTCGACCGGCTTGGCGGGAACATCATCCGTGACCAGAACGGCACAGGGCAGATGCGTGGCCACAACCCGGCGCGCAAGGGGGGAAGATGATCGACGCAACCCTGTGGATTCTCCAGAATATCGGCATGGCCTTTTACAATTTAGGCTATGCGCTCACCCATCCGGGCCTGTGGCTCGACTGGTCCGACAGCCAGGCGATCATGCGGTTTGTCTATTACGGCGGCTCGATGGAATTTTTCTTCGTGGTCTTCACCGCCTTTCTTGTGCTCACCGGCGTGGGGATGTGGCGCAACAGCTTTCTTTGGGGCTGTGTGCGCGCGCTCGAGGGGTTTGCCAACACGGTGGGCCGCCTTGTCGCCTGGGCCGGGCTCATCATGGTGCTGCAACAGATCATCATCGTTTTTGTCCAGCGCATTTTCGCGCGCCCCAATATGGTTCTGGGCTTCGGTATCCCGCTTGAATTCGACATGAGCTGGTGGTCCGAGGAACTGAAACTTTACAACGCGATGGTGGTGACGCTGTGCTGCACCTACACATTCGTGCAGGGCGGCCATGTGCGGGTGGATCTCGTTTACGCGCGGGTCAGCCACCGCGCCAAGCGCGTGATCGACATGGCGGGCAGCCTCATTTTCATGATGCCGATGGCGGTGCTCATATGGCTGTATGGCTGGTTCTTTCTGTGGCGGCACCTGATCGTGCCAAAACCCTCGGCCTCGGATCAGCTTGACCGGCTGTTGATGAAAGCGCGGGCGCTGCGCTGGAATGTCGAGACCATCGCCTTCAGCCCCAACGGCTTCAACGGCTATTTCCTGTTCAAGGTCCTGTTGTTGTTCTTCGCCGGCATGGTGTTCCTGCATGCGATGGCGTTCTTCTGGCGCTCCTGGCTGGAATGGAAGGAAGGGCCGGAAAGTGCCGACAAATACCTCGACCGCGACACGCTGGGCGAGGGCGAGGAAGCCTATGAAGGCACGCATTAAAGGGACGGGACACCATGCTATTCGGACTTGACGGCGTCGAGATCGGCCTGATTATCGTCTTTCTGTGCCTTTTCGGGGGTATTCTCTCGGGCTTTCCGGTGGCCTTCGCCATCGGCGGGGCGGGGGTGGTCTCGTTCGGGATCATCGCCGGGCTGGATAGCGCGGGGCTGTTGATCCATCAGGCCATCGACCGATCGAGCGAGGCCTACAACACGGTGCTTGCAACCGGTGTGCGCGCCGATTCCATCTCCATCTTCCGATACCCGGACCTGCCGCGCACAGGCGTGCCGGTCTTTCCGCAGGGCTGGGAGGTGGCGCTTGATCGCAACGTCTCGTTCATCGTCAACCGCATCAACGAGCGGGTGCTTGCAGGCGCGGCCCTCGAGACGCTGCTGGCGGTGCTGATGTTCGTGATGATGGGGATCACGCTGGAACGCTCCAAGATCGCCAATGACCTGCTGACCACGATGGCACGGGTATTTGGCCCGCTGCCGGGGGGGCTCGCCGTGTCGGTGGTGGTGGTGGGCGCGTTTCTCGCCGCCTCCACCGGGATCGTGGGGGCCACGGTTGTGACGATGGGCCTCCTGAGCCTGCCCACGATGCTGCGCAACGGCTATAGCCCGCAATTGTCAACCGGGGTGATCGCGGCGAGCGGCACGCTGGGGCAGATCATCCCGCCCTCGATCGTGATCGTGCTTCTGGGCACGCTGGCGGGCGATATTTATTCGGTGTCGCAGGAAAACCGCGCGCAATTGGCGGGGTGTTCCGACGCGCTGACCTATCTCGGCACGCCTGCCGTGGTCTCTGTCGGCACGCTCTTTCAGGCGGCGCTCTTGCCCGGCATCCTGCTGGCGCTGCTTTATGCGCTCTACGCGTTCGGCTATGCGCTCTTGAACCCGTCCCAGGCTCCGGCGGTGCAGCTTGACAGCGTGTCTGGCGGCGAGATCATAACGCCGCGCGAGAGCTTCACCTGGTTCATCGGTGTGCCGGTGGCGCTCATTGCCGGGGTGATGCTGCTGGCGCAGGTCAATATCGTCGGCTCGCAGGATCTGACCATCGACACATTCACCGATCAGGGGCAATCGGCCTCGCTGCGCACCAATGTCGGGCCGGAATGCAAGGCGTCGATGATCGAGTTGCACGGGCAAGAGGCCTGGGACGCGGCCGTGGCGCAACAGAAGGAGATCGACGAAGCCGGCGGCGTGACTGCAAGCGTTCGCCTCAGCCCCGAGGAAATCGCGCAGGCCCGCATCGACAAGGAGGCCAACGCCGCCCCCATCGGCACCGGCGTGGCCACGATCATGGTGATGTTCGGCCTCACCCTTGCGGTGGCGCGCGGTGTCGCGCCCTCGGCCAGCCCTGCGCCGTTGCTGATCGGGGGCCTTGGCATCGTGCTGGGGCTGTTGGCCGATATCGCCCTTATCCGGCCCTCAACCTCTTCGGGGGCGACATGGCTCATCCTCGCCATTCCCATGGCGATGGCGTTTTACGGGGTGGCGCATGGCGCGATGCGCATGGCCAAGAACGAGCTCATCCGCGTGGTCTTTCCGCCGCTCGTGCTCATCGTGGCGGTGCTCGGCTCGATCCTAGGCGGCATCACCAACCCGACGCCCGCCGCCGCCCTCGGCGCGGGCGGGGCGATCATGCTCGCGGCCTATCGCAAGCTGCGCGACCAGGACCGCTCGCCCCGGATCATCCTGTTTTCCACGCTGGCGATGGTGGTGGCGATCCTCATCGGCATCAATTTCGACCTGCGGATCAACCAGTCCGGCGTGCGTTTCGAGAGCTGGGTGGCGTTCTTCTTTGCCTATGCCGCCTATCTCTACGCGCTGTTCGGTCTGCTCTTTGCCTGCTGGGTGCTCTATGCGGGCGGCGTGCTCAGCCCGGTGGTGCGCGAAACCGCCAAGGTCACCTCGATGGTCTTTACCATCCTCATCGGCTCGCAGCTTCTCAACCTCGTGGTGATCTCGTTCGGCGGCGAGCATTACATCCAGGATTTCCTCAAATCGTTCGACAACGAAATCAAGGTCTTCCTGATCGTGATGCTGGTGCTCTTCATCCTCGGCTTCGTGCTCGATTTCCTCGAGATCATCTATATCGTGATCCCGATCGTCGGACCGGTGATCTATGGCGGCAGCTTTGATCCGAAATGGGTGACGATCATGATCGCGATCAATCTGCAAACCTCGTTCCTTACGCCACCCTTCGGCTTTGCGCTCTTTTACCTGCGCGGGGTGGCCCCGCCAGAGGTGACGACGAGCCATATCTACGCGGGCGTCGTGCCCTTCGTGCTCATTCAGGGGTTGGGGCTGGCGCTCTTGTGGTTTTTCCCGTCGATCGTGACCATCCTGCCGGATCTGATGGGCTGAGGCGGGGGGCTGGGCGTCAGCGGCGGCACCCGCCCACCGCCCTGCCCCGGTGCCCGGCCGCTCGTGGATCATGCTGAGGGATGGGCACGCGAGGCAAGGGAACGCGTCGGGGATGGCCTGAAGGGGATGGTGGCAGTTTCAGATATGAGCCGCGCAGCGCCCGTCCGTCCGGGGGGGGGCGCTGCGCGGCGGCGCGCAAGCGCGCCTTGATTCCGCGCGGGGGCAGAGTGCGAATGGCGGCTACAGGCCAATACCCGCGCTCAGACCATCATCTCCTTGGTCGCCGAGAGCGTCACGTCGGGGTAGTCGCGCGCCACGCGGTCGATATCCCATTGCAGCCGCGTGAGATAGACCACGTCGCCGTCATTGTCATGGGCGATGTGCTGCTTGTTGGCGGCGATGAAGGTCTCGACCGCCGCCTTGTCGCCCGTCACCCAGCGCGCAGAGGTGAATTGCGACGGCTCGAAGCGGACGGGCAGCCCATATTCAAGCTCGATCCGGCTGCCGAGAACCTCGAATTGCAACTGCCCCACCACGCCCACGATAAAGCCCGAGCCAAAGGCGGGCTTGAACACCTTGGCCGCGCCCTCTTCGGCAAATTGCATCAGCGCCTTTTCCAGGTGCTTGGCCTTCATCGGGTCGCCCGCGCGCACGCTCTGCAACAGTTCCGGCGCGAATGACGGGATGCCGCTCACGCGCAGGTTCTCGCCCTCGGTCAGCGTGTCGCCGATGCGCAACTGCCCGTGGTTGGGGATGCCGATGATATCGCCCGCCCATGCCTCTTCGGCAAGCTCGCGGTCGGCGGCGAGAAACATTACCGGGGCCGAGATCGTCATCGGTTTTTGGGCGCGCACATGGGTGAGCTTCATGCCGCGCCGGAAATGCCCCGAGGCCAGACGCAAGAACGCCACGCGGTCGCGGTGCTTGGGGTCCATGTTGGCCTGCACCTTGAAGACAAAGCCGCTCACGGCCTCTTCCTCTGGGGCGATCTGGCGCGGGGTGGCCTTTTGCGGCTGCGGCTCGGGGGCGTAGGTGCCGATGCCTTGCATCAACTCGCGCACGCCGAAGGAATTGATCGCCGAGCCGAACCATATGGGCGTCATATGCCCCTCGCGCACGGCCGCCACATCGAGCGCGGGCAACAATTCGCGCGCCATCTCAACATCCTCGCGCAGCTTGGCCAGCAGGTCGGCGGGCACATGCTCGGCCATTTTCGGATCATCGAGCCCGTCGATGGCGACGGTCTCGGCCACGCGGTTTCGGTCGGCACGGTCCATCAGCTCCAGCCGGTCGTGGATCATGTCATAGCATCCCAGGAAATCGCGCCCCTGCCCGATGGGCCAGCTTGCCGGCGTGACATGGATGGCGAGCGTTTCCTGTATCTCGTCGATGATCTCGAACGTGTCGCGCGCCTCGCGGTCCATCTTGTTGCAAAAGGTCAGGATCGGCAGGTCGCGCATCCGGCAGACCTCGAAGAGCTTGCGGGTCTGGCTCTCGACGCCCTTGGCCCCGTCGATCACCATCACCGCCGCGTCCACCGCCGTCAGCGTGCGATAGGTGTCTTCGGAAAAATCCGAGTGGCCGGGCGTATCCACGAGATTGAACCGAAAGCGCCCGAAATCGAACGACATTGCCGAGGCCGAGACCGAAATCCCCCGGTCCTTTTCCATCTGCATGAAATCCGAGCGGGTGCGCCGCGCCTCGCCCTTGGCACGGACCTGCCCCGCCATCTGGATCGCGCCACCATAGAGCAGGAATTTCTCTGTGAGCGTGGTCTTGCCGGCATCGGGATGCGAGATGATGGCAAATGTGCGCCGCCGGGCAATCTCGGGCGGCAGGGCGGGGCGGTTTCGGGTCTGGTCCAGCATGGCAGCCATATACGTGCGCGCCCGCGGCGGCGCAATGGGCCTTGGCCTTGGCCTTGGTCCTGCCCCCGCCCCCTGCCCCGCTCAGCGCAGCGAGGCGCGGCGCAAGAGGTCGGTGGCGTCGGGATGATCGAGCAGGGCGCGCCCGATCTCGAATTGCAGATGCGCGGGGGTGCCGTGGCCCCCTCCGTCGGGCAACAACTCGGACGGCAGGGCCGAACTGCTGCCCGGATCGAGCAGCAGGGTCTCGGCGGCGATGCCTTCGGCAAAGATGATCTGGTGGCGGTCGAACAAGAGCTGCACATAGTCGATATGGCCGCCGCCTTCCACGCGCACGCTGTCGCCGTTGACAAGATGGCGCGCGCGCACCGGAACCTCGCGCCGCCCGGCACCCGATGCATCGTCGCGCTGGCAGATGAACAGCCGGTGATCGGGGCTGACCAGAAGATCACCCTCGTTGTCGAACGCGCCCGCGCGGATGCGCACCGGAGCGAAATCACCCACCGCGCGCAGCGTGGTCTGACCGATCCAGCGCAGCGGCTGCGGGCCCTCGTCGCGGGTCAGCACCATGTCGCCGGGTTGCAGCGTTTCCACCCGTTTCTGCGCGCCCGTCGCCATCGTGATCCGCGTGCCGCGCGTGAACGACACGCAAGCCGCCTGCGCAAACCGCTGGCGTGCGCCGCCCCGGTCGATGCGCACCAGCGCATAGCCGGTGCGCGGCACCATATGGGCAAGCGGCATGGCAAGCACATTGGCCACACAGCCCTCGGCGTCGGTCTCGACAAAGATCAGCATCTCGGCCACGTTGCCGGTGGCGGGCATGAGCGTAAGGCAGCAATCGAGATGAACCGGCGCGCCGGGCGTGCCGATTCCCGATCCTTCGGCGATGCGGAACGGGCCGGCCCCTTCCATCACAAGCGCCAGTTGCCGCGGCCGCGCCCGCGCGCCAAGCTCGTAGATGTCATCAAGGTCAAGCTCGGCGGCAAAGGTGAGCGCATCGCCGAGATTGGCCCCGCTGATGACGCGCAGGTCGGTGGCCTCGAACACCTTTATGACTTGCGCGGGTGGCGGGGCTGTCGTGGTCATGGCGGTCCTCGTCGGGTGGCGTTGAACGAACACTGGGCGGGCAGCGCATGGGCCGCCGCCGCTAGATGCCATGCTAGGGTAGGATTGTGGCACCATATGGTCAATTCCGGCAAGAATTCCCGGCACGCGCCGAGGATCGGCGGACTCTTGCTGGTCATCCTGCGCCGCGCGGTGTTAACTCGGAGTGAATAACGAAAGGGAAAGCGCGATGGATCTGGGAATTCGTGGCAAGCGGGCGCTGGTCTGCGCCTCGTCCAAGGGGCTTGGGCTGGGCTGTGCGCGGGCGCTGGCCGAGGCAGGCGTCGATCTGGTGATGAACGCGCGCGGGGCCGAGGCGCTGGAGGCGGCGGCGGCGGCGATTCGCGACGCGTTCGGCGTCGAGGTCACCACCGTCGCCGCCGACATCACCTCCGAGGAGGGCCGCGCGGCGGTGCTTGATGCGGTCGGCGCGGTGGATATCCTTGTCACTAACGCGGGCGGCCCGCCGCCGGGGATGTGGACCGATTGGGACCGCGCCGATTTCATCGCCGCGCTCGATGCGAACATGCTCGCCCCCATCGCACTCATCAAGGCGCTGGTGCCGGGGATGATGGCGCGCGGCTGGGGCCGGGTGGTCAACATCACCTCGCAATCGGTGAAGTCACCCATCCCCATCCTGGGGCTGTCGAACGCGGCGCGCGCGGGATTGACGGGCTATGTCGCGGGCACGTCGCGGCAGGTGGCGGGCAAGGGCGTCACCATCAACAACCTGCTGCCCGGCATCCACGCCACCGACCGCGCCCTATCGCTCGATTCCGGCGTGGCAGAGCGCGAGGGGATCACGATCGAGCAGGCGAAGGAGAACCGCTGTGCCACCATCCCCGCCGGCCGCTATGGCACGCCGGAAGAGTTCGGCGCGGCCTGCGCGTTCCTGTGCAGCCAGCACGCGGGATTTATCGTCGGTCAGAACCTGCTTCTGGATGGCGGGGCGGTCAACGCGACGCTCTGAGCGGGCGTGTTCGCGCGGCGATCTGGCATGGCGCGGCGGGGCGATCCTCCGGTTCGAGAAGCAGCGATAGAGCATGTTGCGCAAAAGTGGGAACCGGTTTTGCGCAGAAAAACATGCGACCACAAAAGGTTAGAGTGGGTCGCGTGAATGCAAATGAACGCGACACGCTCTAGGGTGCGCTTGGCTGGAGCCACCATTCGCCTCCGGCCCCCCCGCGCGGAATCAAGGCGCGCTCGCGCAGCTCGGCACGTCATCCCGACGGGCGGCAACAGGCCCCCCTCAGAGCAGATGCCCCGATTTCGCGGCCTTGGTCGCAAGGTAGGCGTGGTTGTGCGGGTTCTCGCCAAGCCTGAGCGGCACACGCTCGACCACGTCGATGCCGTTCTGTGCCATCATCGCGATCTTGGCGGGGTTGTTGGTCAGCAACCGCACGGCACCAAAGCCCATCCGCCGCAATATATCCGCCCCGATGCGGAAATCGCGCTCGTCATCCTCGAAACCCAACCGGTGATTGGCCTCGACCGTGTCGAACCCCTGATCCTGCAAGGAATAGGCGCGCATCTTGTTGGCAAGGCCGATGCCGCGCCCCTCCTGGTTGAGATAAAGCAGCACCCCCGCCCCCTCGGCCCCCATCTGCGCCAGCGCGCCGCGCAATTGCGGGCCGCAATCGCATTTGAGCGAGCCGAGCAGATCGCCGGTGAAGCACGCCGAATGCAGCCGTGCCAGCACCGGCGCGGCGCGGTCGGGCTGGCCGATTTCGACGGCGTAATGTTCCTCGCCGCCATCCTCGGGGCGAAACACATGCAGCCGCCCCGCCTCGGAGACGGTAAGCGGCAGGCGCGCGCTCACCACCGGGTGCAGCGGGCTGGCCTCTGCCAGATGCGGCGCGGCGGCGTGGGCCGCGAGCAGGGTCAGCCCGTGGCGCGCGGCAAAACCGGCACCGTCCCCCAGATCGAGCAGCACCGCCGCCGGCAAGAGCCGCGCGGATTTCACCAGTTGCAGCGCCAGCCGGTGCAGGCCCGCATCACCGCCCCGCTCGCTGAGAAGCGGGCCCTTCATCGGCACGCGCAGGTCATCGGCCGGATCGGCCACCGCCAGCACCCATGGCAGCCGCGCCTCCGCCGGCAGCCGCACCCGCGCCAGATCGCCATCATAGGCCCGCGCCTTCAAGGTCGCGGCACGGCGCGCCGTTATGGCAAGGACCGGCGTGCCGCCCAGCGCCTGCACATCCGCAAGCCGCTGCGCATCGAGCGTCTCGGCGGCCAGCACCAGCGCCGCGCCACCGCGCGCATCGCACAGCACAACCGGCACGCCCATGCGCAGATCGCCCCGCGCGCGGGCGATGGATTCGGTCAGGTCGGGGGCAAGGCTCATGCGCACACTCCGCTATTTCGGGCCACTCGAATAGCGTATATTGTAACGAATGGCAAAGAAACACCCTCATGCAACACGCGGCCGTGAAACCTGTGACGGCACACTTGCCGCGCGCGCGCGGCATGCACATCTTGGCGACCAGGAAGAGGATCGCATCATGGCTCAAGTCAAAAAGATACTGCTGGTGGATGACGATGACGACCTGCGCGAGGCGCTGGGCGAACAGCTCGTCATGACCGAAGATTTCGACGTGTTCGAGGCCGCGAACGCCGCCGAGGCACTGGCGCGGGCCAAGGACATGATTTACGATCTCATCATCCTCGATGTCGGCCTGCCCGATACCGACGGGCGCGAGCTGTGCCGGCTCATGCGCAAACAGGGGGTGCGCGCGCCGATCCTCATGCTGACCGGGCATGACGGCGACGCCGATACCATCCTCGGGCTGGACGCGGGAGCCAACGATTACGTCACTAAACCGTTCAAGTTCCCGGTGCTGCTGGCACGTATGCGCGCGCAACTGCGCCAGCACGAGCACTCCGAGGACGCGATCTTTCAGCTTGGCCCCTACACGTTCAAACCCTCGATGAAGATGCTGGTGACCGAGGAGAATCGCAAGATCCGCCTGACCGAGAAAGAGACCAATATCCTCAAATTCCTCTACCGCGCCCCCGACGGCGTGGTGCCGCGCGATATCCTGCTGCACGAGGTCTGGGGCTATAACGCGGGCGTGACCACCCACACGCTCGAAACCCATATCTACCGGTTGCGCCAGAAGATCGAACCCGATCCCGGCAACGCTCGCCTTCTGGTTACGGAATCCGGCGGCTATCGCCTTGTGGTTTAAAAGTCACGCCGCCTTGACCGATATCAAAGTGGTATCCGAGTTTCATGATTAATGTGGTAACGTTCACCTACGGTAAGACGTGAACCTCCCTGTTGGACTGGCCCCGGCATCGACCGGGGCCTTTTGTTTATAAGGTATTTGCCTGCTGGCACAGATTGCCCGATGCGGTGCCGGGGACATGTGCATGGCCTTTTGGCGTCGTTCGATATGATGCGAAGAGCCGCGCGAGTGCCCGACCGCGGGTGGGCGCTGCAACGGTTGCGGAATGCGCTTTATGGCGCGAAATACTTGAACGGTCGTGCGGCGTCGCAGAAGCGCCCGCCCGTCCGGGCGGTCGGGCGCTCGCGCGGCGGCGCGCAAGCGCGCCTTGACTCCGCGCGGGGCCAAGTCTCTGATGTCCGCAACAGGCCAGCCCCCGCATTACCCGGCATGACAGACCAAAACAGGGCGCGCGCGGATCAGCGCCCGGCGGCGTAGAGGCAGAGCAGATCGCAAGCGAGCGTCGCCGCCGCCAGCGCGGTGATTTCAGAGACGTCATAGGCCGGGGCCACCTCGACCACATCCATGCCCTTGAGCGCGATTCCCTCCAGCCCGCGCAGGATTTCCTGCGCCTGAAAGGTGGTCAGCCCGCCAATGACCGGCGTGCCGGTGCCCGGTGCCATCGACGGGTCGAGCGCGTCGATATCGAAGGTCAGGTAGCACGGCCTGTCGCCCACGATCTCGCGCACGCGGCCCGCGATCGCGCGGGGATCGGAAAGATGCACCTCGCGCGCGTCGATCACATGCACGCCGAGGGGATCGGGGTTATGCGTGCGGATGCCCACCTGCACGGAATGACCGGGCACCACCAGCCCCTCGCGCAGCGCGTGCCAGAGCATCGTGCCATGGTCGATGCGGCCCGGCGCGTCCTCCCATGTGTCGGAATGGGCGTCGATCTGGATCAGGGCCAGGGGCCCGTGCGTCTCGGCATGGGCCTTCAACAGCGGCCAGGTGATGAAGTGATCGCCCCCGAGCGTGAGCAGCGCGGTATCAGAGGCCAGCACGTCGCGCGCCGCCTGCGCAATGGCTTCGGGGATCGCGGCCGGATAGCCGTGATCGAAAAACACATCGCCGTAATCCACCACGGCGAGTTGCTCGAACGGGTCAAAGCCCCAGGGCCAGGGCGCCGACCAGGCGATATGCGAAGACGCCGCGCGCACCGCGCGGGGGCCAAGCCGCGCGCCCGGACGCCCCGACACGGACATATCGAACGGCACGCCCATCACCGCCACATCCGCCCCGCCCAGATCACGCGTGTAACGGCGGCGCATGAAGCTCAATGCCCCGGCATAGGCCGGCTCGGCGATGGTGCCGCGCAGCTCCGCCCGCGTGAACGCCAGATCAGAGGTCGTGGGGTTGATGCTGCTGCTGTCTCTGTCGGTCATGATGTGCCTGGCCCAAACTGTCATTTACCGCCAGAATGCCCGCAGTCGCGCGGGGTGTAAACCGGGGCGGGCCTCATATCGGCGGCCCCGCCGGGCAGCGCCTGCCTGCCCGTTTTGCCGGAGGCAAACCTTCGGTTTGACGGCAGGCGCTTCAAGCGGCGCAATTTCGCGCGCGCGCCCTGCCCTCCCGACAGGATACGCCGCGCGGCAGATCCTCGCCTAGAGCATGTTGCGCAAAAGTGGGAACCGGTTTTGCGCAGTGAAACATGCGACCACAGAAGGTTAGAGTGGGTCGCGTGACTGCAAATGAGCGCGACCCACTCTAGCCGAGGCGTGGTCTTGCGCGCCTTGGGCGGTGATCTTTTTTCACCCAAGGCGGCCACCCGGCCTTGGAACCGGCCCCACCCCGCGCTACGTCGCCCCACACGCGGGCGGGGGCCGGTCTTTACCGGATCACATTTCACGGCTACCCATGCCCGGCAAGCGACAGGGAGAGCCGCGTGACTGTTAAAAGAGCCACCGTGGACAGCGACGCCTTTATTGCCGCCATGCGGCAGGTCGCGGCGACCGTGACCGTGGTCACGACCCAGGGGCCGGGGGGATGTGCGGGGGCGACGGTCAGCGCCTTCACCTCGCTCACGGTGGACCCGCCTTCGGTGCTTGTGTGCCTGCGCGCCGACAGCCGCATCGCGCGCTCGGTGCTGGACAACCGCGTCTTTTGCGTCAACGTGCTGCCCGAGGACGCCACCGACGTGGCGCGCGCCTTTGCCGGGCCATCACCCGAAGACCCGGCGGCGCGGTTTCGCGGTCTCGACATCATCGAGGGCGCGCATGGCCCCCTTTTGCCGCGCGCAACGACATTTTCCTGCACGCTGAGCGAACATGTGCTGCACGGCACCCATGCCATCTGCATCGGCGCGGTGCGCGCGATCTCGGGCGGCGGGGAAAGGCCGCTCACCTATCTCGGCGGCGATTATCACCGGGTGCGCCCGCACCACGATTGAGCACGCGGCCACTTGCGCCCGCCCGACGCCCGGTCTAGCACTGGCACCATGACCGAGACAGCCCTGCCCCATACCGATGCCCGCGCGCGCCGCAACGTTGCCGTTCTGGTGGGAGCGCAGGCCATTCTTGGCGCGCAAATGCCGATGGTTTTCGTCGTGGCCGGGCTGGCGGGGCAGTCGCTGGCAAGCAATGTCTGTTTTGCCACGCTGCCCATCTCGCTCATCGTGCTGGGCTCGATGCTCTCGGCCACGCCGATGGCGCATGTTATGCAGAAATTCGGGCGGCGCGCGGGGTTCTTCATCGGCGCGCTCTTCGGGGCCATGGGCGGCGCGGTCGGGGCCTGGGGCCTATATGAGGCCTCCTTTCCGATCTTCCTGCTGGGCAGCTTGCTCACCGGCACCTATATGTCCGCCCAAGGCTTCTACCGCTTTGCCGCCGCCGACACGGCCAGCGACGCCTTCCGCCCCAAGGCGATCTCTTACGTGATGGCGGGCGGCTTGATAAGCGCCATCGTGGGGCCGCAACTGGTCAAGCTCACCTCGCAGGCGATGGTGATTCCATTCCTTGGCACCTATCTGGCGGTGATCGGGGTCAACCTGGTCGGCGCGTTCCTGTTCCTGTTGCTCGACATCCCCAAACCCCCGGTGCCGGCCCATGACGCCCCGCGCGGGCGCTCGCGCATGGAGCTTTTGCGCACCCCGCGAATCGCCGTGGCGATTATCTGCGCGACCGTGGCCTATGCGCTGATGAACCTGGTGATGACCTCGACGCCGCTCGCGGTGGTGGGCTGCGGCTTCACGCCAAGCCATGCCGCCGATATCGTCTCGGCGCATGTGCTGGCGATGTATATCCCGTCGTTTTTTACCGGCCACCTGATCGCGCGCTTCGGGGTGGAGCGCATCGTCGCCACCGGGCTGGTGATCCTCGCAGGCGCGGGCGGGGTGGCGCTCTCGGGGGTGGGGCTGGAGAATTTCTTTATCGCGCTGATTCTCTTGGGGCTGGGGTGGAATTTCGGCTTCATCGGGGCCACCACCATGCTTTCGGGCGAGCACGGCGCGCATGAGCGGGGCCGGGTGCAGGGGCTGAACGATCTGATCGTCTTTGGCGGCGTGACCTTTGCCTCGCTGTCCTCGGGCGGCTTGATGAACTGCTCGGGCGGCACGCCCGAGGCGGGCTGGACCGCCGTCAACCTCGCGATGATCCCGTTTCTCACGCTGGCGGGGGGGGCGCTTATCTGGCTGGCGCTGCGTCCGCGAACGGCCTGAGCATGTTGCTCACCCCATCTTGCGCAATCGCGCGAGCAGGCTCGACGTGTCCCAGCGCCCGCCGCCCATCTTCTGCACGTCCTTGTAGAACTGATCCACCAACGCCGTGACCGGCAGGCTTGCCCCCACCTCGTCGGCGGTATCGAGGCAGATGCCCAGATCCTTGCGCATCCAGTCCACCGCGAAACCGTGGGTCCAGTGACCGTCAAGCATGGTCTTGTAGCGGTTCGACATCTGCCACGACCCGGCCGCGCCCTGGCTGATGACCTCGACCACCGCGTGCCCGTCAAGCCCGGCCTTCTCGGCGAAATGCAGCGCCTCGGAAAGGCCCTGCACCAGCCCGGCAATGGCGATCTGGTTGGCCATCTTGGTCATCTGGCCCGCGCCGCTCTCGCCGATGCGGCGGCAGAGCTTGGCATAGGTGGCGATGACCGGCTCGGCGGCGGTATAATGCGCCTCGTCGCCGCCGCACATGATGGAAAGCTGCCCGTTCTCGGCCCCCGCCTGCCCACCCGACACCGGCGCATCGACAAAGCCGAAACCACCTGCCTTCGCGGCCTCATACAGCTCGCGCGTGACCTTGGCCGAGACCGTGGTGTGATCGACAAAGATCGCCCCCGCGCCCATGCCCGCAAAAGCCCCGTCCGCGCCAAGGCAGACGCTGCGCAGATCGTCGTCATTGCCGACGCAGGCCATCACGAACGCGGCCCCCTGTGCCGCCTCGCGGGGCGTCGCGGCGTGCCGCCCGCCATGCTGCGCCGCCCATTTTTCGGCCTTGGCCGCGGTGCGGTTATAGACGCAGACATCATGCCCCGCCGCCGACAGGTGGCCCGCCATCGGATAACCCATCACTCCCAGACCCAGAAATGCCAGTTTCGCCATGTCGTCTTCCTCCTGTCGCGTTGCCGTTGTCTCGGGCGGGATTTCTGACTATCCCCAAGGGGGATGCAAGCACAAACTCGGAAAGGCGTCTTGATGCCGGTGATCCTGAAATGGCTGTTGCGTATCGCGGGCGGGCTGGTGGTGCTGGCGCTGGTCGCGGTGGCGATCATCTACATGCTGCTCGCCCGCTCTCTGCCCGAGTATGACAAGCGCCTTGCCGTGGACGGGATCACCGCCCCGGTCGAGATCGTGCGCGACAATGCAAACGTGCCGCATATCTTCGGGGCAAGCGATGCCGACACGTTCTTTGGCCTTGGCTATGCCCATGCGCAAGACCGGCTTTGGCAGATGACGATGATGCGCCGCACGGTGCAGGGGCGGCTGTCAGAGGTGTTCGGCGCGCGCACCGTCAAGATCGACACCACGCTGCGCCGCTTCGATCTCTACAATCTCGCGCGCGCCTCGGTGGCGGCGCAGGATGCCGCGACGCTTTCGGCACTCAAGGCCTATTCCGACGGGGTCAATGCGCGGATCACCGAGATCAACCGCGAGGCGCTGGGGCGCGGCGCACCCGAGCAGTTCCTGTTCAACGCCCCCGTTGCCCCGTGGCAACCCGCCGATTCCATCGCGCTCGTCAAGCTGATGGCGGTGCAGCTTTCGGGCCATCTGAGCGAGGAGGTGCTTCGCGCGCGCGCCTCGCTGGCGCTCGATGATCCGGCGCGGCTTGGCGATATCCTGCCCGACGATCCCGGCAGCGGTATCGCCGCGCTGCCCGATTACGCGAGCCTCTTTCCCGGTGCGCGCTTCGCGGGCCTTGCCCCGGCGCGGGGGCAGCCCGCCGCGGATCCGCTCTCGCCCTTTCCCGCGCGCGCCTTTGCCGGGGCCTCCAATGGCTGGGCGGCCGCCGCTTCGCGTTCGGCCTCGGGGAGCACGCTTCTGGCCAATGATCCGCATCTGGGGTTTTCCGCCCCCGCGATCTGGTATCTGGCGCGGCTGGAGCTTGAGTCGGGCGGCGTCATCGGCGGCACCATCCCCGGCATTCCCGCGATCCTCACCGGGCGCAGCGCACGGCTTGGCTGGGGGCTGACCTCGTCCTATCTTGACGATCAGGACGTGTTCATCGAACAGCTCAACCCCGACGATCCGGGCCAATATCTCACGCCCGAAGGCTGGGCCCCGTTTCGCACCGCGCGCACCATCATCGAGGTCAAGGGCGAAGACCCCGTCACCCTCACCCTGCGCTGGACCGAGAACGGCCCGGTCCTGCCCGGCAGCCACTATAACCTTGGCGAGATCACGCCGCAGGGGCACGTGGCCTCCGTCTCCTGGACCGCACTCTCGGACCGCGACACCACGATGACCGCGGCCATACGGCTGATGCGCGCCACCTCGATCGCCGAGGCGCTAACGAGCGCCGCGCTCCATATCGCGCCCTCACAGAACCTGATTCTGGCCGACGAACAAGGTATCGCGCTCAAGCTTATCGGGGCCATGCCCCGCCGCGATGCCCGCCACGAGACCGAGGGCCGGATGCCCAGCCGAGGCTGGATCCCCGAGAACCGCTGGCAGGGAATGCTGCCCGTGACCGCCAATCCCGAATTCATCGACCCCTCGGGCGGAATCCTGGGCAATACCAACAACAAGATCGTCGATCGGCCCTTTCCGATGCATGTCAGCCACCATTGGGGCGACACACAGCGCATCCATCGCTGGCGCGAATTGATGCAGCGGCGCGCGGTGCACACGCGCGACAGCTTCATCGAGGCGCAGCTCGACGCGGTGAGCTTTACCGCGCGCTCGCTTCTGCCGCTGATCGGGGCGGATCTGTGGTTCACCGGCGAGGCCGCCCCCGAGGGCACGCCCGAACGCCTGCGCCAGCGCGCGCTCGACCTGCTCGCGAACTGGAACGGCGAGATGAACGAGCACCTGCCCGAGCCGCTGATCTACGCCGCGTGGATGCGGGCGCTGATGGACCGGCTCATCGAGGACGATCTCGGGCCGCTGGCGCGCGAGTTTTCCCATCCCGAGCCGGTCTTTATCGAGCGGGTGTTCCGCGATGTCGGCGGGGCGTCGGCGTGGTGCGATATCAGGCAATCCACCGCGCGCGAGACCTGCACCGACATTGCGCGCATGGCGCTTGACGATGCGCTGATCTGGATAACGGAACGCTATGGCCGCTCGCTCGAAAGCCTGCGCTGGGGCGACGCGCATCAGGCCACCCATGACCACCAGACCCTGGGCGAGGTGCCGCTCCTGCGCTATTTCGTCAATATACGCCAATCAACCTCGGGCGGCGACAACACGCTGATGCGCGGGCGCACGCGGGGCGGCGCGGGCGCGGACCCGTTTGCCAACGTGCACGGCGCGGGCTATCGCGGCGTCTATGATTTCGCCGATCCCGACAGCAGCGTGTTCATCACCTCGACCGGCCAATCGGGCCATTTCCTGAGCCGCCATTACGACGACATGGCCCAGCTCTGGCGGCGCGGCGAATATATCCCGATGTCGCTTGACGAGGGGCTCGCCCGCGCGGCATCGGTGGGGGTGACGGTGCTGATGCCAGAGGGTCAGAAATAGGAAAGGGCCGCGCCCCTGATGAAGCACGGCCCCTTGTTCGCAATGCGCCCCGCTCAGCCCGCCGCCGCCACCGCACGGCGCGTCATGACGTCCACCAGATGCGCGCGATAGGCACCCGATCCGTGCAGGTCGGCGATCATGCCATCGCCCGAGAGCACCAGCCCGTCGAGCGCCTCGGGCGTGAAACTGGACGTGAGTGCCGCCTCCGCCTCGGACCAGCGGAACACGCCGCCCTCCGACGCGCCAGTGACCGCGACGCGCACGCCCGTGGCGTATTTCGCCACGAACACCCCCACGAGCGCAAACCGCGAGGCGGGTTGCTCGAACTTCTGGTAGCTGGCCGCTTCGGGCACGGGGAATCGCACCTCGGTGATGATCTCGCCCTCTTCGAGCGCCGTGGCGAACATGCCGTCAAAGAAGTCATCCGCCGCGATCTGCCGGGTATTCGTCACCACCGTGGCGCCCGACGCCAGCACCGCCGCCGGATAGCAGGCGGACGGGTCGTTATTGGCAAGGCTGCCGCCGATGGTGCCGCGATTGCGCACCGCCGGATCGCCGATATTTGCGGCCAGCGCCGCGAGCGCCGGATAGGCCCCGGCGCCTGCCGCCACATCCGCGTGGGTGGTGCCGCCACCGATACAGAGCGCGCCATCATCGGCGGTTCTGATGCCCTTGATCTCGGCCACCCCCGACAGGCATACCAGCCGCGCGGGCGAGGCCAGACGCTGTTTCAGCGACGGAATGAGCGTCTGCCCGCCGCCCAGCGCCTGCGCGTCCTCGGCCCCGAGCGCCTTGATCGCATCGGCCAGTGTCGTGGGGCGGTCTATTTCGAATGCATACATGATCGCTCTCCTTACCCTTGCATCGCTTGCCAGACACGCGACGGCGACAGCGGCATGTCGATATGGGCGATGTCGTGGCCACCCGATTGCAGCGCGTCGATGACCGCGTTGACCACCGCGGGCGGGCTGCCGATGGCCCCCGCCTCGCCACAGCCTTTTACCCCCAGCGGGTTGTGGGTGCAGGGCGTCTGGCAGGAATGATCCACCCGGTAGAACGGCACGTCAGCGGCGCGCGGCATGGCATAATCCATGTAGCTGCCGGTCAGAAGCTGGCCATTCTCGTCATAGGCGCAGGCCTCGAGCAGCGCCTGCCCGATCCCCTGCCCGATGCCGCCATGCACCTGCCCCGAGACGATCATCGGATTGACAACATTGCCGAAATCGTCGGCGGCGGCAAACCGTTCGATGGTCACGCGGCCGGTATCGGGGTCCACCTCCACCTCGCAGGCATAGGCCCCGGCGGGATAGGTGAAATTCGCCGGATCATAGAACGCCGTCTCCTCAAGCCCCGGCTCCAGATCGGCCAGCGGATAGTTGTGCGGCACATAGGCGGCGAGCGTGACATCGCCCCAGGCCACGGATTTATCCGTGCCCGCGACGCTGAACCGGCCATCCTTCAGCTCGATATCGCCCTCGGCGGCCTCCATCAGGTGGGCCGCGATCTTCTTGGCCTTGTTGATGATCTTCTCGGTGGCGCGCACCATGGCGCTGCCGCCCACTGCAAGGCTGCGCGAGCCATAGGTGCCCATGCCCATCGGCGTATTGGCGGTATCGCCATGCACGATCTCGACCATGTCGGCGTCGATGCCGATCATCTCCGAGATGACTTGCGCAAAGGATGTCTCATGCCCCTGCCCGTGGGAATGCGACCCGGTCATCACCACCAGCCCGCCCGTGGCATTGACGCGCACCGTGGCGCTCTCATACAGGCCCGCGCGCGCGCCCAACTGTCCGACGAGGTTCGACGGCGCGATGCCGCAGGCCTCGATGTAACAGTTGATGCCAAGGCCGCGCAGGCGGCCCCGCGCCTCGCTTTCCTTGCGCCGCGCGGCAAAGCCCTTGAGATCGGCGATCTCTTCGAGCTTGTCCATCGTGGCATGATAATCGCCGGTGTCATATTCCACCGCGACCGGCGTGGCATAGGGAAACTCGGTGATGAAGTTCTGCCGCCTGAGCGCGATGGGATCGACGCCCAATTCGTGCGCCGCCTTGTCGATCACCCGCTCAAGCTGATAGGTCGCCTCGGGGCGGCCCGCGCCGCGATAGGCATCGACCGGCACCGTGTTGGTGAACACCGCCTTGACGTTCACATAGATATGCGGGGTCTTGTAGTTCCCGGCCATCAGCGTGCCGTGAAGCCATGTCGGCACCGAGGGTGCGAAAGTGCTCAGATACGCCCCCATATTGGCATAAGTCTCGGTGCGGATAGCGGTAAAGTTGTTGTCCTTATCGAGCGCCAGTTCGATCTTCGTCACATGGTCGCGGCCATGCGCATCCGACATGAACGCCTCCGACCGGCTCGATGTCCATTTCACCGGACGGTTGAGCGCCTTGGCGGCAAAGGTGCAGAATGCCTCCTCGGCATAGTGGAAAATCTTGGAGCCGAACCCGCCGCCCACATCGGGGGCCACCACGCGCAGCTTGTGCTCGGGGATGCCCAGAACAAAGGCCCCCATCAGAAGCCGGATCACATGCGGGTTCTGGCTGGTGGTATAGAGCGTCGAATCGCCCGTCGAGCGGTTGTAATCGCCCACCGCCACGCGCGGCTCCATCGGGTTGGCAATGAGGCGGTTGTTGACCAGTTCCAGCGTGGTGACATGCGCGGCCTTTGCGAACGCCTCGTCAACGGCGGATTTGTTTTCCTCGACAAAGCCCCAGTCATAGCAAAGATTGCTGGTCAACTCGTCATGCACCTTGGGCGCGCCATCCTTGAGCGCGGCCTTCATGTCCACGACCGCCGGCAATTCCTCGATGTCCAGTTCGATCGCCTCGGCGGCGTCGCGCGCCTGCTCGCGGGTCTCGGCCACCACGGCGGCGATGGGATCGCCCACATGGCGCACCTTGCCATGGGCCAGCACCGGGTGCTTCGGCTCCTGCATCGGTTGCCCGAACCGGTCCGTCACCTGCCAGCCACAGGGCACACCGCCAACCGCCTCGAAATCCTTGCCGGTGAATATGCGCAGCACGCCGGGCATCGCCTCGGCGGCGCTGGTATCGACCGACCTCAGCCGCCCATGCGCCACATCCGAGCGCAGGAAATGCACATAGGCCTGCCCGCGCAGGTTGATATCATCGGTATAATGGCCGTTGCCGGTCAGAAACCGCACGTCCTCGCGCCGCCTGGTGCTGGCGCCAATGCCTCCGTCTTTGGGCATGTCTTGACCTCCCTGAATGGTCCGGGGTCTCCCCCAATCAAACCCACCGCGCTTCATCTTGCCCGAAATACTCCGGGGGAGCGCCGCAGGCGCGGGGGCAGCGCCCCCATGTCTTCGCCTATTCCGCCGCGATCCGGCTCACATCCTGGCCGCTTGCCGCGAGGATCGCCTTGACGATGTTGTGATAGCCGGTGCAGCGGCAGATATTGCCTTCGAGATAGTCGCGGATCTCGGCCTCGGTGGGTGTCGGGTTTTCGGCAAGAAGAGCCGCCGCCGACATCACCATCCCCGGCGTGCAAAAGCCGCATTGCAACCCGTGATGCTCGCGGAACGCGGCCTGGATCGGGTGCAGCGTGCCATCGGGTTCGGCCATGCTCTCGATGGTGCGCACCTCCGCCCCCTCGGCCTCGGCTGCGAACATGGTGCAGGCCTTGACCGCCTTACCGTCCACATGCACCACGCAGGCCCCGCACTGGCTGGTGTCACAGCCGACATGCGTGCCTGTCAGGCCCAAATTCTCTCTGATGAAATCCACAAGCAGCGTGCGGCCCTCGATCTGGCCCTTCACGTGCTTGCCGTTCACGGTCATGGTGACCTCTGGCATCGGCTCCTCCCGGTTGCTGTGTTTCTGGCTCCCATCGCAGAGCCTAGCGCCCATTTCGCAAAACTCAATGGATAGTTCGGCATAAGTGCCGCCTCAGCCGCGCGGGCCCCGGCGGGGCTGCGGGCGGGTGGGGATTTCCTTCAGGAGCCCCCCCACCCCCATCGCCGCGATCTCGGCCGCGCCGCAAGGCAGCCCGCAAGCCACCCGCGCCAGCACCCAATCGGCCCCGTGCAGCACCGGGCTGCGTGCGCTGCCCGGCAGGCCAATCACCGGCTTGTCGCCGATCTGGCCCAGAAAGAGCAGGTTGCCCGGATCGACCGGCATCCCGAACCGCTCCACCCGCCCCCCCGCCGCGCGCAGCGCCTGCGGGGCGGTATCATGGGGGTCAGACGTGGCCGAAGCGGTGAGAATCAGCACGATCTCGCCCGCCGCCGCCGCGATCTCGCGCGCAAGCGGGGCCTCGTTGTGGGCGCAAACCGCCACGCCCGCCATCGCCATGCCGAGACCCACAACCCGCGCCTCGATCGCCTCCACCCCCTTGGTGCCCGGCCCGCCGGGCGCATCGGTCACAATGAGGCTCGCCGTGCGATAGCGCGCCACGGCCAGCCGCACCGCGCCGCGCGCCACGCCCGCCGCGCGCGCCACGCTGGCCTCGGGCACGCCATAGGCGATGATCTTGACCGTGGCAACCATACCCCCCGCGCGGATCTGGTGGTGGTCGGGCACGGTGGCCACGGTCACCATCGGATGCACCGCATTGGCGGCGTTGATCGCGCCCGCATCAAGACAGACCACCCCCGCCCGCTCTGCCAAAAGGTTCACCCGGCCGGTAAAGGCCCGCCCCGGCGCGATCCCCGCCGCCCCGTTCCACAGCGCGTGGGCCAACCGCTCGGCGGCGGCATCCTCGTGCAGATCGCCCGGATCGAGCCGCGCCACGGTCACCGCCTCGTGCCCCGCTGCACGCAGCGCCGCGATCTCGGCCTCGCCCAGCACCACGCCCTTGCGCAAGCGCCCCGATGCCACCTGCTCCGAATGGGCGAGAATGGCGCCTTCGGCCTCTTCCACCGGCACGGGACCAAACTTCATGGGTCAAACCTCATGCGCCGCGCCTCAGCACCCGCGTCATCTCCGCGAGAATACTGACCGCGATCTCCGCCGGTCCCGCCGCCCCGATATCAAGCCCGATAGGCCCGTGAATCCGCCCGATCTCGGCCTCCGAAAATCCCGCCTCATGCAGCCGCGCCACCCGCTTGCCATGGGTTCGGGTCGAGCCGAGCGCGCCGATATAGAACACGTCCGAGCGCAAACCCGCCATCAGCGCCGGATCGTCAAGCTTCGGGTCATGCGTCAGCAGAACAAGGCCCGTGCGCCCGTCCAACCCCAGCGTCGCCACCGCCTCGTCGGGCCAGTCCGCAATGAGCCGCGTGCCGGGAAAGCGCGCCGGGCTGGCAAAGCTCTCGCGCGGGTCGATCACCACCGGGTCATAGCCCAGGGTCCGCGCCATCGGCACCAGCGCCTGCGCGATATGCACCGCCCCGACGACGATCAGGCGCAGCGGCGGGTTGTGAATGGCCACGAATGTCTCGCCATCCGCCTCCAGCCCCGAGCGATCCATGCGAAACCGTTCGGCATACCCCTCGCGCGCAAGCCCGCGCCCCCCCGGCCCGGTGACATAGGCCACCGCCTCGCGCGCCGCCCGCGCCGCCACCAGATCGGCCAAGAGCGCCTCGGGGATCACGCTGCCCACCGGCTCCACCAGCACCCGGATCGTGCCGCCACAGGCCAGCCCGACGGCAAAGGCATCGCCGTCGCTGACGCCATATTCCAGCATCACCGGCTTTCCCGCCTCGATGGCATCCAGCGCCTCGACCACAACGGCCCCCTCGACACAGCCGCCCGAGACCGAACCGGCAATCTCGCCCGCGCCGGAAATCGCCAACTGGCTGCCCACCCGGCGCGGCGCGCTGCCCCAGGTCTCGACCACCGTGGCCAAGGCCGCGCCCTTGCCCGCCCGGTGCCAGGCAAGCGCCGTCTCTGGTATATCGTCAAAGCGGTCAATCATCCGCTAATCCTCCCCCATCGCGGCCATCAGCCGCGCCTTCTCGCCACCATCCTCGCCGCGCGACAGCGCTGCGGCCAGCTCTTCCAAGGTAGCCACGGAATGCCCGGCGCGGAAGGCATCGACATGCGGCAGCATCGCGCGAATGCCCGCCGCGCGCGGCGCGAACCCCTCCCAGCGCAGAAGCGGGTTGAGCCAGATCAGCCTGCGCGCCGACAGGTGCAGCCGCTCCATCTCGCGGCCAAGCTGCCCCGCCTCCTCGCGGTCCAGCCCGTCGGTGATCAGCAGCACCACCGCCCCCGCCCCCATCACCCGGCGCGACCAGTCGCGGTTGAAATCGTGCAGCGCCGCGCCGATCCGCGTGCCGCCCTCCCAATCCTGCGCCTCGCGCCCGGCGGCGGCCAGCGCCGCATCCACATCGCGCGTGGCCAGATGCCGGGTGATGTTGGTCAGCCGTGTGCCAAAGGTAAAGGCATGCACCTTCGCCCAGCCCGCCCCCTTGTGATTGGCGACAGCATGGAGAAAGTGCAAGACCATGCGGCTATATTGGCTCATCGAGCCAGAAATATCGCACAAAACGACAAGATTGGGCCAGCGTTCGCGCGGGGCCTTGCGGTGCAGGCGGCGCAGCTCGCCCCCCCGCCGCAGCGCCGCGCGCAGCGTCGCGCGCGCGTCAAGGCGGCTCCCGTGCGGATCGGCCATGCCGCGCCGCGAGGGCAGCGGGCGCACCGGCAGCGTGAGCCGCGCCAGCATCCGCCTGGCCTCGGCCATCTCGGCGGTGGACATCTGCTCGAAATCGAGCCGCCGAAGCCGCTCCTCGCGCGACATGGTGGCGGTGGCGTCGATCTCGATCACCACCTCCTCGCCCGGCGCTTCCTCGGCGGTCTCGGGCGGGGCGCGGTCCACCCCGTCGAGCAGCGCCTCGGCCGCGCGCTTCTCGGCGGGGGCGGCGGCGCGATCCTCCTGCACGCCGCGAATGGCGGGCAGCATCATCGCCATCATGTGTTCCATATAGCGCGGATCGCGCCAGTAGAGCCGAAAGATTTGCGCGAAAACAACAAGATGCTCGGGCCGTGTGACCAAACAGGCGCGCAGCGTGTAGTAGAAATCCAGCCGCGAGGTAAAACCCACGGCGGCCACCGCGCGCACCGCCTCGATCACCCGACCGGGGCCGACAGGCAGGCCTGCGGCGCGCAAGGCCCGCGCGAAATGGGTGATGTTGTGGACGAGCTTGGGATCGTCCGGCAGATCGAGCGGCGCGTATTCGGTCATGGCGCGACACGGGGGGCTGTCTGCCCCCCGCACCCCCCGAGGATATTTGCGGCCAGAAGAAACATCAGGCGGGATCGAGCGTGGCGCGCGCCTCGTCCAGTATCCGCTTGGCCTCGGAGCCCTGCATCCGCGCGATGTCATCCTGATATTTCAGCACCGCGCCCAGCGTGTCGGCGATCACCTCGGGCGAGAGCGCGATCACGTCCAGCGCCAAGAGGCACTTGGCCCAGTCGATGGTTTCCGCCACGCCCGGTTTCTTGAACAGATCCTCGGTGCGCAAGGCTTGCACGAAGGCCACCACCTCGCGGCTGAGCGCCTCGGAAGCCTCGGGCGCGCGGGCGCGCAATATCGCGATCTCGCGGGTGAAATCGGGGTAATCGACCCAGTGATAGAGGCAGCGGCGCTTGAGCGCATCATGCACCTCGCGGGTGCGGTTCGAGGTCAGGATCACGATGGGCGGCTCGGGCGCGCGGATCGTGCCAAGCTCGGGGATCGTCACCTGATAGTCGCTGAGCGCCTCCAGAAGGAACGCCTCGAACGGCTCGTCGGTGCGGTCGATCTCGTCGATGAGCAGCACCGGCGCGCCGCCGGGCTGCGGGCGCATGGCCTGCAAGAGCGGGCGCTCGATCAGGAAGTCCTCGGTAAAGAGCTCGTCCCTCAGGTGGCTCCGATCCACCCCGCCCGAGGCCTCGGCGGTGCGGATGGCGATCATCTGATGGGCGAAATTCCACTCGTAAACGGCGGTGGCGGCGTCAAGCCCCTCATAGCATTGCAGCCGGATCAGGCGGCGGCCCAAGGCCTGCGCCAGCGCCTTGGCGATCTCGGTCTTGCCGGTGCCGGCCTCGCCCTCGAGAAAGAGCGGCCGGCCCAGTGTCAGCGCCAGATAGGCCACCGTGCCCAGCGCGCGCCCGCAGACATATCCTTGCGCACCCAGCACCTCCTGCACCGCGCCGATGGATTGGGGAATGTTCACCTGCCGGCCCTCCGTTCATCCTGCCTTGGCATAGACCTGCATCGCCTGCCCGGCCCGGTCAAGGGCCAGGCCGCGCGCCCAGCGCGCGGATGTGCCCGCACAATGCCCCCGGATTTTCCAAAGTTTCGCCCCAATCAGGCGGCAAGGTCGCAGATGCAAGCGGACCCAAGACCCGCGCCGGGGCAGCGGGTTACAGACAAGGTCAGATCGAATGCAGGACATGAGCGACATCACCGGAACCGATCTTACGGGGCTGGACTGGCAGGACTGGCTCGGCCGCGCCGAGGAGGCGGTGGGCGATGCGGGCTACATGCAGCCGCTCGGCTCTGCCCATGCCGCGCTCTTTTGCGAGCGCAGACCGGTGCTGCTTGTCAGTTTCGAGACGTTCGACCGCCTGGATACCCTCTCCGACAAGGGCCAGCCCTTTGGCTGGACCATGATGCAGGCGTTGGGCTGGTCGCATCTGTGTCTGCTGAGCCGGGGCGATACATGGTTTCGCGATGCGCTTGTCTATGGCTATTTCGACCGGCTGGTCGATGACGGGTTCTTTGATGAATTCGAGCAGGTGATCTTTTACGGGGCCGGGGCCTGCGGCTATGCCGCCGCCGCCTTCTCGGTCGCGGCACCCGGTGCAAAGGTGCTGATGCTGCGCCCGCAGGCGACGCTCGATCCGCGCGTGACGGAATGGGACGATCGTTACCTCGCGATGCGCCGCACCTCGTTCACCGACCGCTACGGCTATGCCCCCGACATGCTCGACGCCGCGGCAAACGCGGTGCTGCTCTATGATCCCGAGATCGAGCTTGATGCCATGCATTCGGCGCTGTTCAACCGCGCCAATGTGCTGCGCTTTCGCACCCGCCACCTTGGCTATTCGATCGAGGAGACCCTTGCCCGCCTCGGCGTGTTGCCGCGCATCCTCGCACAGTTGAGCGCGGACAAGCTCAGCCGCCACAGCCTTGCACAGCTCTGGCGCGCGCGGCGCGACGATCAGGGGTATCTCTTCCCGCTGCTGCGCCGCCTCATGGCCGAACAGCGCGACGCGCTTATCGTGCCGTTCTGCCGCAACGTGCTCGATCGCCGTTGCGGCGGGCCACGCTATCGCAACGCGCTCAACGCCGCCGAGGCCCGCCTCGCCGCGCAGCACGGCTAGCACTGGCGCAGGCCCGCGCGATTGTGTATGCGCTCTCGCCATGACCCAGAGCCTCACGATCCGCCGCCCCGATGACTGGCACCTGCACCTGCGCGATGGCGCGATGCTGGCCGCCGTCCTGCCCGAGAGCGCGCGCCACTTCGCCCGCGCCATCGTCATGCCCAACCTCGTGCCGCCGGTGGTGACCGGCGCCGATGCCCGCGCCTACCGCGCGCGCATCATGGCGGCATTGCCAGAGGGCGCGGCATTCACCCCGCTGATGACGCTCTACCTGACGGAAGAGACCGACGCGCGCGACGTGGCCGCCGCCCATGCGAGCGGCCTCATTACCGCCGTGAAGCTCTACCCGGCGGGGGCCACCACCAATTCCGCCTCGGGCGTGCGCGATTTCAACGCCGTGCGCCCAGTGCTCGAGACGATGGCCGGGATCGGCCTGCCGCTCTGCGTGCATGGCGAGGTAACCGACCCGGAGATCGACATTTTCGACCGCGAGGCCGTGTTCATCGACCGCGTGCTTGACCCCCTCCGCCGCGCCGTGCCGGGCCTGCGCGTGGTGATGGAGCATGTCACGACACGCGACGCGGTGGCCTATGTCACCTCGGAGTCCCGCGACCTCGCCGCCACGATCACAACCCATCACCTTGTCATCAATCGCAACCATATCCTCGTGGGTGGGATCAGGCCGCATTACTACTGCCTGCCCGTGGCCAAGCGCGAGGAACACCGCCTTGCCCTGCGCGCGGCGGCCACGAGCGGAGACGCGCGGTTCTTCCTTGGCACCGACAGCGCGCCGCATACCGACCCGCTGAAGCAAAGCGCCTGCGGCTGCGCGGGCTGCTTCACCGCGCCCAACACGCTCTCGATCCTCGCCCATGTGTTCGAGGAGGAGGGCGCGCTTGAGCGACTCGAATCCTTCACCTCGCTGAACGGCCCTGCCTTCTACCGCCTGCCCCCCAACGAGACGCGGCTTACCCTCACCAGGGGCGACGCCGTCACCTACCCGCCAAAGATCGAGACCGGCGACGGCCCCGTGACCGTTTTTGATCCCGGCTTTGCGCTGCATTGGCGCGTGAGCTAAGCTTCATCTTGCTCCAAATACTCCCGCCGGAGGCGTCCCGCGCTTTCGGCCATAGCGCCCAACCCAAGGACCACGCCATGATCCCCGCCACCTACCCCCCGAAGGACGAGATCGCCCGCCTCACCGCCCGGATGCTGCTTGAAATCGCTGCAGTGCATTTCAACGCGGACGAGCCGTTCACCTTCGCCTCGGGCCTGCGCAGCCCCACCTATATCGACTGCCGCAAGCTCATCAGCTTCCCGCGCATCCGCTCGACGCTGATGGATTTTCTCACCATCACCGTGCTGCGCGAGGCGGGCTTCGAGGCGTTCGACAATATCGCGGGCGGCGAGACGGCGGGCATTCCCTTTGCCGCGCTGGTGGCCGAGCGCATGGCGCTGCCGATGACCTATGTGCGCAAGAAACCCAAGGGCTACGGGCGCAATGCCCGCATCGAGGGCGCCATGACCGAGGGGAGCCGCGTGCTTCTGGTCGAGGATCTCACCACCGATGGCGGATCAAAACTGAGCTTTGTCGATGCCATCCGCGAGACCGGGGCCACCTGCGCGCACACCGCCGTCATCTTCTATTACGGCATCTTTCCCGAGACCGAAAAGACACTGGGCGATCATGGCATCACCCTGCATCACCTCTGCACATGGCGCGACGTGCTGGCCGAGGCGCGCGCGCAAGGCAGCTTTGACGCCGCCACGCTGAGGGAGGTCGAATCGTTTCTCGACGATCCGCGCGGCTGGCAGGCGGCGCATCGCGGCTGAGCCGCGCGGCCCCTCGCAGCATAACTCGCAAAAATCCTTGGCTGCGGCATGGTTGCCACGGCGCGGGACCGCACCACCCAGATGTTGCGCCCAGCACCCCGTTTGTGGCAATATGTGGCAGTCGCCACCGGCGCGCGCTTATCCACAGAGATATACATTTTGCCCCCTGCCCGCGCCGGGCGCTATGCGGTTTGGCCAAAGATCAGGACAGAGCAGCAGCCATGAACGAGATCAGCGTTTTCAATCCCACCGGGGCCGAGATCGAAGCCGCCGAGAGCGTGCCGCATTCGATCGAGGCCGAACAGCAACTGCTGGGCGCGATCCTCACCAATAACGACATTTTCGACCGGGTGGCGGCGATCATCGGACCGCAGCATTTCTACGATCCCGTCCATGCCCGCATCTTCGAGACGGCGGCGGCGCGCATCAACCGCAACGCGCTGGCCTCGCCGGTGACGCTGCGCGCCTTTCTCGAAGATGACGAGGGGCTGAAGGAACTCGGCGGCCCGGCCTATCTGGTCAAGCTCGCCGGGGCCGCGATCTCGACCTATGCCGCGCGCGACTATGCGCAGATGATCTATGATCTGGCGATCCGGCGCGAGTTGATCGCGCTTGGCCACGACATCGCCGCACGCGCCGCCCGCGTCGAGATCGGCAGCGAGCCCGCCGACCAGATCGTGGAGGCCGAGCAGAAGCTCTACCAGCTTGCCGAACAGGGCAAGTCCGACACCGGGTTCCAAAGCTTCCTCAAGGCGGTCAAGGATGCCGTCGATGTCGCCAATGCCGCCTATCAGCGCGAGGGCGGGCTGGCGGGGCTGGCCACCGCGCTCGACGACATGGATCAGAAACTCGGCGGGCTGCACCGCTCTGATCTCCTGATCCTCGCCGGGCGGCCCTCGATGGGCAAGACCTCGCTCGCGACCAACATCGCCTTCAATGTCGCCAAGGCTTACCGCAAGGGCACCCTGCCCGATGGCACCACCGGCACCGTCGATGGCGGGGTGGTGGGGTTCTTCTCGCTCGAGATGTCGGCCGAACAGCTTGCCAGCCGCATCCTCGCCGAGGCCTCGGAAATCCCCTCGCACAAGATCCGCCGCGGCGACATGGACGAGGACGAATTCCGCCGCTTCGTCGAGGCGGCGAAATCGCTCGAATCCTGCCCGCTCTTCATCGACGACACCGCCGCCATCCCGATCAGCCAGCTTGCGGCCCGCGCCCGCCGGCTCAAGCGCACCCACGGGCTTGACCTGTTGATCGTGGACTACCTGCAACTGGTGCGCGGCACCTCCGAGAACCGGGTGCAGGAGATCGGCGAGATCTCGATGGGCCTCAAGGCCATCGCCAAGGAGCTCGACATTCCGGTTCTGGCCCTGTCGCAGCTCTCGCGCCAGGTCGAGAGCCGCGAGGACAAGCGCCCGCAACTGTCGGACCTGCGCGAATCGGGTTCGATCGAGCAGGATGCCGATGTGGTGATGTTTGTCTTTCGCGAGGTCTATTACAAGGAACGCGAGAAGCCCGGAGATCACGAGATGGACAAGATGGCCGAGTGGCAAGAGGCCATGGCGCGGCTGCACGGCAAGGCCGAGGTCATCATCGGCAAGCAGCGCCACGGCCCCATCGGCACGATAGAGCTGAGCTTCGAGGAACAGTTCACCCGCTTCGGCAACCTGGTAAAGCCGTGGCAGCAGGGCGCGGGCGGGGAGTTCTGACCCGGATAATTCATGAGGCGCGCTTTTTGGCTGTGAGTGGCGTTTTCCGACGAGCGCGATCTGTTGATCGCACGTGGTATTGTCGCCCGCGTTTTCACTGCGGGCGGGGCGTGTCTTTGGGAGCTTTTCAGGTTGATGCTTCAGGGTGAGCGGGGCGCGATGTCTGCGTCATGCCGGGGGTGGCGGGGCAAGTGCTGCGAACAGGAGCCGGATAAGGCTTTGACGCGGGCAAGAGGTCGGCAGTTTCATGATGATCCGGGTTTTCTTCTCGACGATGGTGGCCCATGAGCGACGTGAATTGACATCTCTGGCGTCGAGCTCAAACGGCGATATCCTTCACGTGAACGGGCGTTTTTCACCCCAAGCGCAAGGCTGTGGGATCAAGCGCAGCCAGCATGACATCCATCCCCGCGTCCAGTTCACATCGCCCGCGATGTCCTCGGGCGGGGGGGCAGATCGGGGAATATGCGCCAGACGATGCCCGAGCGCGGGTTGAGCACAACCCACACGGTAAGCGCGATCAGCGCGAGATAGGTGGTGATGGATTGATGGCGGACATACCATTCCTCCAACTGGCCTTTGTAGGGCATGATCACATGGTCATAAAAGCGGTCCGGGTCATTGGCGGCGTGCATCATGTCCTCTTCGCCGCGAAACACGATCGAGCCGATCCCCGACAGGCCCGGCCGCACTGTCACAATGGCCCGTTGCGAGCGCTCGGGGAAGGCGTCGAAACAGCGCTTCGTCTGTCCCAGGTCGTCGCGTTGCGGATGCGGTCGATCTCGGACAGGAAATGATCGAGGCTGGCGGGGTCAAACTCCGGCGCGTTCAGGATCACGCCGATACTGTCGAAACGGTCCATGTCGAGGGTTTCGGCGGAGGTAAAGAACTCCTCGAAATCCTTTTCGCCGGTGGTGTCGGAGGCAAAGAAATAGACCGGCCATTTGCCCGAGCGGATCAGGTCTGCGGCGCGGTCGCGGGCCTCGTCCTCGGTGGCGCATTCATGCGGCTCGAACCCGCGCGCGTGAAGGTAGCGCACGGCGATATCCGAGAACCGGGTGAGGTTCAGCGCCTCGCTCAGCTTGGGAAAGAAGATGTCGCGGTTCCCGCCCGTCATGCAGGACATCAGGCACAGCTCGCCCGATTCCTGCGGCGTGACGAAATACCGGCGCACGTCATTGGGCGCGGAAATCGGCTGGTTCTTGGCAAAGCGCTGGTTGAACCCGTGCAAAAGCGAGCCGTCGGAAAAGGCCACATTGGCAAAGCGCGCCGTGGAAACCGGCATGGTCAGGCTTTCGCGCATCAGGAACATTTCCATGATCCGCTTGCTCGCGCCCATCATGTTGACGGGGTTGGCGGCCTTGTCGGTCGAGACGCAGAAATACTTGGCCGCGCCCTTGTCGCGGGCGGCGTGCAGGGTCGCGATGGTGTTGAGGATATTCACCTCGATCAGCCGCATCAGCGTGAACGGGTCCTTCTCGGAGCGCACATGCTTGAGCGCCGAGAGGTTCAGCACGTAATCATAGCCGCTCGTTGCGGCCATCAGCGCCGCGAATTCGCGGCTGCCGCAATCAATCGCGAAGGTGCGGAAATCGGCATCGTTATAGCCCAGCGTGCTGCGGATGTCGCGCACCAGCTCGACCATGTTGTTTTCGCTGATATCGACCACATGCAGGGCACGCGGGTTGCGCTTGAATATCTCGCGGGTGACCATGGGCGGTCGAGATCCGTTGCGACGCCCTCGTCGTTCAGGCGGTCGGCAATCTCGCGAAAAGACAGATCCTCCTCGATCAGCCAGCGATACATCGTGTTGACCCAAGCCACTTCCTCGTCCGGCCCCGGCCTCAGGATTACGCGGTCGGTCTTGTCTTATCCTGAACCCGGC
>DISF01000035.1:1189-15954 GCA_002421985.1 Roseovarius sp. UBA6217 | reverse complement strand
AAGATGAATGTCCACAGGCCCTAGTGTTCCTGGGTAAAAAGACTTTCGATATCGCCGCGATCACCTGCGGTATCGCCGATACGCTCGACCGGCTGGGCGAGCGGGTGGACGAACGCCGCTGCGAAAGCGACACGCAGGCCATCTTGTGCGCGCGCCACCTTGTCTGCCGGGTGCGGATCGCGGCGGGCCGCCCGCTGCCCCGGCTCGACGAACTCCCCGCCCATATCCTTGAGTTGCGCGTGGAGAAACAGGCAGGCGGCGGTGCCTCGGCAGAGACGCTGATCGCCTATCTTCTGGCCAGTTTGCAAGCGGCACTCGCCCCCGATTACGTGCAATGGACCGATCCGCGCGCGGTGCTGACGCGGGCCGAGTTTCGCGCCGCAGTGGCCAACACCGCCGCGATGCCCGCGCCGGTGCGCCCCGTGCCCGACGCTACCCGGCCCCGCCGCAACCGTCTGCCCGATGTGGAGGCGGCCTATACCCAACTGCGGGCGAAAATGCCGGGCTTTGGCAAGGGCAGCGCCGAAGAGGCGCGGATCGACGCGCTGCGCGCGGCGTTCCGCGATCCCGATCCCGCCGAGGCCACGGCGTTGGCGCAGTCCGACGATATCCGCGAGCCGACCGCGCCGCTGCGGCTCAGCGTCTGGATGCTGACCTTGACCCTTGGTCTCTTTGCGCTGCCGGTCGCGGTGGCGCTCGCCATCGTCAACCTGCTGCGCGGCGAGAACCTGCGGCTTGCCGCGCATACCACGGCGCTGACCGGCACGTTCATGGTGCTGGCGACCCATGGCCAGATCGCGCAGGCCGCGAATCTGATCAGGGCATTCGGCGGATGATCCGCACGCGCCCCCGGCATCGTCCCGTGCAGCGTCTTGCCCCAGGGCATCGGCGCGGTAAGGTGGCGGTGTTCATGCACCGTCCGGGAGAGTAACGATGTCGGTCACACCCCCATGCGCCACGCCGCGCCGCAACGCCCTTGGCCTCACGGTCGCCCTGATGCTGGCCGGGATCGGCACCGGGGCGGCGCAGGCCGCGCAATGCGGCGATACGGGCCACGGCTTTGACACGTGGAAGCGCGATTTCGCGCGCGAGGCCGCCGCCGAGGGTGTCGGCCCGCGCGGGATCGACGCGCTGATGCGGGCCGGATATGCCCATGCCACCATCGCCGCCGACCGCAACCAGAAGAGCTTTCGCTACAGCCTTGACAAATTCATGGAGGTGCGCGGGGCCTCGGTCATCGTGTCGCAAGGCCGCCAGCGCCGGGCGCGCGATGCAGCCTTCTACGATGCGCTGGAACGCCAATATGGCGTGCCCGCGGGCGTGCTGATCGCGATCCACGGGATGGAAACCGGCTTTGGCCGCTTCATGGGCGACACATCGGTGGTCTCGGCCATCGTCACGCTGACCTGGGATTGCCGCCGGTCGGATTTCTTTCGGCCCCACGCGCTTGGCGCGCTCAAGCTGGTGGATCGCGGGGATATCACCCCCGCCACGCAGGGCGCGCGGCATGGCGAGCTGGGCCATACCCAGTTCCTGCCGGGCAACGCGCTGCGCTACGGCGTGGACGGCAATGGCGACGGGCGGGTGGATTTCTACAACCTGACCGACGCGATGGCCTCGACCGCCAATTTCCTGCGCGCCAAGGGCTGGCAGCCGGGGCGCGGCTATCAGCCGGGCGAGCCGAATTTCGCGGTGATCGAGCAATGGAACGCCGCCGGCGTCTATCAACAGGCGATCGCCATCATGGCGGCACAGATCGACGGGCGCTGAGGCAGACAACAAGACGGTGAGACAGGCGTAAAAAGTGCATGTTGGGTTCCCTCCGTTTCAGGACAGGAGCAAGCCGAGAGGCAGATCATGAACAGGCAATCTTACGGCGACATCGCCGCATTGGAATATCACGACCGGCCGGGAATGGATTTCCCCGATATTGTCGAGGAATTCGACATCGCCTCGCACGGACTTGCGACGCAGGTGCGCCGCCTGACATGGGACGGCGAGGATATCGCGCTCATCGACCGCGAATCCGTGCGCATCGCGCTGGGCTGGTTGCCCCCCGAGCGCAAGGACCGCCCGCATTACCTTGTCATCGCCGTCGGCCCGCCGCCACGGCGCAAGGGCCAGGCAACCTTTGATCCGAACGCCTATACCGTGCTGCTGGAGCGCGCGCTGGAACGGGTCGGCAGCTATCTGCCCTTTGATGCGGTCTTGCGGGGCCCAAGCTCGCAGGCCGTAGGCATCGCGCTCATGGACCGGACCTTTGATTTGCTGGGCGCGACCGCGCCGCGCCTGTCGCAAGCGGATATCGAGACCGCGCGCAGCAAACGAAACGAGGCGCGCAACGGCGCATGGCGCAAGGAGGCGATAGAGCCCACCGCCCTGCCCGATATCCCGTCGCGACCGATGCGCCTCACGGTGGTCACCCTGGGGATGACGCTGTTCCTGCACGTCCCGCCCATCGGCGCGGCGCTGCTCGCCTATACCGCCCTGCGCGAGGCACAACCCCTCCTCAGCGCCTGAGGGCGGTTGGGGCGGCTCGCTGGCCGCCGTCTATGGCCATGAGGCCGCAGGCCATGTGCGCGGCACAGGCCCCGGCGCGCGGTCAGGGCCGCCATCGGGCACTCGCGCGGGTCATCGCGTCTTGTCGAACGGCGGTGCCAGCCCATCCACAAAGCCCGCCCCCGGCATCAGCCGCGCCAGCGCGCAGAACCGTTCCAGATCGACCGTCTCGGCGCGATCCGTGGGCGCGATCCCGGCGGCGATGAGGCGGTCCTCGATATCTGGGGCCACCCCCTTGAGCGCGGCGCGCAGCATCTTGCGCCGCTGGTTGAAGGCGCGCGCCACGAGGCGTTCGAGAATCCGCGCATCGGCCGCAAAGCGCGGCGCGGGAAGCGCGGTGAGATGCACAACCGCGCTTGATACCTTGGGTGGCGGCGTGAATGCCCCCGGTGGCAGGTGCATCACGATCCGCGCATCGCAACGCCACTGCGCCAGCAGCGCCAGCCGACCATAGGCCTTGGAGCCGGGCGCGGCGATGATCCGCTCGGCGACCTCGCGCTGAAACATCAGCGTCAGCGTCTCCCAGACCGGCGGCCATGCCTCTGGCGTCAGCCACCGCACCAGCAATTCGGTGCCGATATTATAGGGCAGGTTCGCCACCACGCGAATCGGCGGCGCCAGATGGGCCAGCGGGTCGATGGCGAGCGCGTCGCCCTCGATCACCGTAAGCCGCCCCGGCGCCGCCTCGGCGATCTGCTGGAGAGCGGGCAGGCAGCGCGGGTCTTTCTCGACCGCGAGCACATGGCGCGCGCCCGCCATCAACAGCCCCCGCGTCAGGCCCCCCGGCCCCGGCCCCACCTCCAGCACGTCGCACTGCGACAGATCGCCCGCCGCGCGCGCGATCCTGGAGGTGAGATTCAGATCGAGCAGAAAATTCTGACCCAGCGACTTGCGCGCCGAAAGCCCGTGCGCCGCGATCACGCGCGAGAGCGGCGGCAGCGCGTCGAGCGCGGTCATGCCCCCCCCCGCGCCCGCGCCAGCCGCTCGGCCATTTCCAGCGCGCAGATGAGCGAGGTGGGATCGGCCACGCCCTGCCCCGCGATATCAAAGGCGGTGCCGTGATCGGGCGAGGTGCGCACGAAGGGCAGGCCCAGCGTGACGTTCACGCCGCGGTCGAAATCCAGCGTCTTGATCGGAATGAGGGCCTGATCGTGATACATGGCGATCGCCGCGTCATAGCGGGCGCGCGCGGCGGCGTGAAACATCGTATCCGCCGAAAGCGGACCGGCAAGGGCCATGCCCTCGGCGCGCAACTGGTCGAGCACCGGGGCGATCACCTCGATCTCTTCGCGGCCCATGCGCCCGCCCTCGCCCGCATGCGGGTTGAGCCCGGCCACCGCGAGGCGCGGGGCGGCAATCGCGAAATCGCGGATCAGCGCGGCATGGGTGAGGCGGATCGCCTCCTCGATCCGCGCGGGCGTAAGCGCGCGCGGCACCTCGGACAGGGGGATGTGGATGGTCGCTGGCACCACCCGCAGGTTTGGCCCCGCCAGCATCATCGCCACGCGGACATCCCCCGCCAGATGCGCCAGATACTCGGTATGGCCGGGAAAGCCGAAGCCCGCCCCCTCCTGCAACGCCTGTTTGTGAATCGGCGCGGTGCAGAGCGCACTTGCCTCGCCCGCCTGCACCAGTTCCACCGCGCGCGCGATCACCTCGATCACGCCGCGCGCCTGCGCCGGTTGCGGCTGGCCGGGGATGCGCGGCCCGGCAAAGCGATGGGCCAGAACCGGCAGCGCCGTTGCCGCGACGCGCGCGGCCTCTTGCGGCGTCTCGATCACCGCCACCGGCGCGCCCTCGGGCATATGCGCAGGATCGCCGATGACAAAGAACGGCACCCGCCCGCGCAGGCGCTCCCAGGCGGCGAGGGCGATTTCCGGGCCGATGCCGGCCGGCTCTCCGCAGGTGAGCGCGATCACCGCTCCACGATCCGTGCCTCGGCCTTGAGCTGCTCCAGATAGCCATCGGCAAGCGACTGGATACGCTGGTTGCGGATGAAGCCGGTCAGATCCTCGATCGAGGGCTGCGCGTCATCGAGCTTGGGCGTGCGCCCGCACAGCATCAGGAAGACCAGCGTCTGGCCGTTGGCGCGGGTGATGCGCGTCGAGACCTCGCCGGGATCGAGAAGCGCCAGCTCGGCGGCGATCTCGGCGGGAATATCCTCGGGGGCCTTGCTGCCGCGCTCAAGCACCTCGGGGGGCTGGCCCTGGGCCACGCCGTAAAGATCGTCGCAGGTATCGACCTGGGCGCGCACGGCGGCCGCGCGCGCCAGCGCCTGTTCGCTGCGCCCGCCGGGGATGTAATAGGCGGCGTATTCGATGGCGGCATATTGCGGCGTGGATACCGCCCCCTCCTGGATGTCGCGCATGAAGATAAGCGCCAGCCCTCCCTCGATGGGCAGCGGATCAGACACCTCTCCGGGCGCGAGGCCAAGCACCACCTGCTGCAACACCGGCGGCAGATCTGACAGCGATTGCCACCCCAGCCGCCCGCCGCTCCCCGCCGTCGGGGCCGCCGAGTGCTGGCGGGCGAAGCTGGCAAAGGCGCTCTCGGTCGTCGCGGTGCCGATGCGCGCGGCAAGCTCTTGCTTGGCCTCGGCATCCTCCACGCTGGTCACCGGCAGGACGATCTCGGACAGCAGGACGCGCACGGACGATCCCCCCGTAAGCGCCTGCGTGGCGCGGTCGATCTCGTCCTCGCTGACCGAGACGCGGGCGGCAAAGCGCGCGCCCGTCACCTCGCGCCATGTCAGGCCCGCGCGCACGAATTCCTCGAACGACTGCCTCGACACGCCCGATTGCTCCAGCGCCGCGATCATCTGTTCGCCGTCCATCCCGGCGCGGGCGGCGAATTCTTCCATGCCCGCGCGCACGGCCTCCCCGTCTATGACAATGCCCATGCCTTTGGCGGCCTCGAACTTGAGGCGCTCTTCGATGAGTTGTTCACGGGCAAGCTGCGTGGGATCGCCCGGCGCGCGAAACAGCGTCAGCATCCGCGCGCGCTGCTGGATTTCATAGCGCGTGATGGCGCTGTCGTTGACGAAGACCACCGGCTCGAACAGGTTCTGCGCCCGGAGCATCGCGGGCGGCAACCCTGCCGCGATCAGCACGCCAAGGCAAAGCGCGGCAAGGATGGACGGCAAGGGGCGAAGGCTCGGGGTCATTCTCATCACTTCCTGCATGTGCGGGTATAGCTCTTGTCAAGCGAGGCGGCGGAAAAACCCCGCAGGCCCACGGTAAAACCGATGTTGGTCTCGGGTTCAAGGATAGTCGAGGAGGTAAACCGCCGCGAGACCGAAAGCGTGATGTCCACGCATTCGTTGGTGTAGGTCAACCCCGCCCCCGCCCGGATGTTGCGATCGGTGGCCGCGTCATAGCGCCATTCGCCGCTGGCGGTCCAGTGATCGGCAAACCGGTAGCTGCCATCGAAAGACCATTCCGACACCGTCGAGGGGCGGCTTTCGGCGGGATCATCTGGCAGCCAGGTATAGGTCGCCCCCAGATCGGTGCGATCATTCTCCCAGCTTATGCGCGCCTCGGCCTTGGTGGTGTCAAACAGGTCATCAAACAGGCTCCGCGCGGTGACGACAAGCCCGGTATCGTCGCGGATCTGCGCGGCCACCAGCAGATCAGAGCGCCGGTCACGCAAGCCCGAGGAGGGGGTAAAGCTTGGCGCGCCGCCGGGTTCCAGCAGGCGGTCGTCGCGGATCACATGGCCCAGCGCCAGCCGCCCCTCCCAGCCCGAGGGCGCAACCCGTGCATAGCTCAGCCCGACCGCGCCGCTCAGCCCGCGCTCGCGACGGTCGGCCGCGGGAAAGCGCGATATGTTGAACAGGTTGCCCTCGTCGAATTCGACGGCGCTGCTTTGTTCGAAGGGCACATTGGGATCGGAGCCGCCCGACCATGCAAGCTGCGCCACCGGCTCCAGCACATGGGCGGTGCCGCCGCGCGTCACCTTCATCAACGGCCAGCTCAGGCGCAAGGCGGCGCGCGGCGTGATCTCGGTCGCCTGCGATTGCCCGGTCGTGCCGATCTGGGCGATCTGGAAATGATCGAGCGCAACCCCCGCCTCGGCCGTTCCGATAACCCCCGCGCCCAGCACCCATTGCCGCATCCAGTCGGCCTCGGCGGTGAACCGGGTGACATCGTGGCCATCGGCGAACCGGTCGAAATCCGGCCCGTCGGTGCGCAGGTTGGACGAGCGGTAATGGCTGTGCGCCTGCGCGGCAAGGCGCAGTTCTCCGCCCAGCCGCGCCGGGAATACCCGGCGTTCGTATTCGCCATTGGCGACGATGCTCGGCAGGGTGGAATTGCTCTCGTCCACCCGCAGGCTCTGAAAATGGTCGAGCGCGAGGCGGACATACTCGTCACGGCGCGCGCGCTCCACCGCAACGCCGCTGCGCAACCGGTCCCGGTTAGAGAACCCGTGATCGAGCAGGAACGTGTCGTCGCTGGTCAATTCGAGGTCAAATCTCAGGGTGAAATCGCGCGGCAGGTCGAACCGCCCGGTGGCAAAGAGATAGCCGCGCGACGAGCGCGGGTTGAAATCGTCATCCGACAGCGCGGTTTCGATCTCGATTTCGCCGCTGCGCAATGCCTGCCGGTAGCGCAATTCGATGCGCCGCGAATCGGTGGCCCAGAACGGCGCGATGGTCAGGTCGCGATGGTCGTCGATGGCGATGAAATAGGGCACGCGCACACCGGTGCCAAGCAGGCTGGAATTGATGAGTTCCGGCGTGAGAAAGCCGGTGGCGCGATCCACAGACCCATCGGGCATCCGCAGCCGGGGCAGGTAGAGCACCGGCGTATCCAGCACCCGCAATTGCGCGTTGTAGAAATAGAGCCGCCGGGTCTCCTGATCGTGGATCATCCGCTCGGCGCGGATCTGCCACAGCGGCGGGCGCCCTGTGTCACACACCTGGCAGGAGGTGACGGAAGCCTTGTAAAGTTCGGTCACGCGCCCGTCGGTGCGCCGCGCCTGATGCGCGGCAAGTTGAAGCTGATCGTGCATCACGATCCGCGCGCCGCGCAGGATACCCGCAACAAGATCACGGTCGAGCGCGGCACTGTCGGCCACCAGCACGGTCGCGCCGCCCGCCTCGGTCAGGGTCAGCGGCCCGGCAATCTCGAGCCGGTCGGCGGCGCGGTCGTAGGTGATCTCGCGCGCGGTAAGCCTGCGCCCCTCAAAGAACGCCTCGACATTGCCGCGCGCGATCAGCCGGTCATCCGCGCCAAGCACCACCTCATCGGCCACCAGCATCGCCGGATCGGGTGGCAGGTCTTGCGCCCCCCCCGGCCCCGCCGCCGCAACCAGCGCGCCCAGACAGGCAAGGACAAGCCGAAACACCCGCATCAGCCATCCTCCAGGTGCAGAATAAGCCCCACCGCCAGCATCAGCGCGGCGACCGGCGGCGCCCAGGCCGCAAGCGCCACCGGGATTTGCCCGTTCTCGCCCAGTATCTGCGCGAAGTTGCGCAGGTAATGCAGGCCAAAGCCCACGATCACCGCGCCAAGCACCCGAAGCCCGACATTGGCCCCGCGCACATGGCCGATGGTGAACGCCGCCGACATCAGCACCAGCGACACAAGGAATACCGGGAGCGCCAGCTCGCTCTGGAACCAGACCGCGTAGCGCCGTGCCGAAAATCCCGACGCCTCCAGTTGCGCGATGAAGCCGGGCAAGTCCCAGATCGGGATGTATCGCGGCCGGCCAAAGCTGTCGAGGATGCGATCCTGTGTCAGCTCGGTCACAAGATCGAGCGTGGCCAGACGCTGTGCCTCGGCCTCGGGGTTGCCGCCCGCGCCCAGCGTCCATATCTTGACGTCCTCAAGGTGCCACGCCCTGGTGCCCAGCCGGGCGGTGGCGGCATGGATGCGCCGCGCGGGCGTGCCGTCGGGGGCAAACTCGACAAAGCTCGGCTCAAAAAGCGTGCCCAGATCGGCGCTTGCCCGCTCGGCAAAGATCACGGTCTGCCCGCTCGCATCCCCCTGCCGCAGCCAGAGCCCCTCGGCGGCAACGGCAAGCGCCGTGGTTTCGACCCCGCGATAGCGGTTCGTCTGGTCGTGATCGCGCTTGGAGGAGGCGGCGACGATCGGATTGCCCACCGCTACCGCCAGCATCCCCAGCACCAGCGTTACCGTGACCGGGGCCATCAGCCCGCGCAGCGCCGAGCGCCCCGAGGCGCGCAGCACCACCAGCTCGGATGACCGCGACAGTCGCAAAAACAGCGCCACCGAGGCGAGAATCACCACCAGAGGGAGGATTTCATAATTGGCCCACGGCATCTGAAGCGCGACCAGTTCAAGCACGTCACCGATGGGCCGGTCGGGAAAATCCCCAAGCTTGTCGATCAGTTCGACCAGCGCGAGGATCACGCCCAGCGCCACGGCAACCCCGGCGAAATTGAGCGCGAAGCGCCGCGCGAGATAGGCGTGCAGGATCATGCCTGCGCACCCGCCGCCGCCCGATTCCATGGCAACGCGCGCGTCATCCGCCGCCACAGCCCCGGCCTCTGCGCCAGCCACAACAGCCCCGCCGCCAGCCCCAGCCCGCCAACCGAAGGTGCATAGAGCAGCGGCCAAAGCGCCGCCGTCACCAGCACCGGCGCCAGCACCGCGCTTTCGATCACCTTGAGCCCCACCAGAAGCCCGAACGCCACCAGAACCTGCCGCCATGTGCCAAAGCGGCTGAATGCACCGGCCAGCAGGGTGGCAAAGCCCACAAGCGCCGCCACGATGCACATCAGCGCCCCCGTGAACCGCCCGTGAAGCTCGGCCATCACGGCACCGGGCGTGGCCCCCGTGCGCGCCGCCACCGCCTGCGCATCGCGCAGCATCTCAAGCGTCCCGGCAAAGGTTACCTTGTCCAGGTTGATCGCGCCACGGCTTGTCAAGCTACTGATATCGTATGAAAAATCTTCAAAATGCGTGGTGAATAGCCGCTGATCCGATTGCCGCAGCGTCTGTGCAAGCCCGTTCACCATCACCAGCCGCGTGCCGCCCGGATCCTGCACCAGATAGGCGCGCGACGACGTGTAGGTGACCGCCGCATCCCCCGAACGCCGGTCCGACAGGAACACGTCGCGCAACTCGCCCGCGGGCGTGATCGCACGGATGTAGAAGGTGATCCCCGGTGCCGGGTGCAGGAATTCACCCGCGGTCAGAAACTGCGCGGTGACGTTGCGCGACACCTCGTCCTCGCGCAGGCGCAACTGGCTGAGGCTGTTGGGGATGAGAAGATGCGAGAGGATCGACATCATCACCGCGACCATCACCCCGAACACCGCCACCGGCCATGCCAGCCGCCACGGCGAATACCCGGTCGCCTGCACCACCGTCAATTCGCTGTCCGATGACAGCCGGTGCACCACATAGACGGCGGCGGCGAAGGCCGCGATCGGCAGCATGGCACCGATCACCGCAGGCAGGGTGAGCGCGGTAAATTCGAAGAAAACCCATGCGGGCTGGCCATCGCCGATCAGCTTGTCGAACATGCGCACAGCCTTGTTGATCCAGAAGATCGACACCAGCACAAGCGCAAAGAAACCGAACAGCACCATCAATTGCGACAGCACGTATCTGTCGAATCTGGTCACATTTCCCCCCCGCGGCAGCAGTCTTGCCGGGCAACCTAGCCGAATTGATTGCGGGGGAAAACTGCTAACTGGCCATCGACGGCGGGCCGCGCTAGATCTTGGCGCAAATGCAAAGGAGCCGCCGACATGACCCTGCCCGCCACCATCCAATTTGCCGCCCCCGATCCCGATGCCATCGCCGCATTGGCGGGCCGCGTAGCCGTCATCGTGACCCCGGAGGGCACGCTCGATCCCGGCGGGCGGCGGGTCAACCGGCTTACCCGTGGCGCGCTGGCGCGGCTGATCGAGGGGGGCGCGCTCGCGGACAAGGAGCCGGGCGATCTGGTATCGCTGGGCTGGCCCTCGGGAATGGCGGCAGAGGCGCTTGACGTGGTGATCGTGCCGCGCAACGCAGGCGTGGACGTGAGCCGCCGCGCGGGCGTGGCGCTTGGCCGCGCCAAGGGAAATGCGCCGCTCACGATCCTTGGTGGCGCGCTCAAACGGCCTGCCGAGGTGGCGCTGGGGGCGGTGCTGCGCGCCTATGATTTTGCCGCGCATCGCACCGGCGACAAGACCGATCCCGGCGCGATCACGGTCATGGTCAAGGATCCCGAGGCCGCCGAGGCCGCCTTTGCCCCGATGCGCGCGGTGGCCGAAGGGGTGTTTGTCACCCGCGATCTGGTAAATACCCCCGCCAACCACCTGACCACCACCGCCTTTGTCGCCGAGATCGAGGCGATGGCCGCGCTTGGCCTCAAGATCACCGTGCTGGATGAGGAAGAGATGGCGCGGCTTGGCATGGGCGCGCTGCTCTGCGTCGGCCAGGGCAGCGCCAATCCCTCGCATCTCGCGGTGATGGAGTGGCAGGGCGGCGGCGATGAGGCCCCGCTCGCGCTCGTCGGCAAGGGCGTGGTGTTCGACACCGGCGGTATCTCGATGAAACCCGCGGCAGGCATGGAAGACATGACGATGGACATGGGCGGTGCCGGTGTCGTGACCGGCGTGATGCGCGCGCTGGCGCGGCGCGGCGCACGCGCCAATGTCGTGGGGCTGGTCGGGCTGGTGGAAAACATGGTCTCGGACCGCGCCACGCGCCCCGGTGATGTTGTCACCGCGATGAAGGGCGACACGATCGAGGTCATCAACACCGATGCCGAGGGGCGGCTCGTGCTGGCGGATGTGCTCTGGTATGCGCAAGAGACCTATCACCCCCGCGCGGTGATCGACCTTGCCACCCTCACCGGGGCGGCGATCATCGCGCTTGGCCACGAGAACGCGGCGGCGCTGTCCAATGATGACGCGCTCTGCGAGGCGGTGCTGCGCGCCGCCCGCGCCGAGGGCGAGGGGCTGTGGCGGCTTCCCTTGGGCGCAGGCTATGCCAAGGCGCTCAAAAGCCGCATCGCCGATGTCAAGAACGTCGGCGGACGGCCCGCCGGCACGATCACGGCGGCGGAATTCCTGCACCGCTTCATCGCCGAGGGCACGCCTTGGGTGCATCTCGACATCGCCGGTGTCGCCAGCGTCAAGGCCGAGAGCAGCTATGCCCCCGAGGGCGCGAGCGGCTGGGGCGTGATGACGCTCGACCGCCTTGTGCGCGACATGTTCGAGGGGGGCTGATGGGCGCGGCCTATTTCTATCACCTGACGCGCCGCCCGCTCGAAGTGACGCTGCTGCAACTGCTCGACAAGGCCCTGGCGGCGGGCTGGCGGGTGGCGGTGCGCGGGGTTGACGCGGCGCGGATGGACTGGCTCGATGCGCGGCTCTGGCTGGGGCCAGAGGATGGCTTTGTGCCGCATGGCCGCGCGGGCGGGCCGCATGACGCCGATCAGCCGGTGCTGCTCACGACCCAAAGCGCCTGCCCCAACGGGGCCGTTTGCGTGATGGCGGTGGACGGGGCCGAGGTGACCCCCGACGAGGTGCAGGCGCTGGAGCGCGCCTGCATCCTGTTTGATGGCAACGACGAGGCCGCGCTGGCGGCCGCGCGCATCCAGTGGAAAACGCTCACCGCCGCGGGTTGCGCGGCGCAATACTGGTCGGAAGAGACCGGCAAATGGCAGAAAAAGGCCGAGGCCTGAGCGGTTTTGATGGTATCGGGCGGGCGGGGCAACCGGCCCTGCTGGCTAGAGCGCGTCGCGTTCATTTGCATTCACGCGACCCACTCTAACCTTCTGTGGTCGCATGTTTTTCTGCGCAAAACCGGTTCCCACTTTTGCGCAACACGCTTTAACGTGCAGGCGGCGGCGGGGCGGCGCAATGCCCGCCGGTCGCCGCCAGCCCTGAGCCAAGCGCGATCATCGGCGGGGCCGTGTAGGGGTTGAGCGGTGCCGATTGCACCCGGTCGAGCGCGATCAGCCCCACCATCCCCAGCGCCACCAGCCACCCCACATGCGCCCGCCTCATTGCCGCGCCTCCAGCCCCAGCGCGGGCCGCAGCCGGATACCCACCCAGGACCCGGCAAAGGCCGCCACGAACCACACCCAGCCATGCGCCGAGCCGGTGGCAATGCCGCTGAAGAACGCGCCGATATTGCAGCCAAAGGCCAGCCGCGAGCTATAGCCAAGCACCAGCCCCGCCACGATCACCGCGACCCAGGCGCGCGCCGGCAGCACCCCCACCGGCGAGGCGAACCCGGCGCGCCACCACGCCACCAGCGCCGCCCCGCCGATGATCCCCAGATCGGTGAGCGAGGTCACATCCAAAAGCAGGCTCGCCTCCACCTGCGCGGCATTGGCAGGGGCCGACCAGAACACCGACCCCGACAGATCGCCGCCCACGGCCACCACCGCCTTGGCCACCCAGAGGCCCAGCCCGTAAACCACGCCCCAGGGCTGCCCGGCCACCACCAGGTGCAGGATCGCCAGCGCCGCCAGAGCCAGCGCCGCGCCCCAATACCGCGCGGGCAGGCGGTGGCTGCCGCTGCGCCCCAGCCACAGGGCCAGCGCCGCTACCCCGGCAAGCCCGGCCAGCGTGATCGCCAGCCCGCCGCCACCTGAGAGTGCCATCACCGGCAAGCTGCCAAGCGCGGTCCACCAGCTCAGGTGATAGGCCCCCGCGAAACTGCCGATGGCAAAGAATGGCAGCGCCACCGCGCCCACGGCATTGCCGCTCCCGGCATTCACGAGCGTGCCCGAGCCGCAGCCCAGCACGATCTGCATCGCCGCGCCAAAGACAAAGGCCCCGCCCACCATCGCCAGCCCGATGGGGGCGTGCGCGCCCTTGAGTTCAGCCCCGCCCGCGGCCAGCAGCGGCAGCGCCGCGCAGGCAACGATACCGATGGCCAGAAGCTGCGCCAGAAGGCCCGACGCATCCCGCTCGAGGATCATCCGCCGCCACGGCCCGGTAAAGCCGAAACGAAACCCCTCCAGCGCAAGGCCAAAGCCCAGCCCGATCGCCAGCACCGCGCCCGAACGCGGCCCAGCCATAAGCGCCACCGCCAGCACCAGCGCGGCAACAAGCAAAAGCACCGAGGCGCGCGACAGCGTGCCGGGGGCCGAGGCCGGGATGGCGGTTGCCTGCGTCATGATCGCCTCAGTATTTGCCGGTGATCTTGTTGAGCAGGTTTTGAAACAGCCCCGGCACATTGGCCATATCCAGCCCGGCATTGGACCAGCCCACCACCGATTCGGGATACATCCGCACGCCCTCGATCCCCGCAATCTCGCTCAGCGCGAACCAGTTTGTCGCCGCCCAGTGCCCGGTATTGCAGAAACTCACCAGCCGGTCGCCGGGACCAAAGCCGTTTTCCTCGGCCAGTTGGCGCACGAGGTCTGGCTTGATCAGCGACGGCTCGCTTTGGCCGAACCAGCGGTCATGGGTGAAATATTGCGATTGCGGGATGGTGCCGGGGCGCGCGGCGGCGGCGTGCTTGGTCTCGCCCTTCCAGAATGCCTCGGGGCGTGCATCCACAAGCGTGGCCTCCTCGCGCCCCTCGACGATGGCCTGCACATCGGCGCGCGTGGCCAGCCACCGGTCCGAGAATGTCACGGTGATCTCACTCGGCGCGACGGCAGGCATGGCCCCGGTTTCCACCGCGCCCCCGGCCTGTGCCCAGGCATTCATGCCGCCGTTGAGCACCGCCAGATCGCTGAAACCAGAGGATTTCAACGTCCAGTAGACCCGCGCCGCCGATCCGAAATCGGTCTGGTTCGATCCCTGGTGAACAACCACCACCGGCACATCCGTCGTCAGGCCGAGCCCGCGCAGCACCTCGGTCAGATGCGCTTCGCTCACAAGCGCGCCGGGGTTTTCGTCCGGGCCGCGAAACAGCGCATAGGGCGCGTTGCGCGCACCGGGGATATGCCCCTGCTCATAGCTGCCCTGCCCGCGAATATCGAGCACCACGGGCGCCGCATCGCCCTTGAGCGCCGCATCAAGCGCCTCTGGCCCGACAAGCGGTGCCGCCTGCGCCACCAGCGGCGCAACGGCCAGAGCCAGCACATAACCCAGCCGTTTCATCAAATTCAGCATCACGCATCTCCTGTCATCAAGACACCCGGTTTTGCCGCAGACATACCCCCCGCGCCCGCGCGCAACAAGCCACCGCGCGCCCTCTCACGCACTGGTGACGCGCGCCGGGTTTCTTCTTGGCAAAAATACTCATCTTTCCTCCCGTCACCGCGACCGGCACCGGCAC
>DISF01000035.1:0-1135 GCA_002421985.1 Roseovarius sp. UBA6217 | reverse complement strand
TCATGGCGCGGCTGCGCGATCCAGATACGGGATGCCCCTGGGATATCGAGCAGGATTTCGCCAGCATCGCCCCCTATACCATTGAAGAGGCTTACGAAGTCGCCGACGCGATAGAGCGCGGCGATTGGGACGGGTTGCGCGGTGAATTGGGCGATCTGTTGTTGCAATCCGTGTTTCACGCACAGATCGCGCAGGATCGCGGCCTATTTGACATTCACGATGTCGCCAACACCATTTCCGACAAGATGGTGGCGCGCCATCCCCATGTCTTCGGCGACGAAAACCGTGAGAAAAGCGCCGAGCAACAGACCCGCGACTGGGAGGCGGTGAAGGCCGCAGAGCGCGCCGCGCGCGAGGAGACCGGCACGCTCGACGGGGTGGCGCTGGGGCTGCCTGCGCTGTTGCGCGCGGTCAAACTGCAAAAGCGCGCCGCGCGGGTGGGGTTTGACTGGCCGGAAACATCGCATGTTCTCGACAAGATACAGGAAGAAGTTGCAGAGTTGCACGAGGCGGCGCAAAGCGGCGATGCGCCCCATATCGAGGAGGAATTCGGCGACCTGCTGTTCGCGATGGCCAATCTCGCGCGGCATATGAAGCTTTGCCCCGAGGCCGCGCTACGCCGCGCCAACGCCAAGTTCACCCGCAGGTTCGAGTGGATCGAGGCGCGGCTAAGGCACCAAGCGGGGCCTGAACCGCGCCATCAGCCCTCAAACGAACCCCCCGCCAGGCGGCGGGGGTTTTGTCGCGGCTCAGGCCCGGCGGCGGCGGCTTCGGCTGCCCGCGCGCCCGCCCGTGCGCACCTCGTCGCCGGGCTTGGGCGGGGCCTTGTTGAACTTGATCCAGTTCCCGCCGTGGGGATCGTTGTTCATCAGGAAATTGGCGGCCATGATCGCCTCCATCTCCTTGCCCGCGCGCGGACGGGTCGAGCCAAGGCCGAACAACTGGCAAAAGGTCTCGTCGTCCATGTCCTCGGGCAGCACCAGACCGGCGGCGGCCACCTCGGCGCGCTTGGCGGCGATCTCGGCCTGTTTCACCGGCAGCGCGATCGGGTTCATGATTGCACTTGTCATCCCCGCCTCGATCGCCATCGGCAGAAAGGCGTTGTTGATCCCGTGCCGGTTGGGCAGGCCAAAGC
>DISF01000033.1 GCA_002421985.1 Roseovarius sp. UBA6217 | reverse complement strand
ACTACTCGATCTCCAACACCGCCGAATATGGCGAATATGTCTCGGGGCCGCGGGTGCTGCCCTATACCGAGACCAAGGCGCGGATGAAAGCGATCCTGACCGACATCCAGCGCGGGGCCTTCGTGCGCGATTTCATGCAGGAAAACGCCGTCGGCCAGCCCTTCTTCAAGGGCACGCGGCGTATGAACGACGCGCATCAGATCGAAGAGGTCGGCCGCAAACTGCGCGGTATGATGCCGTGGATCTCGGCAGGCAAGCTGGTGGATCAAGAGAAGAACTGAACCCATTGATATAGAATGAAAAAGGGCCGTCTGATGAGGGCCCTTTTTCGGGCATCCGGAGGGCATTCGTGCACGAGATTGCGCCGGTCAACTGGCTACGCATCGCGGCGCTTGGCCTGATCTGGGGCGCGTCGTTCACCTCGCTTTCGGTGGCGCTGCGCGATGTCGGGCCGTTCACGGTGGCCGCGGTGCGGATCACGCTGGGGGCGGTGTTCCTTCTGTCGTTGCTGCGGATTTGGGGGCTGCGATTGCCCCCTGTCGGGCGCGGACCGGAGCGGCGATTCTGGGCGTTTGCGCTGTTCATGGCGTTGTTTTCAAACGTTATTCCGTTTTCCCTGCTGGGCTGGGCGCAGCAATCGGTGGCGTCGGGCTTTGCCGGCGTGTGCATGGCGGCGGTGCCCTTGTTGGTCCTGCCGCTGGCGCATGTCTTCGTGCCCGGCGAGCGGATGCACCTGCGGCGGCTGGGCGGGTTCATTCTCGGCACCATCGGGGTGGTGGTGCTGATCGGGGTGGATGCCTTTGCTTCTACCGGTAAAGATATGGAATCATTGGCAAGATTGGCCTGCCTTGGGGCGGCCATGTGCTATGCTATGGGCTCTATCGCGACGCGGCTTTGCCCGCCGGTGCCGCTTTTGGCGCTGTCGGCGGCGGTGATGCTGCTGGCGGCCTGTGTGATCGTGCCGGTGGCGCTGGTGGTCGAGGGACTGCCCAAATCATTAAGTTTGAAAGGGTTTCTGGCGCTGGTCTATCTTGGTATCCTGCCCACGGGGGTGGCGCAGCTCTTGCTGGTGCAGGTCACGCGCGAGGCGGGGCCGGGATTCTTCAGCCTTGTCAACTACATGGTGCCGGTGTGGTCGGTCATCCTCGGGGCGCTGCTGCTATCAGAGGCGGTGCCGCCGCAGCTTTTCCTGGCGATGGCGATGATCCTTGCGGGTGTCGCGATCAGCCAATGGGGCGCATTGCGGCGGCTCTTCATCGCGGGGTGAAGCGCACGGCCCGGCGCGCGAACCGACCGGATCGAAGAGGCGTGGCGCACGTTAATACAAGATTTTGGAAAGAAATTGCCAGAATCAGGGGATAATATCATCCACTAGATCGTGATTCAGCAAGTCTTCACCGCCTGCCACATGTCGAGCGCGGCGCGGGTTTCGGCCACGTCATGGACGCGCAGCACCTGCACCCCCTGTTCGGCAGCCATGATCGCCACGGCGAGCGAGCCGGGCACGCGGCGGGCGGCGACCGGCGTGCCGGTCAGATCGCCGATGAAGCGCTTGCGCGAGGCCCCGAGCAGCACCGGGCAGCCAAGCCCGTGAAAGAGCGAAAGCCCCTGCAACAGGCGCAGGTTGTGGGTTTGGGTCTTGCCAAAGCCGATGCCGGGATCGACCGCGATGCAACCGCGCGGGAGCCCAAGGGCGGTGAGCGCGGTCACGCGAGCGTCAAGCCAGTCGTAGACATCGAGCAGCACATCCTCGTAGCGCGGATCGTGCTGCATCGTCTCGGGTGTTCCTTGAGCGTGCATGACACAGACCGGCAGGGCGCGGGACGCGGCGAGGGGCGCGAGGCCAGAATCAAAGGTAAAGCCCGACACGTCGTTGATGAGACACGCCCCGGCGCGGATCGCGGCCTCGGCGACGGCTGTCTTGCGGGTGTCGATGGAGATCGGCGTGGCAAGGGCCGCGCGGATCGCTGCGATGACCGGGGCGGTGCGGGCGATCTCGGCGTCAACGGGCACGTGGGCGGCACCGGGGCGGGTGGATTCGCCGCCCACGTCGAGGATATCGGCCCCCGCCCGCGACATGGCCACGGCATGGGCGCGCGCGGTCTCGGGGTCGAAATGCTGCCCGCCATCGGAAAAGCTGTCGGGGGTGACGTTGAGGATGCCCATGATGCGCGGCGCGTCCATGCCCATGCCCGCGAGGGCCGGGCGCGGGGCCGTGAGGCGCTCTGTCACATCGGGTGGCAGGTCGCGGGCTTGCATGAGGCGGGGGGGCGCGTCGCGGGCAAGCACCTCGACCGTGTCGAACCAGCACCAGCCACCGGCAAGCGGCAGGGCCTCGGCGGGGCGCGCCGGATCGGTGCGGGGTATGGGGCGGTAATAGGCCATGTCAGAGCCCCGAGCGGGCGATATCCTGCACGATCACCGGCACATCGCAGGCGGCGGGCGGGGCCGCGCCGATCAGGAGCAGGTCGGAGGCCTCGACATGGCGCGCGAACCATGCCGCGAGCTCGACCGGGGCCTGGCCTGCGGGGCCATCCACCGCGTCGAGCACGATCTTGGACGGGGCCCAGACGCTGATTTGCTCGTGTTTCATGGACCAGTCAAGCTCGGTCCGCGTCGAGACCACCACGCAGCGCGGATCGCGGGCCGCGAGCATCCAGGCGTTCTGTTCCATCGCCAGAAGATCGACGCGGCGCTGGGTCATGCGGTGGCCGGTCGTGGGCGCGGGCGTCTCTGGCAGGCCGACGCACAGGATCACCGGCTCGGCGCGGGCCTGCAACTGATCGAGCCAGCGCCCGAGATTGGGCGAGGCGATGGCGGCATTGCCGAGATAGACAAGATGCGGGTGCGGCACGGTATCGGGTGCGGAAACGGGCCGCGTTGGCAGATCATCCACCGAGCGGACGATCTCGACCCCGAGGGCACCGGGGCCACGGTCGAGCTTTTCGATGCGCACGAAGCAGCGCACTGCCTGCGGCTCCCACAGGATGCGCTCGGCGATCCGCTGGGCGAGGGTTTCGAGCAGGTTGAGCCGTTCCTCGGCCAGCGCCGCGTCGATCGCCTCGGTCACGCGGTCGTAGGAGAGGATGCGATCCACGTCATCGTCAAGCGCGGCGGTCATCGGGCGCACCTCCACTACCACGTTGAAGGCGACGCGCTGGGTGGTGCCGCGCTCGGCCTGAAAGGCACCGATCTCGACCTCGACGACATGATCGCGCAGCGAGATGCGATCAAGCGGGCCGTCGGGCGCGGTGGCGCGGGCGCGGGCCTGCGGGTGCGCGAAGGCGAGGCGGATATCGGAGGTCATCGCGGCGGTTCCTGTCTGGTGCGTGGGCGTTGGGTAGCATGGGGTGCGCAGGTGGGGAATGGGGGAATCCGACGCATGAGGGGGGAGGGACGGTTGGCACGCCGCGTATCGACGGGCCGTCACGCCGACGGTTTGCTGCATGTGATGCGAGCCCCCTGCTTGCGGCGTCCCGCTGCGTTTACCGCCGGGCACCGGATCGCCACCCTGTGCCACAGGAGACGCGCCCGCCTCACCCCCGCGCGCCAAGCCCTATCTGCATCAGCGTCTTGCGCACCGGGGCCAGCGAATAGATGGCATTGAGCACCTGCGCGCGTGCATCGCGCAAGGGCTGCGCGCGCATCATCGAGGCGCGGTTCAGCAGGTCGATGCCGGCCACGCGCGCGCGCACCTCCCAATGCCTGCGGCGGTGATAGGTCTCGAGCATGGCGCGATCGCCAAGCCTCTCGGGCGCGGCCAGGGCCAGATCCAGGAGCACGCGCATATCGCCCAGCGACATGTTGAGCCCCTGTGCGCCGATGGGCGGCACGACATGCGCCGCCTCGGCCACCAGCGCCACGCGCTCGGCATACATCCGCTCGGCCACCTGGCTGATGATCGGCCAGGTGGTGCGGCGCGACGCGAGCGTGAGCGGGCCGAAAAGCAGGCACGAGCGGGTGTTCATCGCCGCCCCGAACTCAGGGACCGGCAGCGCGGCAAGGCGGGCCACCTCTGGCCCTTCTTCCATCCAGACCACGGCAGAAGAGGGCCTCCCCTCGTAATCAGGCAGCGGCACCAGCGTGAACGGCCCGCCCGAGCGGTGGATCTCGGTCGAGACATTCTCGTGCGGGATGGGGTGCGTCACGGCGAAGGCCAGCGCCTTTTGCCCGTAGCGCGTGGTCTTGACCGCGATCCCCGCCGCCTCGCGCACAGGCGAGTTGCGGCCATCGGCGGCGATCACGAGCCGCGCGCGCAGGCGGGTGCCATCGCTCAGCCCGACACGCGCCTCGCGCTCGCGGGTAAAAAGCGTGGTGGTGGCGGTGCCGGGGCGGAAGCTGACCGAAGCCAAGGTTTCAAGATGCGCCACCATCTCGCGCCGCAACAGCCAGTTGGGCAGGTTCCAGCCGAAGGGTTTCTCGGAAATGTCGGCGGCGTTGAAATCCCTGACGATGCGCGGCGCGGGGAGTTCGCCGCCCGCATCGACCACCCGCATGATCTGCAAGGGCGCGGCATGGGGGGCAAGCCGCGCCCACAGCCCCGCGCGCTCCAGAAGCGCCTGCGCGGGTTGCAGAAAGGCGGTTGTGCGCAGGTCAGATCCGTCGGCATCGCGCGCGGTGACGGGCGGTGCGGGATCGACGCAGAGCACCGAGAACCCCGCCCCCCCGAACACCGCCGCCGCCGCGAGCCCCGCCACGCCCCCGCCAGAGATCACGATATCGACGTTTTCGTCCACCATATGCCCGCCTTTCGCGTTGCGCGGCCCTAGCCGCGCGAAATCAACAGAAGCACCACCCAGATCACCGGCACCAGCGCCAGCGCCGGGATATAAAGCCCCGGAATGCCCCAAAGCACAACGCTTGTCGCCCAGCCTGCGACAAAGACGGCGAGGCTCAGGAAGATGCGCAGCACGGTGGCGCGTTCGTCCTCGACGGGGGTGTGGGCGTGGGTGGGGGCGTGGGTGTCGATCAGGCTCATCGGGCGGTCCTTTTGCAATAGATGACTCTGAAGCTCAGATATGTAGCCGCCCCGCCCTCTTCAAAGGGACGTCTCGCCGCAGGCGTCAGACCAGCCCCGCGAGAAACCCCGCCAGATCGTCGGTATGGTGGTGGATATGTGGTGCCGCGACAGGCGCGGGCGCGACATGCACGGTGCGCATCCCCATCGCGTGGGGGGCCGCAAGGTTGCGCGGATCATCCTCGAACATCGCCGCGCGCCCCGCGTCGCTGCCGTCGCGCGCCAGCACGGCGGCAAAGGCATCGGCCTCGGGCTTGGGGCGATAGCCCGCGTGCTCGACCCCGTAGATGGCATCAAAGAGGCCCCCAAGCCCGCGCGCCGCCACAACGCGCGCCGCATACGCGCCCGAGCCGTTGGTGTGGACGATCTTGCGCCCCGGCAGGGCGCGGATCGCACCCGCAAGCGCCGGGTCAGGCTCCAGATGGTCGAGCGAGATGTCGTGCACCGCCTCCAGATAGGGGGCGGGATCGAGATCGTGGCAGCGCATCAGCCCCGCCAGCGTGGTGCCATGCTCGCGCCAATAGGCGTGGCGAAGGCGGTCGGCCTCGGCGCGATCCAGGCGCAGGGCCTCCATGACATAGGAGGTCATGCGCGCCTCGATCTGATCGAAGAGCCGCGCCTGAGGCGGATAAAGCGTGTTGTCGAGGTCGAAAACCCATGTCTTGACATGGGCGAAATACTGTCTGGCCATGCGGCTCGCGTATCCGACAGGGCGGCAAAGCGCAATCGCCCGCTCTTGATCGCCCGGTCAAACCGCGTAAGGTGCCGCAGCATCGCGATAAAGGACCGCGCAAAGATGAAACCGCCAAGCACCGACGCCTATTCGCTGATCCTTGATGCGATCGATTCGGGCGTGTTCAAGCCCGGTGATCGCCTCGTGGAGAGCGATCTGGCAGAGCGGTTCGGCGTGTCGCGCACGCCCATCCGTGAGGCGCTCCAGCGGCTTGAGACGCAATCCATGCTGACGCGCGACGGGCGCAGCCTGATCGTGGCCTCGCTCGATTACAACCAGCTTTCAGAGCTTTATACCGTGCGCGCCGAGCTTGAGGGGCTGGCCGCACGCCTTGCCGCGATGCACGCCACGCCCGAGGAAATGCGCGTGCTGCGCGACATGGTCGAGGACGATCGCGCGCTTTTGCATCGCCCCAAAGACCTTGCCCGCGCCAACCGGCGGTTTCACAAGCAGATCCACCTGACCTCGCATAACCGCTTTCTTGTGCAGCAGCTTGACCTTGTGCATCGCTCGATGGCGCTTTTGGCGACCACCTCGCTGGCCGCCGAGGGGCGCGGCGAGGATGCGCTGGCCGAGCATGATGCCATCGTTACCGCCATCGAGGCCCGCGACGGCGACGCCGCCGCGCAGGCGCTGCGCGATCACATCTCAAAGGCCTTCGTGACCCGGCTCAAGCTTGATTCCGGCGAGATCAAGACCGCCGTCTGAGCGCCGCTGCCCGGCGGCGGCAACCGACAGGCCATGCGCCGTCTTGTCCCAGAAAAACGGTTTGAAAATCAATTCATAAAGCGCCTTGTAGGCGGCCACTGCGGCGAGCGGGGCATAGAAATGCATGGTCGGCACCCAGGGTATCAGGTGGCGGTGACGCGGCCCCGAGACGGCCTGTGCATGGATGCACATATTGATTGCCTCCACCGTGAGGAACAGCACGCCGATGGCCCCCATCGTGCCGCGCGCCAGCACCGGGTCGAGCGGATGCGGCAGCCCCAGCAGCACCAGCCAGAAGGACCACAGCACCGGCGCGAGCAGAACCTGGCTCACCGCCGAGACGAAATGCGCCTGAAAGCCCCAGAATTGCCGTGGCCCGAGCTGCGCGTAAAGCTGGCGGGGCGCGCGCATATGCACCAGATACGTGGTCATGTAGCCCTTGAGCCAGCGCGAGCGCTGCTTGACCCAGGGCCAGGCGCGGCAATTGGCCTCTTCGCCGGTGACGGTGGCGATCATCCCGGTGCGCCAGCCGTGGCGGGCAAGGCGAAAGCCCAGATCGGCATCCTCGGTCACGTTATGCGCGTCCCAGCCGCCCAGATCCTCGAGCACGTCGCGGCGGATGTAGAGCGTGGTGCCGCCCAGCGGCAGCGCGAGGCCCAGCCGCGCCATGCCCGGCATGATCGTGCGGAACCAGGTGGCGTATTCGATGGTAAAGCACCGCGCCAGCCAGTTCTGGCGCGGGTTGTAGTAATCAAGCACCCCTTGCAGGCAGGCCAGATCGCGCGGCGCGGTCTGGAACCGGCGGGCCACCTGGGTGATCTGGTCCGGCTCGGGCGCATCCTCGGCGTCGAAAATGCCGATGATCTCGCCCTGGCAGAAATCGAGCGCGTAATTCATCGCGCGCGGCTTGGTGCGGGGCTGGCCGTCGGGCACCACCACCGGCCGGATCCAGGGCGGCAGGTCGATGGTGGCGAGCGTCGCTTGGGTGAGCCTGTCCTCTTCCTCCAGCACGAGGATCACATCGAGCAGGCATTTGGGATAGGTCAGTCGCGAAAGCCGCGCCACCAGCGCGTGCGCGATCTCGGTCTCGCGAAAGAGCGGCACGAGGATCGAGACGCGCGGCAGCGGTGTGTCGGGCAGGGGGGGCGGGGCGGCGCGCGCCTCGCCCGCGGCGGCGAGAAACGCCGCCGTCTTGAGCGCCGCCGCCACCACCAGCGTGAGCACCGCCCACAGGGCCAGCGCGCCAAAGATCGCGACCGGAAAGGCGATACACAGCGCCACGATCACCACCAGCGCCGCCGCGGTCGCGCGCAGGCGTGTGCCGGTCTGTGTGTCCCATGTGCGGCAGCTTTCGCTTTCGGGCGGGCGGGCGGCGGCCATGTCGCGCAAGGCGTCGCGGTGCAGCATCGCCACCCGGTCCTGTATCGCCGCGCGCGGCGCGACAAGCCGGTTTGCGGCGGCCAGATCGGCGGGCAGCGCGGCGCGCAACGCGCCAAGCGGCTCGGATCCGTCGCTGATGATGCGGGGTTGGCCGTCGCCATCGCGCAGCACCACCGCGCCATGTTTGAGCAGCAGGCGCGGATCAAGCCCGGTATCGACCGGATCCATCGCGGCCAGCGCGCCCGCGTCGAGCCGCCGCCCGGCGATGCGCCGTGCATGGGCGGCAAGCAGGTCGTCCTCATGTGCCAGCCCTTCGGCCATCAGGATACGGTCGAGCGAGGTATCGCAGCGCCGCTGCACCAGATCGGCCAGCGTGGCATCGGCATCGCTGATGACACCCCGGCGCACAAGATCGCGCCCCAGCGGATCAGTGGGCAGGCGCGTGCCCGGCCCCCGGCGGCCGAACCCTCCCTGACGCAACTCGGAAATGCCCATGCCCGGTCTCCGCTGCTTGTCCCCTGGGGCCGAGGGTAGCGGGCGGAAAGTTAACGATCTTTTAACAAGCGGTTAACCACGGTAGAAAAAATCCGTCGAAAGCGCGGGTTAGCCGGCCATCGAGGCCGCGAAACGCTCGAAAAGGTAAAAGCTGTCTTGCGGGCCGGGGCTGGCCTCGGGGTGGTGCTGCACCGAGAAAACCGGCCGATCCCTGAGCCGGATGCCGCAATTGGACCCGTCAAAGAGCGAGACATGCGTCTCGATCACACCCTCGGGCAGGCTCTGACCATCGACGGCAAAACCGTGATTCATCGAAGTGATCTCGACCTTGCCGGTTTCCAGATCCTTGACGGGATGGTTGGCACCGTGGTGGCCGTGGTTCATCTTGACCGTCCGGCCCCCAAGTGCGAGCGCCAGCATCTGGTGCCCGAGGCAGATGCCGAAAAGCGGCAGCCCGCTATCGAGCACGCCGCGGATCATCGGCACGGCATAGGCCCCGGTCGCCGCCGGATCGCCGGGGCCGTTCGACAGGAATACCCCGTCGGGGGAATGGGCCAGCACATCCCCGGCAGTGGCCGTGGCGGGCAGAACCGTCACCTCGCAGCCCGCGCTTGCCAGACATCGCAGGATGTTGCGCTTGGCCCCGTAATCGACCGCCACCACCTTGTGGCGCGCCTGTCCCTGCCGCGCATAGCCCTCGGGCCAGGCCCAGCGCATCTCGTCCCAGCGGTAGGATTGCGTGCAACTCACCTCGCGGGCGAGATCCATCCCCTCGAGCCCGGCAAAGCCACGCGCCTTCGCTACCAGCGCGCCCACGTCGAAATTGCCCGAGGGATCATGCGCCAGCGCCACATGCGGCGCGCCCTGCTGCCGGATCGCGCGCGTAAGCCGCCGCGTGTCCACGCCCCCGATGGCGATGCGCCCGCGCCGCGCCAGCCATGTCGAGAGATGTTCCTCGGCGCGCCAGTTCGATGGCTCTGTCGGGTCCCATTTGACGACCATCCCCGCCGCCACCGGCGTGAGCGTCTCGTCATCCTCGGCATTCACGCCAACATTGCCCACATGCGGAAAGGTAAAGGTGACGACCTGCCCGGCATAGGACGGGTCGGTCATGATTTCCTGATAGCCGGTCATCGCGGTGTTGAAACACAGCTCCGCCACCGTCTCGCCCACCGCCCCGAAGCCGTGGCCGTAAAACAGCGAGCCATCGGCCAGCGCAAGGCAGGCGGTCGGGCGGGGGCGTGTTGCATGGGCCATCTTGGCGGTCTCCGGGCTCGGGGCAAATCGGCGCATACCTAGGCCCAGCCCTTGCCGGGGTCAACCCGGCAGATGTGCCGGGCAGGTGGTTGTCACGCGGCTGGCCAGCCGTTAAGGTCGATGGCTGGAAACGGTCACGGGGATGGACCAGATGGAATTACGCGACCGGATCGCTCAGGCGCTGAAACAGGCGATGAAGGACAGGGATCAGGGACGCCTTGCGACCCTGCGGCTTGTCAATGCGGCGATCAAGGATCAGGAAATCGCCGCGCGCGGATCGGATGACGCTGCCGCGCTCGGCGATGCCGAGATACGGGCGATCCTTGCCAAGATGGTCAAGCAGCGCAATGAGAGCGTGCGCGCCTATGAGGAGGGTGGCCGCGTCGATCTTGCCGAGCGCGAACGCGCCGAGATCGCCGTGATCGAGGAATTCCTGCCGCGCCAGTTGACCGGAGAAGAGATCAAGGCCGCCATCGACCGCGCCATCGCGGATGTCGGGGCCGCCTCGATTCGCGACATGGGCAAGATCATGGGCAAGCTCAAGGAGCGCCATGCCGGGCAGATGGATTTCGGCACCGTCGGGCCGCAGGTCAAGGACCGGCTTGGGTAGAGCGCGATGCGTGAACGTGCGTGACAGACTCTGGCGGATGGTGTCTGGCAGGTCTTGGGCGATGATGATCCGGCCATGTGGTGCGATGGGGGGCGTCGGGATTGGCCTGTTGCCGCCATTCGCCTCCTGTCCCCCGCGCGGAGTCAAGGCGCGCTTGCGCGCCGCCGCGCGCCCGCCCGGACGGGCGGGCGCTTTTGCAACGTATATCACTCGCGCAATCGTTGCAGTATTTTGCGGGCATAAGGGCCACGCGCAACCGTTGCAGCGCCCACCCGCGGTCGGGCACTCGCGCGGCTCTGCACATGATTGCGAACGTCACCTCAAGGCCCTGAGCGTTCCCCTTCTACAGCATCGGGCAGCCTGTGCCGGGTGCCGACACGGGCGACATCCCGAAATCAAGAGGCCAATACCAAAAAGGCCCCGGCGCGATGCCGGGGCCTTTTCATTGATTGCGATGGCCTCAGTGGGCCGGGGCCTTGTCCCAGTCCTCGCGCCTCGGGAGCGTCTCGAAAGTGTGCTCCGGCGGCGGCGAGGGCAGGGTCCATTCCAGCGTGTCGGCATATTCGTTCCACGGATTCGGCTCGGTCACGCGGGCCCCGCGGAAGAGGGCATAGAACACCACGCCAAAGAAGAACACGAAGCTGGCAAACGAGATGAACGCCCCCACCGACGACCACCAGTTCCAGACCGCAAAGGCTTCGGGGTAGTCGATATAGCGGCGCGGCATCCCCTGACGGCCAAGGAAGTGCTGCGGGAAGAAGGTGAGGTTCGCACCGACGAACATCGCCCAGAAATGCAGCTTGCCCATCCATTCGGGGATCATGCGCCCGGTCATCTTGGGGAAGTAGAAATAGATGCCGGCAAAGATCGCGAACACGGCACCAAGGCTCATGACATAGTGGAAATGCGCCACCACATAATAGGTGTCGTGATAGGCGCGGTCCACCGCCGCCTGGCTGAGCACGATGCCGGTAACCCCGCCCACGGTGAACAGGAACAGGAAGCCGAACGCCCAGAGCATCGGCGTGCGGAACTCCACCGAACCGCCCCACATGGTGGCGATCCACGAGAACACCTTTACCCCGGTGGGCACGGCGATCACCATCGTGGCCAGCATGAAATAGCTCTGCTGGGTGAGCGACATGCCCACCGTATACATGTGGTGCGCCCAGACGATGAAGCCCAGGAACCCGATGGCGATCATTGCCCAGACCATCGGCAGATAGCCAAAGATCGGCTTGCGCGAAAAGGTGGCGATCACGTGAGAGATGATGCCGAAGCCGGGGATGATGATGATATAGACCTCGGGGTGACCGAAGAACCACAGGATATGCTGATAGAGGATCGGATCCCCGCCGCCCGCCGGATCAAAGAAGGTGGTGCCGAAATTGCGGTCCGTCAGCAGCATGGTGATGGCACCCGCCAGCACCGGCAGCGCCAGCAGGATCATCCACGCGGTGACAAAGATCGACCACGCAAACAGCGGCACCTTGAACAGCGTCATGCCCGGTGCGCGCATGTTGAGGAAGGTGGTGATCATGTTGATCGCGCCAAGGATCGAGGATGCCCCCGAGACGTGGACGGCGAAGATCGCCAGATCCATCGACATCCCGCCCTCGTTGGTCGAGAGCGGCGGGTAAAGCACCCAGCCCACGCCCGATCCAAGTTGACCGTTGCCGCCCGGTGCCAGAAGCGACGCGACGCCAAGCGCCGTGCCCGCGACATAAAGCCAGAAGCTGAGGTTGTTCATGCGCGGAAATGCCATGTCGGGCGCGCCGATCTGGAGCGGCATCAGGTAGTTGCCAAAGCCGCCGAACAGCGCCGGAATGACCACGAAGAACATCATCAGAACGCCGTGATAGGTGATCAGCACGTTCCATAGATGGCCGTTGGGCGTGCAGTCCGCGACATCAGAGGCGATGAAGCGCGCGCCCTCCATGCACATGTATTGCACGCCCGGCTCCATCAGTTCCATCCGCATGTAGACGGTGAACAGAACCGCGATCAGCCCGACGAATGCCGAGGTGACCAGGTAGAGGATGCCGATATCCTTGTGGTTCGTGGACATGAACCAGCGGGTGAAGAAGCCGCGCTGATCCTCGTGCTCGTGGCCGTGAATGGCTGCGTCCGCCATTGGGTGCCTCCTGTTGACAATTCCGATGGGGGCGCAGGCACATGCCTCACATCCCCGTTATCGTTTTCGTTTTAGAGCCTCGCACGCGGGCGGGCAATGCGCGAAATTGATCGAGATCAAGGAATTTTGTCGCACCGCAATTGCGGTTGGGGGCGGATGATCCGCGTCATCCTCTGGCTGGACCCGAGGATCTCCCGGCTGCCGGAGATCGTCCGGTCAAGCCAGAGGGTGGCGCGGCGTGGATGATGCAGCGGCGGTTTGCGGTGTGACCCGCGCACGACCCTGCGCGTCAAAGACCGCCGAGAGGCGGGCGGCCTCGTCGGCAAGGCCATAGGGCGGGTTGACCACGAAAAGCCCCGAGCCGGTCATGCGGTGGCCCTCGCGGGCGGCGGCAAAGCCGACCTCGTGGCGCAGGCCGTCCGGAAAGGCGGCGGCGAGCGCATCCAGCATCGGGCCATGCGCGCCCGATGTCAGGATCGGATACCACAGCACCAGGATGCCGACATTCCACTTGCGGTTGATCCGCGCGAAATGGCCGGGGATGCTGTCGTAATCGGCCTTCACCTCGTAGCTTGGATCCACCAGCAGCAGCCCCCGGCGCGGCGTCGGCGGGCAGGTGGCATGGGCCATCGCGAACCCGTCCTCGCGGCGGATACGGGCCCCAAAGGGCGCAAGCGCCGCCGTCAGCGCCGCGTGCTCGCCGGGGTGCAATTCGGCCAAATGGAGCCGGTCGCCGGGCCGCAGCGCCTGCGCGGCGATGAGCGGCGAGCCGGGATAGGCAGAAGGGCCGTGGGCGGCGCGGGTCGCATCCAGGTGGCGGCGATAGGGATGATCCGCCGCAAGCGCCTGTTCGAGCCGCCCGATGCCCTGCGTTGCCTCGCCGGTGCGCTGCGCGGCCGGGTCGGCCAGATCATAAAGCCCGCGCCCGGCATGGGTCTCGATATAGCTGAGCGGCTTGGGCTTCGCGGTCAGATAGGCCAGCATCCAGGCCAGCACGGCGTGCTTGTGGACATCCGCCGCGTTGCCGGCGTGGTAATGGTGCTGATAGCTGAGCATGGCCTCAGGTAGCAGGGGTGGCGGCAAGGGGGAAGGTGGCACCCGACCCGGCGACTGTGCGCGTGCGGGCGCTCAACACAAAAGGCCGCGCGAAGTGCCGCGCGGCCTGTCATCCGGGCCTGCTGTCCGGCTTAGTCGGAGAACGTGGCGAGATAGGCGGCCACGTCCTCGCCGCCCTTGCGCAGCTTGAACGTCATGTTGGAGCGGCTGCCGAGGAATTCGTTCGGATCGGCGGTGTATTCGGCGAGGGCCTCCTCGGTCCAGACCTCACCGGCCTCGGCCTTTGCCTTGAGCCCGTCGGAATAAGCGAAATCCTCGACGCTGCCCATCACCCGCCCGATCACGCCATAAAGATTGGGGCCGGTCCTGCCGCCCTTGACGATCGTCTCGCTGTCAGAAGCGATCATGTGGCAGGCCTTGCATTTGTTGAATTCCTTCTCGCCCTTGGCGGCGTCGCCCTCGGCGAGGGCGGGAAGGGCAAACGCGGTGAGCAGGGCGGTGGCGGTCAGAACGGTCTTCATGGCTACCTCTTGGTTGGGTTTGGGTTTGTCTTCGCGTGGCAACATAGCCTTGCGGCATGTGCTTGCAACCGGCAATTCGTCGCGCGCCGGGGCGGGGGCGGGGGCGGTGCGTTCGCGGCGTCACGCCTCAGCAAAGGCACTGTCGAAACTGCGCATCAGGGCGGTGTCGAGATCGGCCATGCTGACCGGCAGGCCGAGATCGACAAGGCTGGTAACGCCATGCTCGGATATGCCGCAGGGCACGATGCCGGTGAAATGGTCGAGATCGGGATCGACATTGATCGACAGGCCGTGAAAGCTTACCCATTTGCGCAGGCGGATGCCGATGGCGGCGATCTTGTCCTCCTGGGGGCGCCCGGCGGCGGTCAGCGGCTTGTCGTGCCGCGTGACCCAGACGCCGACGCGGCCCGCGCGTATCTCGCCGGTGACGTTGAATTCGGCGAGGGTGGCGATCACCCAGGCCTCCAGCGCCGCGACGAAGCGGCGCACATCGCGCCCCCGGCGACCCACATCGAGCATGACATAGGCCACTCGCTGGCCGGGGCCGTGATAGGTATATTGCCCGCCGCGCCGGGCCTCGAACACGGGAAATCGGTCGGGCTCCACGAGATCGGCGGCGCGCGCCGATGTCCCGGCTGTATAAAGGGGGGGATGTTCCAGAAGCCAGATCGCCTCTCGGGCCTCGCCGCGGGCGATGGCGTCGGCGCGCGCCTCCATCCGGGCCACGGCCTCGGGGTAGGGGACGAGACCATCGGAGGTGATCCATTCCACCATCTGCCTGTCCGGGCCGGGGCCCGGCCTCCTTTGCCGCTGCGGCCTGTGCGCAGGTCTTGGAATGTCCTGTCCGCCCGCCATCGTCAAGCCCGCACTGCCCCCTCGGACCGGCGCGGGAAAAAGCGCGGGCGCGATGCGATTTGCCCCTTCACAAGCCGAGACGCATTGCGTATACGCCCCGCAGCCTACCTGGCACGTGCGGTCGTGGCGGAATTGGTAGACGCGCAGCGTTGAGGTCGCTGTGGGGTAACTCCCGTGGAAGTTCGAGTCTTCTCGACCGCACCATTCTCTCTTCCCTGAAAACCAAGAGTTTATTTTAATACATGGGCCTGAGACGCTCGGACATCTGCCTTTAGCCAGGCCCCGCCGACCGGGCCTGTCTTCAGGCGGTGATTGCTAACCGCAACACGCCGCACAAGCCGGTCTGCGGGGTGGCAGGAGCGGTATCTTGAGGAGGGCGTTGAGGGCCTCAAGCGCGACGCGACCCTCGCGCGTGTCGCTTTTGCCTTTGGTCTTTGGAACGTGCCGCCGACTGCGGCTCAAAGCAGCGCGCTCCGGGCTTTGGGGCGGGCACAGGCCTCTGGAAAAATGCCCGCCTCAATGGTCTTTGCGTCGTGGGTCCGACAACAAGACCATCTGCAAAGCCGGGATTGATTTGCAGATTTGCGGATATTCAATAAATCATTCGCAATAAGTTGCAAATTTGCGGAATTCCGTTTGGTTTCGCACCCCCGACTGCGTATGGTGTCCGCCAGGGACGGCGAAGGAGGCCCGGACGTGCCGGGACGGATCGCGCAGACACGGATCGCGCAGACAAAGGGGAGCGCCATGAAAGACATTCTTCAGGAACTCGAAAACCGGCGCGGCGCGGCGCGGCTCGGCGGCGGGCAGGCGCGCATCGAGGCGCAGCACGCACGCGGCAAGCTCACCGCGCGCGAGCGTATCGAGCTGCTGCTCGACGAGGGCAGTTTCGAGGAATTCGACATGTTCGTGGCGCATCGCTGCATCGATTTCGGCATGGAGGCCAATCGCCCCTATGGCGATGGGGTGGTGACCGGCTGGGGCACGATCAACGGGCGGCAAGTCTATGTGTTCAGTCAGGATTTCACCGTGCTGGGCGGCTCTGTCAGCGCCACCCACGCGCAGAAGATCTGCAAGATCATGGATATGGCGATGCAAAATGGCGCGCCGGTGATCGGCATCAACGATTCGGGCGGCGCGCGCATCCAGGAGGGCGTTGACAGCCTTGCAGGCTATGGCGAGGTGTTCCAGCGCAATATCGAGGCCTCGGGTGTGATCCCGCAGATCAGCCTCATCATGGGGCCTTGCGCGGGCGGAGCGGTCTACAGCCCGGCGATGACCGATTTCATCTTCATGGTGCGCGACACCTCCTACATGTTCGTGACCGGCCCCGACGTGGTCAAGACCGTGACCAACGAGGTGGTCACCGCCGAGGAACTGGGCGGGGCGACCACGCATACCCGCAAGTCGAGCGTGGCCGACGGCGCGTTCGAGAACGATGTCGAGGCGCTGGCAGAGGTGCGGCGGCTGGTCGATTTCCTGCCGCTCAACAACCGCGAGAAACCGCCCGTGCGCCCGTTCTTTGACGCGCCGGGCAGGGTGGAGGCCAGCCTTGACACGCTGATCCCGGCCAATCCCAACATGCCCTATGACATGAAGGAATTGATCCTCAAGATCGCCGACGAGGCGGATTTCTACGAGATCCAGCAAGAGTTTGCCAAGAACATGATCACCGGCTTTATCCGGCTGGAGGGGCGGACCGTGGGCGTGGTGGCCAACCAGCCGATGGTGCTGGCGGGGTGTCTGGATATTGATTCGAGTCGCAAGGCCGCGCGCTTCGTGCGGTTTTGCGATGCGTTCGAGATCCCGATCCTGACGCTGGTGGATGTGCCCGGCTTCCTGCCCGGCACGGGGCAGGAATATGGTGGCGTCATCAAGCATGGGGCGAAGCTCCTGTTTGCCTATGGCGAGGCGACGGTGCCCAAGGTCACGGTGATCACCCGCAAGGCCTATGGCGGGGCCTATGACGTGATGTCATCGAAACATCTGCGCGGCGATTTCAACTATGCCTGGCCTACCGCCGAGATCGCGGTGATGGGTGCGAAGGGCGCGACCGAAATCATCTATCGCGCCGACCTAAAAGACCCCGACAAGATCGCCGCGCATACCGCAAACTACGAGGCGCGCTTTGCCAATCCGTTCGTCGCCGCCGAGCGCGGTTTCATCGATGAGGTGATCCAGCCTCGCAGCACGCGGGCGCGGGTGAGCCGGGCATTTGCGTCCCTGCGCAACAAGAAGACCGTGCGGCCCTGGAAGAAGCACGACAATATCCCGCTGTGAGGGGGGCAGGGGGCGCGGCCCCCGTCGCCGTTCCGGCGACTCCCCCGGAGTATTTTCGCCAGGAAGAAACGAGAAGGCACAAGGCATGGGCCGCGACCGCTGGCATGTGATCGACGAGGGGGACGCGCTCACGCTGGCGCGGCACCTGCCCGTGCGGTTCGATCTGGCCGCCGAGGCGGTGCTGACGGGCCATGTCGGGCGGCGGCGGCTGGCGCATCTGGTGCGGCAGGACATGTGGCGCGCGTTGCGGCATCTGCGAGGCTTTGCGCCGGTGGTGCGGGTGGCGCGCGTGCCCGGCGGGCTGCATGTGCGCGCGGGCGGCGCGGTGGCCGGGCGGTTCGCACGGGCGCAGGCAGAGTCGCGCATCGCCGCGCTGCTGGCGGACCCGGCGCGCGTGGCGCGCTGGACCGGCCGGGGGAGCGGCGCATGAACGGGGCGGTGAGGCCGGTGGCGGGGATGATCGCGCCCGCGCAGCTGGCGCAGGCCCCCGGAGCCGCGGCGCAGGAGGGGGCGCTGCGGCTGCCCTCGGGGCTGGAGGCGCGGCTATTCGAGGTGCTGACCGACCGGCCTGCGGGGGCGGGGCTGGTTTACCGGTTTCGCTATGTGGCACCGGGGTTTACCGCCGGGGCGGCGCGTCTGGACTCCATCGCCGCCGATCTGGCCTGGCTGTGCGAGGAACATGCCCTGGGCCGTATCGCAAATATCGGCCCGCAGCCGGGGCAGGTGGTGATCTCGCTGGCCGATCGCGAGGCGGAATTCGGGGTTTACGACAGCGCGGTGGCCGAGGTCTTCGAGGCGTATCGGATCGAGGGCGACCGCTGTATCTGGGAGATGTTCTGATGTTTGCGCGATATATCGTTGCCAAACCGCGTGAGGGGGCCGCAAGTGCGGCATTCGGGACACATGCGCGCGGGATTGTGCATTCAATATGTTCAAATCGTTCAACTTCCGCTAGCGTGAACCAAAGGTGCACGCAAGTGGCCTTTACCTCGCCCCATCGGCGGGTCTCGGCACCGTGCCGGGGCGCGCCATCAATCGAAGATAAGAGAGACAGGAGTTTTACATGTCCAGAACCATCAAGAGCGTTCTTGCCCTTGGCTTCATCGCCGTTGTCGCCGCTTGTGCGCAGCCGGCCGAAGAAGAATTCGTCGTCGTCGAGCCGGTCACGACCGAGCCCGTGCAGACCGGCAAATACAAGTAAGCCCTATGGGCTTGCGGCGGGCCGGGCGGTTTCGCCCGTCCCGCCACATCTGAACGGCGCGCGATGCCCCGTATCAACGGGGGTGCCGAGATGCTGAAACATCGCGGATTTCCCGGCCGTCTCACGGGAACGGATTTCCAATTCACCATCAGGCGGGGCAACCCGCGCGGGATCACCCCGCTGATTGCGCGCGAGCGCTATCGCGATCGCAAGCCGGTTGACCGGCGCGCCGATACCGAGTTTCTGCGCGCCATCTGGCAGCATTTCGGCGAAGAGCCGTTCGAGCGCGGCAACCTCGATGCCGGGCGGTTGAGCTGGTTCTTCGGGCGCGAGATCAAACCCGCCGACGATCCTTTTGACCCCGAGAGCTATGAGGCGCGGCTGGTGCTTGATCTGAACGTGGCGCGGCGCAGCTTTCCCGACCTGTTCGATGGCGGGGATGCGTCATGAGCGGGGCGGGGATCGGCGGAGTTTCGCGCAGGGCGGCCGATTTCCGGCGGGCGCGCGCCGAGTGGCGGGCGGAGGCGAGCCGGGGCTTGGCCGTGATCGGCGTTGGTGGCAGGCTGTGTATCGGCATGGGCCGTGTTTCCCCGTACGCGCCGTTGGGCGTGTGGCCCGTGTCATCCCCTCCTGCGGGCGGTTCGGTGATGCGTTCGCCGGGCCGCCCCTTTTTCATGGATTGCGCCACGCGCCGGGAACGGGTGCGGGGCATCCGGCCCATGTGCCGGGTGCCGGGGCACTCCGTGAACCGGGTCAGGCATCGTGAAACTGACAGGACGATTTCACCGGCGCATCGGCTGCCGGGTTGTGACATGGCCCGCGCGCAGCGCCGTGCGGGCCGGGACCGCTAGAGGAAGGGACGAGAGATGTTCAAGAAAATCCTGATCGCCAACCGGGGCGAGATCGCCTGCCGGGTCATCAAGACCGCGCGCAAGATGGGGATTGCCACGGTGGCGATCTATTCCGATGCCGATGCGCAGGCGCTTCATGTGCAGATGGCCGACGAGGCGGTGCATATCGGTCCCTCGCCCGCCTCCGAGAGCTATATCGTGATCGAGCGTGTGATGGCGGCGATCAGGGAAACCGGGGCCGAGGCGGTGCATCCCGGCTATGGGTTTCTCTCGGAGAACCCCAAATTCGCCAAGGCATTGGAGGCCGAAGGCGTGGCCTTTGTCGGCCCGCCGGTGGGGGCGATCGAGGCGATGGGGGACAAGATCACCTCCAAGAAGATCGCCCAAGAGGCGGGCGTCAGCACGGTGCCGGGCTATATGGGGATCATCGGGGATGCTGATGAGGCGGTGAAGATCTCGGGCGAGATCGGCTATCCGGTGATGATCAAGGCCAGCGCCGGGGGCGGCGGCAAGGGGATGCGCATCGCCTGGAATGACGAGGAGGCGCGCGAGGGGTTCCAGAGCTCCAAGAACGAGGCGGCGTCGAGTTTCGGCGATGACCGCATCTTCATCGAGAAATTCGTGACCCAGCCGCGCCATATCGAGATACAGGTGCTGTGCGACGCCCACGGCAACGGCGTTTATCTGGGCGAGCGGGAATGCTCGATCCAGCGCCGCAACCAGAAGGTGATCGAAGAGGCCCCGAGCCCGTTCCTCGACGAGGCCACCCGGCGCGCCATGGGCGAGCAGGCGGTGGCGCTTGCCAAGGCGGTAGGTTACGCCAGCGCGGGCACGGTGGAATTTATCGTCGATGGCGACCGCAATTTCTATTTCCTCGAGATGAACACGCGGCTTCAGGTCGAGCATCCTGTGACCGAGTTGATTACCGGTGTTGATCTGGTCGAACAGATGATCCGCGTCGCCGCAGGCGAGCCGCTCTCGTTCACGCAGGAGGATGTGACGCTCAAGGGCTGGGCCATCGAGAGCAGGCTTTACGCCGAAGACCCCTATCGCGGTTTCCTGCCGTCGATCGGGCGGCTGACGCGCTATCGCCCGCCCGCAGAGGTGGCCGCCGGGCCGCTTCTCGACAGCGGCAAATGGCAGGGCGAGGCCCCGGCGGGCGACTGGGCCGTGCGCAACGATACCGGCGTCTATGATGGCGGCGAGATTTCGATGTATTACGATCCGATGATCGCCAAGCTCTGCACCTGGGCACCAGACCGGGCGCAGGCCATCGAGGCGATGCGCGTGGCGCTCGACAGCTTCGAGGTGGAGGGGATCGGCCACAACCTGCCCTTCCTCAGCGCGGTGATGGATCACCCGCGCTTTGTCTCTGGCGAGATCACCACCGCCTTTATCGCCGAGGAATATCCTGACGGATTCGAGGGGGTGGCGCTGCCCGATGATATGCTGCGCCGCATCGCGGCCAGCGCGGCGGCGATGCACCGGGTGGCGGAAATCCGGCGCACGCGGGTGTCGGGGCGGATGGACAACCACGAGCGGCATGTGGGCGAGGATTGGGTGGTGAGCCTGCAAGGGCAGCACCTCGCGGTGCGTGTGGCCGCCGACCGCGACGGCGCGACCGTGCGATTCGAGGATGGCGGCGAGATGCGCGTGGCAAGCGACTGGGCACCGGGCGACGGGCTGGCGCGGCTCATGGTGGATGGCCAGCCGCTGGTGCTCAAGGTCGGCGAGATCACGCAGGGTTTTCGCATCCGCTCACGCGGGGCCGATCTGAAATGCCATGTGCGCACGCCGCGCCAGGCGGAACTGGCAGCGTTGATGCCCGAGAAACGTGCCGCTGATACATCCGGGCTGCTGCTCTGCCCGATGCCGGGCATGATCGTAAAGGTCAACGTGGCGGAGGGTGACGAGGTGCAGGAGGGCCAGGCGCTGTGCACGGTGGAGGCGATGAAGATGGAAAACATCCTGCGCGCCGAGCGCCGGGGCGTGGTGGCCAAGATCAACGCCGCACCGGGCGACAGCCTCGCAGTGGACGATGTCATCATGGAATTCGAGTGAGGGGATGACCCGCCCCGCGCGCCATAGCCCCCTGCCGCTGGCCTGTCTTGCGCTGCTTGTGCTGGCGGCGGGCTGCGTGCGCGATGAAGAGGCGGCGCAGCGGGCGTGGCTGGGGCAGTGGTTCGCGCTGGGCGATACGCTGTCTTTTACTGCGACGCGGGGCTGTGCCGTGGGGCTTTATGCCGTGGTGACGCCAGAGGTGAAATCGGCCCTGCCGGTCACAAGCGACGTGGTGCAGATGCAGCGCGAGATCGCGGCGCGCGGGGCGGCGGCGCTTGATTGGCCGGGGCAGACGGCGGATGCGGGGCTGGTGGCGATGGCCAACCACCACCGCGAGACCGGCATGGCGATGCGCCGCGCGGGGCTTGAGGCGCGGGCCTGCATGGATGCGCGAAGCGAAAGCGTGTTTCGCCACGCGCTCGATGACGCGCGCACGGTTCTGGGCTGGGACGCGGCGCGGCGCGCGCTTATCCTGATGCTGCCCGGCGAGGGGCTGCTTGTCGTCGCGATGGGGGAGGACTGAACGATGGCGTGTCAGCTTCCGCCCGCGCGCCCGTCGCGCAACTCCTGCTGGCGCATCGGCAGCTTGTCGATCGAGCGGGTGATCTCGCGCACCTGCCACGGGGTGGGCTTGCGCAGGTATATCACCCCGTCCTTGCCGATCAGCACGAGGGCAAAGCCGCGTGGCCGCAGCTTTTGGCGCAATTCCGAGCGCGCGGCGGGATCGGTATCGGTGACGATGACCACATCGCGCGCGGCCAGCGCGTCGAGCCGCTCGGTGAGGTATCCCATCTGCTCGACATATCGCGGGTCGGCGGGCGTGTCGGCAAAGACCACCAGCGCCCGCTTGAGCCACAGGATATCGTCAAGGTCGATCTCTTCCGCACCGAGGATCATCGGCTCTTCGGTCTCGGACGCGCGGTCCTGCGCCAGCGTGAAAGACGCGGCGAAGGCAAGGAAAACAAGGGCGAATATCGGTTTCATGCGGTCTCCTGCTGGGCAAGATATAGGGGGGTTTCGCGCAAATGCGAAGCCTGATCCGCGATCTTGCGAAAAAACGCGGCGCTTAACCTATCGCTCAGGCTTTGGTGGCAGACTGCGGCCCTGTGCCTTGCGCGCCGCGCGGGCGCGGGGGCAGCAAGGGACGCGCGCGGTCATGGATATCATTCTGCATCTGGGGGCCCATCGCACCGCCACCACCAGCCTGCAACACCATGCGCTGGCGTGCGGCCCCGCGCTCGCGGCCCTTGGCGTGGTCGTCTGGGGGCCGCAGGTCACGCGCGACGGGCTGCTTTCGGGGGGGCTCCCGGCACCGGGCGGCCATCCCGTCTCTGCCGAGGCCGCGCGCGCGCGCGGGCGCATCGCCCTGCGCGTGGCGCAGGCCGGGGCCGGGGGGGCTTCGCGCCTTGTGGTCAGCGACGAGAACATGATCGGCGCGCCGCGCAGTTGCCTGCGGTGGCACCGGCTCTATCCCGGCGCGGGCGAGCGGGTGGCGCGGCTTGGCCATGCCTTTGGCGGGCGGATTTCCCGCGCCGTGCTGTCGATCCGGGCGCAGGATGCGTGGTGGGAATCGGTCCTGGCCTATGCCGTGGCGCGCGGCCACCGGCTGCCCTCGCGCGGCGATCTCGACCGGCTGGTGACCGCCGGGCGGCAATGGCGCGACGTGATCGCCGATATCGCCTGCGCCCTGCCGGACACCGAGATCGTGATCCTGCCGCATGAGCAATTCGCCGCCCGCCCCGAGGCGCGGCTGGCGCAGATGACCGGGGGGGCCGCCATGCCCGCCGGGCGCGTGGCCCCCATCTGGCGGGGGCGTGCGCCGGATCTGGATGCGCTGCGCCGCGCCGTGGCCGCGCGCGGCGGCGATCCCGCGCGCCTCCCCGAGGGCACGGGGCGCTGGCACCCGTTCAGCACGGCGCAGGCCGCCGCGCTGAAAGAGGCATACGAGGACGATCTGTTCTGGCTGCGCGCCGGGGCGGACGGGCTGGCACGGCTGGCCAAGGAAACCGGACCGTTGAGCGCGGGGACACAACCGCGCGGCGGTCTTCCGACAAGAGGACAAAGCGATGACATCGACAAAAGAAACCTGGCGTAAGCTTGCCGAGGCCGAACTCCGCGGCCGCCCGCTCGACGATCTGACCTGGCAGACGCTGGAGGGCATCCCGGTCAGCCCGCTTTATATGCAAGAGGATGTCGAGGGCCTGCCGCATATGGGCGGCATTCCGGGGCAGGCCCCGTTTACCCGTGGCGTCAAGGCGACGATGTATGCCGGCCGCCCCTGGACGATTCGGCAATATGCCGGGTTCTCGACGGCGGAGGACTCGAACGCCTTTTACCGCCGCAACCTCGCCGCCGGTCAGCAGGGGGTTTCGGTCGCCTTCGATCTGGCCACCCATCGCGGCTATGACAGCGATCACCCCCGCGTCGAGGGGGATGTGGGCAAGGCGGGCGTGGCGATCGATTCGGTCGAGGACATGAAGATCCTGTTCGACTGCATCCCGCTCGACAAGGTCTCGGTGTCGATGACGATGAACGGTGCGGTGCTGCCGATCCTCGCCGGCTACATCGTCGCCGCCGAGGAGCAGGGCGTCGCTCAGGACAAGCTCTCGGGCACGATCCAGAACGACATCCTGAAAGAGTTCATGGTGCGGAACACCTACATCTACCCGCCCACGCCGTCGAT
>DISF01000089.1 GCA_002421985.1 Roseovarius sp. UBA6217 | reverse complement strand
CGCCGAGGATGCGGTAGGCGGGCATGTCGACGTCGAGCTTCTTCTTCATCGTCGCCTTGACGTCGATCTTGGTCAGGACGCCGAAGCCGTGGTCGGCAAGCGCCTTTCGCGCGCGCGCGTCGACGTCGTCGATCCCGGTGTCCGGGATCATGCGATTGATCGTGTAAGCCATTGAGAAGTCCTTTCGTCTATTTCCGAAGATATTTGACCAGCGCTGCTATGGCCAAAACCAGCAGCACCAGGATCAGCAGGCCGAAGAGCCCGCCAAACCCCATTCCGAAACCCATTCCGGAGCCCATATCGTTCCAGTTCATCATCTCATCCTCCTGATTTTCACCCGCAGGGTGCGGCTATTGACCTGCTCTCACGACAACATGGGGCAAGACGGCACAGGATCGGTGTCGGGACGTCGGGGCGCCCTGTGCGGACGCCCCGCCCGGATCAGACCGATGCCGTGACCGCGAACTCGGTCATCATGCCGGTCGCAAGGTGCGGCATGTGATGGCAATGCAGCATCCAGCTCGCGGCTTCGCCGGCGTCCAGTGCGACATCGACCATCGACATCGGCGGCACGTGAACCGTGTCGCGCAGCGCGCCGACGACACGCCGGCCGTTCAGGCCAACGACCTGGAACACATGCCCGTGCAGATGCATCGGGTGGGCCATCATCGACATGTTGTGGAACGACAGCACGACCCGTTCCCCGCTGCGCGCGGCGACTGGCTGATGCTGGCCCCAGACGGCTCCATTGATCGTCCAGACATAGGGCTGCATCGAGCCGCCCAGCATCAGCATATGGCTGCGGTCCACGGGCCGATCTGGCAGGGCATGCAGCGCGATAAGGCGTGCCTCCTGCGCAAGATCGGTGTCGAACGCGGATGCCTCGGTCTCAGCCATAGGATCGAGGCGCCGGACCTCGGCACCCTGCGTGGCAAGGATCAGGCCGGTGCGCTCCCGCGCGCCTTCGCGCAGGGCGAGGATCGGCCAGACGCCACCTTCGTTCGGCAGGTCGATCTCGATGTCCAGGCGCTGGCCCATCGCCAGCCCGAACCGGTTGCCCGGCAGCGGCTGCACGGCATGGCCGTCCACCGCGACCAGCCGCCCCGGCGCACCGCCGGTGTCGATCCAGAACACGGTGGCTGCTGCGGCATTGATGACCCGAAGCCGGATACGCCCGCCACGTTCAACCTGCACCACTTCGGGGTCCGACAGCGTCCGGTCATTGGCAAGATAGGCGTCCCAGTCATAGTCGTTCAGGTCCATGCCCATCATCCCGCCCATTCCGGGCATGTTGCCCATCGGCATGCCACCCATTGCGCCGTGGCCCATGGCGCCGTGATCCATGCCCTGCATCGCCCCAATGCTACCCATGGGCGCGCCTTGATCGGGCACTGCACCGCCACCATGGCCTGCTCCGTGTCCGCCGCCATGGCCCGCGCCGATCTCTGCCAGAACCTCCTCGGGGGTCTTGAAGGAGAAATCATGCAGGAACATCACGACCTCCTGCCGGTCGGCCGTGAGATCCTCCTGCGAGCGCACGATCAGGGGTGCTGCGAGCAGCTGCATCTCCTGCGTCGGCACATGGCTGTGCATCCAGTGGGTGCCCGGCCGCGCCTCGAAGTCATAGGATCGGGTCTCACCCGGGGCGAGAAGGGGCATCGGCATGTCCGGCACGCCGTCCTGCGCATTGGGCGGGATCTGGCCATGCCAGTGGATGATGGTGCCGACATCGAGATCGTTGGTCAGATCGATCCGGAACCGTTGGCCGGGGTTGAGGATCAGTCCCTGACCGCCGGGGCCGGCAAGGCCAAAGACCGTAGCCGCGCGCCCGTCGATATCGAGGGTCCGGGTCGCGGCGGCGAGGCTGATCGGCGCCCCCCCTTGCGCGAAGGCGATGCGGGGCATCTGTGCCATGCCAATGGCGGCGGCACTTGCGGCAAGAAAGCCGCGTCGTGAAAGCGTGTTCATGGTCGTCTCCTCGGGACATCCCGTCCCGTACGTCAAGGCCGATGGGACGCCGCGGGCGTCCGCCCGGGCGCGCTCAGAGGAGACGGAGCTTCGGAGGGCGTTCGTTCAGTCCCGGCGCGCGGCTGACATGGATTGCCTCGGACGGGAATTCGCGGGTCGCTGTGCCGTGGTCCTGCCCTGCTTCCCGATCTGGCCATGTCATAAAGGCCGAGAGGCCTGCGCAGACGAACGCGCACATCTCGGCATCGGCCGATCCACAGGGCGCCCCAGCGTCGCAGTCGGGGCCCGCGATGATCGGAGCGTGCATCATGTCGGCGACATGCATCGTGTGATCCGCACCGGAATTCATGCTCATGCGTGCTTCATGCGCGGAGGTCATCGTGGTCACCACGGTGATCGCGAGTATGGCAAGCATGGTGACGACACGTGCGATCATGCTGCAAGGATAGGCATTGCTCACGAGAATGTCCATTGTCGCAGGCGCCTCGCCGCTGGCACAACGTGGTTGCGACCAACGCAGATGAAATTCTGCCGCGATCGGGGACAGACTTCTTGCCAAAAACGCTTCGAAATACTGTCGGGACCGGTCTGGTCGTGGGAGGTGTGATCCTCGCGGTCTTTGCCGGCTGGCGTTATGCTGGTAGCGCATCCACCGCCGTGGCGTCGGCGGACATCGTCGCGCAAGGACGCCAGATCCATGCGGATCAGTGCGCCGCCTGCCACGGCACGGACCTGGAGGGCCAGCCCGACTGGCGCACGCCGCTTGCATCCGGCCGATTGCCAGCACCGCCGCACGACGAGAGCGGACACACATAGCACCATTCCGACGAGGTCCTGTTCCGGATCGTCAAGGAAGGCACCGGCGCCGTCGTCGGTGGCGGATACGAGAGCGACATGCCCGGCTTCGATGGTGTACTGAGCGATGCGGACATCCATGCCGTTCTCGATTATATCAAGAGCACATGGCCGGAGCGCGAACGCAATTACCAGCAGCGCATGTCACAGGCAGACTGATGATACCCGCGAAGCATCGTTGGGCCACGCGCGTCAATCCAACGCGCTAACGGTCTGTCACTCTGGAAGGTCCCCATCAGCGAACAGGTTCGGGAAAAGGCGCTCCCGGTAGTCGAGAGGGAATGTCAGTCGCACTGGCGTTTTCGGCGAGGCGGATGACAGGTAGCCGGCTGAGGTCAGCTTGCTCAGCGTGTTGCGCGCCGTGCGTTCGGACGTCTTGAGCACGATCTGTGCCTCGCCGCGTTCCAGCGTGCCGTAGCGAAGGACCGCCGAGATGAGGTCGGGCGCACGCTTGTCATCGATCGTGTCTGCGACCAGACGCCGATAGCGTTTTTCCAGACCGCCAAGGTCGAAAAGCTTGGACGAGAAGGTGATCTGATCCAGCGTCACCTTCAGGAACCATTCGCAATAGGTCTTCAGGGCTGCCTCGGACAGATTGCCCCGCCCGTCGCGATCCCCGCGACGGGGGGTGTCGGCCATGTCCATCATGCGCTTGTATTCGCCACGGTCCGTCAGTCCGCGCGCCAGGCCGCGCGAGACGGACCACAACCCTTGGCCGCCGATCCCAGCTTCGAGCGCCATCGCATGCGACATCAGCCGGCTGACCCGCCCGTTCCCATCAGGAAATGGGTGGATGTAGTTGAGCCGGTGGTGCGCCGAGGCGATGGCGATGATCCGCCCGCTTGCCGAGCGGGCCGCGATCTGAAACCGCTTGTCGAAATGGTCCATGAAGGTCGCGACCCGACCTGAGGACGGGGGCAGATGGCGTCCGACGGCAACTTCGCTGTCGCCCTCCTGCCGCATGCGACCCGGAATGATTGGCTCGGTCGTGCCATCCGGGTGTTCGATGCGCCGGAACTCGTCGGGCATCTCGTCGTAGAAGGTCTTGTGTACCCAGGTCAGGAACGCGACGGACGTCGGCCGGGGCAAAGTGCCTTCCCGATGCATCTTGTCGATCGAGCGCTGTACGATGACATGGGCGCGGGCTTCGAGTGCGAGGGGCCGGGTCTCGGCCTCCAACTCGGCCCCGGCGAGAGCGCGTTCGATGTCGCGCGGGCGCGTGTTGTGCCCCTCGATCAGGTTCGAGTAGTAGCAGTTCATCACCCTGACCAGGTCGGCCAATTCGGCCGCGCTGTCCGGGTGGAGACCCTGACCGAGGTTTGCTGCCTCGCGCTGGATCTCGACCGACAGGTCCGCCAGGCTTGCGGGGATGTGCTCCTCGAAGAAGCATGGCTCGATCCTGCCGGGTGTTTCTAGCATTTCTTGCCGATCTTGAGTATGCTCAAATTTCAGCACTTGTTAACATTTTACGCCATGAAGTCCAAGCTTTTGCCGATGTGCGTTGCCGATCACAAATGCCGATGTCCCATGTCCAGGTGTGACGCATGCGCAGCGTCATGAAAGGACCACCCCGCCGTCATCGTGTGATCTCGCCTGCCAACACAGCTCTTCCATGAACCGCGAGCGTCGCGGTGAACCTCTGACAGCCGAACTGCCGGATGACGTCCAGGACGCGCGCGTTGTAGGCAGCGTGCCCGATGAGGCGACACAGGTCTGATGCGTGAAACTGGCGGTTCGAACTCGGTGCAGCTTTGATCTGACCGTACAGCTCGCGCTCCTTTGGATCAGGCGTGGGCTGTGGCGTTGGTGCTTTTTTCGGCTGAGCTGCCATGCTTGGCGATTGAGCAACCCGAGGTCTGGAAATTCTGCTGAGAGCGGGTCACGCATCCTGGCATTCCCACGTGATGCAGGCCTTCGTGTCGGAGGC
>DISF01000078.1 GCA_002421985.1 Roseovarius sp. UBA6217 | reverse complement strand
ATCTCCACCAGCGGGTCACGCTTGGCATCAAGGCTCGCGTAGCGGTCCGAAAGATCAAAGAAACCCATCTGCGCCATCGCCAAACCCCCATGCCAGTTTGGCACCCGGATCATACCGCAGTGCAGGGTTCAGGGCAATTTTTCGAGGTGCCCTTCTTCTTGACCGGCCCTTTGCGCAGGACGCTTTCCAGCCAGCCCGTGGCCGTTTCGCGTTCTTTCGGGGGCCGTCCGCGCTCCGTGTCTGGCGGTGCCAGCAGGTCGCCCACCGTCAACTCCGGTTCGCAGGGGTGCCAGATCACGTGAGGATGTGAGCGCGGGCCGGTGCTCTGCATCTCGAAGACGATGGTCGGCCCCGGCTCGGCGTAGTTCGATTTGGCATGTGCAACGGCGCGCTTGCGCGGGTCGTCGGGATGCGGCGCGAGGATCAAGCCTGAGCGCACCCGAGCGGATATCGAAATCGACCCGATACCTTGGTGCATGGCGTGGTCAGCCCGCGCTTTCCGCAGGTGCCGCACGATCAGGATAGCCGTGTCAAACTCGCGGGCCAATTGGTCGATCTGCACCATGAAGTGCATGGTCTCGGTTGCCTTGTTCCCGTCCGTGCCTTCCTTCATGAACGCGATGATGGGGTCGATCACCACGAGCGCGGGCGTGTTCGCTGCGAGTTCGAGCCGCAAGAGGGTGAGGCCGCGTTCATCCAAGGTGAACGGTTCCTCCTGGTATCGGACCTTCGAGACATCGGCCCCGGCCTTCATGAGGCGGGGTTTCAGCACGCGCGATGGATCATCCTCGGCAGACATGAACAGGACCGAGCCTTTTTCGATATCATCCACGAACGGCGGGGGCCTGCCTGTCGTGACAGCGGCGGCGATTGCGCAGGTGAAGGTGGATTTCCCTTGGCCCATGTTCCCGTCGAGGACAGTCACGGCACCCTTCACGATGTAGGGATATGCAAGGAACTGTGGATCATCTTCCTCGACATCGCCCAGCCAGCCGAATGCGGCCTCGTGACCGGCCTCGTACTTGCTAACGCTCGCGGCGATGCGCTCGACCTCGTCGGCGTCGAGCGGAGGGCTGCACGCCGCCTCGTTGATCGCCTGTAACGCACCGGCAATGGCGGTTTCGGTCAGACCGCGAAACCTGAGTGACCCGGCAATATTGGTCAATTCGTTGTTCCGGCCACCAGCTTTGAATGCGGCAACCGTGTCGAACCGGGCCGTGCGCGTAACGCTGGGGACCAAGGACCGCACGAAGTCAGCGGGCAACGTCGCAACATGGGTTTCTCCGCGCTGCACACGATACCGACGACCGCATTTGTGCATGCTGGGTGCGGCGACGAGATACCCACTGGCGTTGTCCTTGATATCGATGCCCGCGAGGGGCACCTTCTTCTTCGGCAACGCTTCCGATGCGCGGAAATAGTGATGTGTTCCGCGACCCGTTCGAACCGATAGAGTCGGGGGCAGGTTCAGCTTCTTGAAAGTTTCGGCACCCTCCGGGCCGTCAACATCGAGCACCACCAGCCCCGGCGGCAGGATCACACCGAGATTTGCGTGTGGGTAATTCTTGAACGCGCGGCGGATTTGAACCGCGCTGCTCGTTGCGCTGTGCTGGCCTTTCGGGAACAAGTCCGAAATCGGATGCTTGCCGGGGCTTCTGCAAGCCAGTTTCCCGCAGGTGCAGTTGCCATTCTCATCGATCCCATGCAGGGCGATGATCTTGCCTCCGTTCCGCGCCCAAGCGAGCGCGGCCTTGATGATCGAAGATGACAACATATCACCCTCGAAACGAAATGCCTTCCGCATCCCGGTTCTCCTTTTCTGGGTGATTAGTAGTCGGCGTAGTGTGTGCGGGCGCGTTCTTCGGCGCGCTGTGTCAGCCAGTCCTCGATCTCGGACATGAGCCACGCAACGGTCTTACCGCCAATTCTCAACCGGCGCGGAAAACGTCCCCGCGCCTCAAGCCTCAATAACGTTGTGTTGCTCAATGTTATGCCCATGCGCTTCAGGTCAGCGCGCGTGGCCAACCTTTTGTTCGGCGCGTCGTGCGGGGTCATCGGTCTGTTTGCATCGCGGTTCATGTCGGCCTCCTTTGTCACAGAGGCCTTCCATTTATTGCAATTTTCGCCGATATGCTTCGTATTTATCTCGGCCTATTTTGTCCCGTCTCTACGCCGAGTTTTTCGAGTAGGTCCAATATCTGCTCGATCACCTGTAGGTGTTCCATCCCGGGAAACCGCATCGAGGCTCTCACCCCGCATAAGCCGCTGAACCGCCGCCAGCTTGCGTTTCGCCGAAAAGCGCCTCAATCCACCGGCCACGGCCCCGCCGTCGCCAGCGTTCTGGGCGCCCGCCGACGGGGCCGTGGCCTCCGTCGCGCTTGATGTCGGGCTGTTCTTGTCGTCCATGCTCTATCCTCCTTCGAGGGAAAAATAGCGTTCTGAACTGCCTCAAGAAACCGTGCCCCAACCCATCGGAAGGAGCTAAGGAAAAGCCGCTTTAATAGTAGAAGCCGTAATTAAAGCAAAGGTATTATTGCTTTAATAAGCCTCCTGGGTAATAGTGGGTCATGACTGAAACCGCACCAAATCCCCGCCTTGGGCGATACACCGAAACCTCCGTTGCGGGCGAAACCGTGCGCGCCTTCGTGCCACCTCCGCTGCCGCCCGAGCCGCCGATCGATGTGCTGGGTCTGCTCGATCGTCTCAGCCTTGCCGAGCGGGCCCTCGGCCGCCTCGACGGGATCAGCATGCTTCTGCCGCGTCAGGATCTGTTCCTCTACATGTATGTCCGCAAGGAGGCGGTCCTGTCTTCGCAGATCGAGGGCACGCAGTCGACACTGTCTGACCTCTTGCGGTTCGAGATCGAGGCGCAGGCGGGCGCACCGTTCGACGACATCCGCGAGGTGTCGAACTATGTCGACGCGATGATGCACGGTCTCGACCGGCTGAAGGACTTGCCGCTATCGCTGCGCCTTGTCCGCGAAATGCATGAACGGCTGCTGCAAAGCGGGCGCGGCGGGACCAAGAGCCCGGGCGAGTTCCGGCGCAGTCAGAACTGGATCGGCGGCAGCCGACCAGGCAACGCGCTCTTCGTGCCACCGCCCGTGACAGAGCTTGGGCCCTGCCTCGGGGCGCTTGAGAGCTTCTTCCACGACGAAGCGTCGCCTCTGTCGGCCCTGATCAAGGCGGGCCTCATCCATGTCCAGTTCGAGACGATTCACCCGTTTCTGGACGGCAATGGCCGCATCGGGCGGCTGCTCGTGACGCTGTACCTGTGTGACCGCGGCGTGTTGCGGACGCCACTTCTCTATCTGAGCCTGTTCCTGAAAACCCACCGGACCGAGTACTACCGCCTGTTACAGGCGGTGCGCGAGCGCGGCGACTGGGAAGCCTGGCTCGACTTCTTCCTGACAGGCGTCGCCGAGACCGCCAACCAGGCCTTCGACGCGGCCACCCGGATCGTCGATCTCTTCAAGGCTGACCGCGACCTGATCACCGCAGACAGCGCCCGCACTGGCTCGGGTCTTCGCCTGCATGACTGTTTCCAGCAAATGCCGTTCCTGACCTCGGGCCAACTTGTCGAACGCACCGGCCTCACCGCCCCCACGGTCAACGCCGCCTTGGCCGACCTCGAGCGGCTTGGCCTCGTCGCGGAGATCACCGGCCGCCAGCGCGGGCGCGTCTACAGCTATCGACGTTACCTCGACATCCTGAGCGAGGGGACGGAGCCCCTTCCGGCAGCGCGATAAGGCGCGGCCCCCAGATGAAGTCACCCCAAATTCAGCGGCAAGTATCTGCAACCATGTCGTATTTTTCGAGAACTCGCGCCCTCAGATCGTGATCTCGAATAGTCCACCATACGGTCGGGGGGATCGGCGGTAGCGCCCCTCCGCTACCAGTTCCTACGCTGCGATATCCCATAATAGCGGAAAATTGCGACCGGGTGCGACAGAACCCTGCGATCTGAATAACGGCGGCGGTTGAGGTCCGTCAGCGGGCCGAAATCGTCAGGCTCCATCTTCGCGACATGACCGGTCATCTCCTTGTCCAGCCAACGCCGCCCTCCTCCTCGATAAAGCGAATGATCCGGTCCAGACCTGCGCCGCTTCGCAATTGCGTCAAAACATAGGGTCTTGTGCCCCGCGCGCGCGCTGTATCGGCCTCTAGCTGCATGAGATCTACGCCCACATGGGGTGCCAGATCGGTCTTGTTCACCACCAGCAGATCCGATTTCGTCAGCCCCGGCCCGCGTTTGCGCGGGATGTCCTGCCCGGCGGCGGTGTCGATCACGTAGATCGTCAGATCCGCGAGTTCCGGGCTGAACGTCGCGGCAAGGTTGTCACCGCCCGATTCGATCAGCACCAGGTCGAGATCCGGAAAGGCGGTGTTGAGGTCCGTGACAGCGGCAAGGTTGATCGAGGCATCTTCGCGGATCGCCGTGTGGGGGCAGCCCCCGGTTTCCACGCCGCGGATGCGCTCTGCGGGCAGGACCTGCGCGCGCATGAGAAACTCGGCATCCTCGCGGGTGTAGATGTCATTGGTGATCACCGCCATGGAGCAGCGATGCGCCAGCGCGCGCGCCAGCCCCGCCGTGAGCGTGGTCTTGCCCGCGCCGACCGGGCCGCCGATGCCCACGCGCAGGGGGCCATTCATGGGGGTGCCGCTCATGTGCGAAAAATCCTTACATCCATCACCTCATGTTGCAGCGCCGCAAGGTCGCCCGCAAGGGCGCAGGTGCCGATCTCGTCCAGCGTGGCACGGGTCGCGCGATCCGCCAGCGCGTGAATCTGAGGCAAAAGCCGGGCCAGCACCGCTTGCCCCTCGGTCTGGCCAAGCGGCACGTGACGGATGGCGATGGTCACAAGGTTTCCGGCAAAGCCTTGCAGGTAAAGCGCGATCACATCCCGCGCGGGCAGATCGAGCACGCGCGCCGCCTCTGCCACAGCCACCGGCAGCAGACGCGCGGGCATGTCGCGCCCGGTGATGCCGGTGACGGTGCGGGCGAGCGCTGTGCCTTGCTCGCGGCTCTCTTGCAGTCGCTCTGCGCAGGGTTGCAGCGCGCGCGCCAGATCGTCGAGCGCGTCGCAATCGCCCTCCAGCGCATGGGCCAGCAGCACCGCATCCTGCCAGCCCGCGCCGAAACGCAGGACATTGCGCAGCCATGCCGTGAGGCTTGTCGGGGCCTGCACCGTGCCCGCCGCGATCTCGGTCTCAAGCCCGTGGGAATAGGCGAAGGCCCCGGTCGGGAAGGCCGGAGAGAGCCATTGCACGAGCGTGAGATGCGCGGGGGTGAGCATCAGGCGTGGCTGTGGTGGGTGTGGCCCTGATCGTGGCCCCCGTGATCGTGCCCCATCGTGCGACCCTTGCCATAGGCCCCGCCCTCGGGGCGGAAGGGGCCGGTGACAGGCGTCAACGCCGCGCCCAGATGCGCCAGCATCGCCTCGATCACATGGTCCCGCCGGATCGTCAGGTGATCGGTGCCGATCTGGCAAGGCGTATGCCGGTTGCCGATATGCCAGGCCAGACGCGCCAGATCGCCCCGCACCTCGATGAGATCCTCGGGCGCGGCCTCCACCCTCACCGCTCGCCCATCGTCAAGCGCGAACCCCCAGTGATCGTCAAGGTTCGTGACCTCCGCCAGATCAACCAGAAAGGCGAGACCACCCCGCCCCACCAGCCGCTTGCGCCGCATCAGCCGCGCGTCATAGTCGAGCGCGACCCGGTCGGCGACCTCGTGGGGCGCGTGAGACAGAAGGCGGCGGGCAACAGGCAGGTCGGTCATGGGTCCCTCTCAGAACAGGAAATATCGCTGCGCCAGCGGCAATTCGCTGGCCGGTGCGCAGGTCAGCACCTCGCCATCCGCGCGCACCTCGTAGGTTTCGGGGTCAACCTCGATCTCGGGGGTAAGGTTATTGTGGATCATGTCGCGCTTGGTGATCTTGCGGGTATTGCCGACCGCCACCGTGTCCTTGGCCAGCCCCAGCGCCGCGCCGATCCCGTCCGCCTGCGCCGCCGCACTCACGAAGAGCACCGATGACCGTTCCAGCGACCGCCCGAACGCCCCAAACATGGGCCGGGAATGCACAGGTTGGGCCGGAATAGAGCCGTTCGGGTCGCCCATCTGCGCCAGAACTATGGTGCCGCCCATCAGCACCATCTCGGGTTTCGCGCCGAAAAAAGCCGGGTCCCACAGCACTAGATCGGCGCGCTTGCCAGGGGTGACGCTGCCGATATGGGCGCTCATCCCGTGGGCGATGGCCGGGTTGATGGTGTATTTGGCGATATAGCGTTTGACGCGGGTATTGTCGTTGTCGCCCGTCTCCTCGGCCAGCCGCCCGCGCTGCTTGCGCATTTTTGAGGCTGTCTGCCATGTGCGGATGATCACCTCACCCACGCGCCCCATCGCCTGACTGTCAGAGGCCATGACGGAAAACGCGCCGATGTCGTGCAGGATATCCTCGGCCGCGATGGTTTCGCGGCGGATGCGGCTCTCGGCAAAGGCCACATCTTCCGGGATCGCGCGGTCGAGGTGGTGACAGACCATCAGCATGTCGAGATGTTCTTCGATTGTGTTGACGGTGTAGGGCATGGTCGGGTTGGTCGAGGACGGGATGACGTTCGAGGCGCCCACCACCTTCATGATGTCGGGCGCGTGCCCGCCGCCCGCGCCCTCGGTGTGATAGGCGTGGATCGTGCGCCCTTTGATGGCCGCAAGCGTGTTTTCCACAAAGCCGCTTTCATTCAGCGTATCGGTGTGGATCATCACCTGCACATCCATGTCATCGGCGACACTCAGGCAATTTTCGATGGCCGCCGGTGTCGTGCCCCAATCCTCATGCAGTTTCAGCGCGCAGGCCCCGCCGTGGACCATCTCGATCAGTGCGCCGGGCAGGCTGGCATTGCCCTTGCCAGCAAGGCCGAAATTCATCGGAAAGGCATCCAGCGATTGCAGCATCCGCCCGATATGCCACGCGCCGGGCGTGCAGGTGGTGGCCAGCGTGCCATGCGCGGGGCCGGTGCCGCCGCCCAGCATGGTGGTGATGCCGGAATGCAGCGCATCGTCGATCTGCTGCGGGCAGATGAAATGGATATGCGCGTCGAACCCGCCGGGGGTGAGGATGCGGCCCTCTCCGGCAATGATCTCGGTTCCCGGTCCAATGATGATATCCACACCCGGTTGCGTGTCGGGGTTTCCGGCCTTGCCGATGGCGGCAATCAGCCCGTCGCGCAGCCCCACATCGGCCTTGGTGATGCCCGCGTGATCGACGATCAGCGCATTGGTGATGACGGTATCCACCGCCCCGCCCGCCCGCGTGGTCTGGCTTTGACCCATGCCATCGCGGATCACCTTGCCGCCGCCGAATTTCACCTCTTCGCCATAGGTGGTCAGATCATGCTCCACCTCGATGATCAGATCGGTATCGCCCAGCCGCAGCCGGTCGCCCGTGGTCGGGCCATACATGGCGGCATAGGCGGCGCGGGGGATGGATGTGGCCATGTCAGAGGTCTCCCATCACCTGCCCGTTGAACCCGAACACCCGCCGCGCGCCGCCATAGGGCACAAGCCGCACCTCGCGCCGCTGGCCCGGCTCGAAACGCACGGCGGTGCCTGCGGGGATGTCCAACCGCTGCCCGCGCGCGGCGGCACGATCAAAGGACAGCCCCGGATTGGCCTCGGCGAAATGGTAATGGCTGCCCACCTGCACGGGCCGGTCGCCGGTATTGGCGACCATCAGAACGGTCACCGGCGCGCCTGCATTCAGCGTGATCTCGCCCTCGGCGGGGATCACCTCTCCGGGGATCATTTCCGCCACCGGGCCAGCGCATAGCCGCCCGCCAGCGCCAGCGCGCCGACCACGAGCAGCCACAGGGCATCAATCCCGTGCGGGTGCAGATGCGGGCCGGTATGGGCCTGCACCAGCGTTGGCAGCAGGATAAGGGGGACAAGGGCGTAACGCATGGGTCTCTCCTTTCAGCGGATCGGGTTGTGGACGGTGACAAGCTTGGTGCCGTCGGGAAAGGTCGCCTCGACCTGCACGGAATGGATCATCTCCGCGATGCCCGTCATGCACTGATCGGCGGTGATGACATGCGCGCCCGCCTCCATCAAATCGGCCACCGTGCGCCCCTCGCGCGCGCCCTCGACCACGAAATCGGTGATCAGCGCAACCGCCTCGGGGTGATTGAGGCGGACGCCACGCGCAAGGCGCCCACGCGCCACCATGGCGGCAAGCGAAATCAAGAGCTTGTCCTTTTCGCGGGGGGTGAGGTTCATCGCGTATCTCTCCTAAATCTGCCAGACGCGGGGCAAGGGGCCGGGGCGCAGCATCGCCAGCAGCCGCAGGATCTGCCGCCGCAGCGGCCAGCCATCGCCCGCCATCAGCCGGATCACCAGCTTGCCGTCAAAGCCCGACGCGCCGCCGGTCACGCCTTCCTCGGTCAGCGCCGCACGGGCGCGATCCACGGCATCCTCGGCCCCCTGCCTCACCAGCGCCAGCGTGGCGAATGCGCGCGCACCGTTCAGGATCGCGGGGCCGGCGGTCAGGGCTTCGGTGCTCAGATGCAGTGGCTCGATTAGAACCGGCTTGCCCGCGCGGGTGATGCGGCGGGTGTCGCGCAGGGTGGTGCGGGTGACGGTCTCGCCCATCGCCGCGCGGCCAAGAATCACCGATTCCAGCATCAGGCAAGACGCACCCTGCGCAAGATCAATCACCGTCTCGCGCGCCAGATGGCTGCCCTCGAACAGGATCGTTTCCTGCGGCAGCCAGTCAAGATGCGCCCCCGCCCCGACGCGGTGATGCACCGACACATGCGCCGCGCCGCCGGCACTGCGATAGGCGCGCTCGGCGGTTTGCGTGGTGCCGGTGGCACGGCACCCCGCCGCCAGATCAATCCGGTAGGACAGCCGGTCGCCCCCCGTCAATCCGCCCGAAGTGTTCAACAGCACGATTTCGGGGCCAGACAGGCCAGGATGCAAAAACGCCTTGGCCGATCCTTGCTGATGCCGCCGGTCAAGCCGCCCGCCATTCGGCCCCGGCAACAACGCGACATGTGCAGCGCCATTGCTGCGCTCATGGGTCACAATCGGGGCGGAACAGGCGGTCATGCGGGGTCTCTTATCAGGTTCGCCCCCGAGGCTATCTTCTCGGCGCAGAACCGCCAGAGCCGGGCCGACGACATGCCCGACCTGCGGATAGCAACGCGCCCCAATGACCAAATTTGAGGCAAGACGCCCATCAAATGGACACTTCGCGCAAAAGCCGCGCACGATCCACCGTCGCCGCAGGTTCCGACAGACGCACCTCACCGCGATTGAGCACCACCAGCTCATCCGCCAGCCCATAGGCGAAATCGAAATACTGCTCGACCAGCACGATGGCGATCTCGCCCTCGTCACGCAAAAGGCCGATCACCTCGCCGATCTGCTTGATGATATTGGGCTGAATGCCCTCGGTCGGCTCGTCGAGCAACAGCACACGGGGGCGTGCGATCAGCGCCCGCGCGATGGCCAGTTGCTGCTGCTGCCCGCCCGACAAATCGCCACCGCGCCGGTCCTTCATCTGCTCCAAAACCGGAAACAATTCGTAAATACGCGGCGGAATCCGGTGCTCGGATTTGGGCAGGCAGGCAAAGCCGGTTTGCAGATTCTCGGTCACCGTGAGCAGCGGAAAGACCTCGCGCCCCTGCGGCACATAGCCGATGCCCGCCTTTGCCGCCTGCGCCGCGCTCAGATGATCGAGACCCACCCCGTCGAGCGTGATGCGCCCGCCCGAATAGGGGTGCCGCCCGGCGATGGCCTTCAAGAGGCTGGTCTTGCCCACCCCGTTGGTGCCCATCACCGCCGTCACCGCGCCGGGCCGCGCGCTCAGGCTGACGCCGTGCAGGATCTGCGACGCGCCGTAATGCAATGTCAGGTTCTCGACACTCAGCATGGCTCATCTCCCCAGATAGACATCGATCACCTGTTGATTGCGGGTGACGTGATCCAGACTGCCCTCGGCCAGAACCGCGCCCTCGTGCAGCACCGTCACCCGGCAATCGAGGCGGCGCACGAATTCCATGTCATGTTCGATCACCACCACGGCGCGGGTTTCAGCCGCGCGTTTCAGGATATCGGTAGTGTGTTCGCGTTCGGCAGGTGTCATCCCGGCGGCGGGCTCGTCCACCAGCAACAGGCGCGGGTCTTGCGCCAGAAGCATGCCGATTTCCAGCCATTGCTTTTGGCCATGGCTCAATTCCCCGGCGCGGCGCGGCAACGCATCAGAAAGGCCGATTTCCTCGGCCAGTTCGGCAATGCGCGCCGCACTGCGCGCCGAGCGGCGATAGAGCAGCACATCGAACGGCCCGCGCTTGGCCTTGAGCGCCATGGCAAGGTTTTCGCGCACGGTCTGGTCCTCGAACACGGTGGGTTTCTGGAACTTGCGGCCAATGCCCGCCCGGGCGATCTGGCTTTCGCTCATCCCCAGAAGCGAGATGTTGCGCTCTCCCCAGATCACCCGGCCCTCATCGGGCCGCGTCTTGCCGGTGACGATATCCATAAAGGTGGTCTTGCCCGCGCCATTGGGGCCGATCACGGCGCGCAATTCCGGCTCTGCGATCTGGATCGACAGGTTGTTGATGGCGCGAAACCCGTCGAATGTGACAGAGACGCCCGAGACTTCGAGAAGCGTGGTCATGGTTTCCTCACGATCATGTCGAAAAGCCCGCCAATGCCGCGCGGAAAGAACAGCGTGACTGCGACAAATCCGAGGCCCAAGAGCACCAGCCACCAATCGGTCCAATTGATCCGGTAAAACCCAAGGTCGATATCGGGCGCGCCACCACCGGTGAACCAGCTTGACGCAAGGCTGACCACCGCCGCGCCGATGACCGCGCCATAAAGCCGCCCGCGCCCGCCGATGGCGACCCAGACGGCAAGATAGATCGAGGCAATGGGGGCGATTTCCGCCGGGTTGATGATGCCCGCCTGCGGATAATAAAGCGCCCCCGCGATGGCCGAAACCACCGCCGTCAGGGTGAACACCACCAGCTTGTAGCTTTCAACATCATAGCCCAGAAACCGCACCCGCACCTCGTTGTCGCGCACTGCGCGGATGACCGAACCGAACTTGCCCGAGACGAGCCATGCAAAGAGCAGATAGCCCAGCCCAAGCGCCAGTGCCGAGGCCCAGAAGAACCACAACGACAGGGTGGATTGCGGCAGATGGTCAAGGCCGGGGATGTTCTGCAATCCCGACAGCCCGTTATTGCCGCGCAACCCCGTGTCATTCTGAAAGAGGTAAAGCGACAGCGCCAGCGTCATCGCCTGCGTCAGGATCGAGAGGTAAACGCCGGTGACGCGGCTTCGGAAGGCCAGCCAGCCAAAGACCAGCGCCAGAAGACCCGGCACCAGCAGCACCATCAACAATTGCAAGGTCAGGCTGTGCGCAAAACCCCAGAGCCAGGGCAATTCATTGCTGCCCACCACGCCAAAAATCTGTGTGGCGATGGCATTTTCAATCTCGCCCTGCGTCGGCGGAATGGGCGCGGTCGAAAGCGACTCCACCACGATGCCTTGGGTGCGAGCATACATCAGCCACATGCCGATGGCATAGCCGCCAAGGCCGAAAAAGGCGAAATGGCCAAGGCTGAGGATGCCGCAATAGCCCCAGACCACGTCCATCGCAACGGCGATCAGACACAGGCAAAGCGTCATGCCGAGGATCTTGACCATCGAGGTGGAGAGCGTGCCGATCCCGAACCCCTCGGCCAGCACGGTCACGCCAAGGGTGAAGAGACCGAGGCTCCCAAGAAACCAGAGGGTGGCGGGCTGGGTCGTCAGAAAGCCACCCGCGCGCGGCGCGGCGCCCCCTTGCGAGGGGGTTTCACCCCCTCGCGCTCCCCCAGGATATTTAGGGCCAGAAGAAACAACGGTCATGCGATCAGTCCCCCGCGGCCCGACCCTTGAGGGCGACGATGCCCTTGGGCCGGAATTGAATGAACAGGATGATAAAGAGGATCATGTAGGTCTGCGCCGCCAGCGTGTTCGAGGGGTTGAACCACTCGATCCCCTTTTGCAGGAAGCCGATCATCGAGGCCCCTGCCAGAGTGCCCCAGACATTGCCAACACCGCCCACCACCACGGTCATGAAACTCTGAACGATGTAATTCGCGCCCATCTCGGAGGTGACCTGCGCGTATAGGCCAATCGCCACGCCCGCGATGCCCGCGATGCCGGAGCCAAGCCCAAAGGTCAGCATGTTGATGCGGTCCGGGTCGATGCCCATGCTGGCCGCCATGCCGGGGTTTTGCGTGACCGCCCGCACCTCCAGCCCCAGCCGCGTGCGCTTGAGGATGAAAAGCAGCAGCGCCAGAAAGATCAGGGCAAGAACGAAAATCGCCACGCGGATCGTGCTGATGCTGACAATATCATTCAGCGTCAGCGCCCCGCTGAGCCAATCAGGGGCCGTGAGGGGGCGCGCCTGCGTGCCAAAGATGTTCTTGGCCAGTTGTTGCAGGGCAATCGAGATGCCGAAAGTCGCCAGCAGCGTTTCCAGCGGGCGGGTATAAAGGTGCCGGATCACCAGCCGCTCCATCGCCACGCCCGCGCCAAACGTGACGGTAAAGGCCAGCGGCAGGGCGATGATCAGGCTGACGGTGTAATCGGGGATGAACAGCTGCACCACATAGCCGGTATAGGCCCCCATCATGATGAATTCGCCATGGGCCATGTTGATCACGCCCATGACGCCGAATGTGATGGCCAGCCCGATGGCGGCAAGAAAGAAGATCGACGCCAGCGACAGCCCATCCAGCACCAAATCAAGCGTCTGATAAAGACCAAGCGCACGCGATGTATCGGCCAGCGCGCCCTCGGCGGCGGTTGTCACCTCTGCATCAGGTTCGGCATAGACCTCGTAGAAGAGATGCGCCGCCACGGCGCGGGCAACCTCATCCCCGGCGGCGCGGGCGGGCACGGTGCCTGCCGCCTCCAGCGCCTCATAGGCGCGGGTACGGGCGGCATCGGTGTCAAGCTGATGCAGTGGCACACCGCCCACAGAGCCATCAACGATATGTTGTGCCAGCACGTCGCGGCGATCCGTGGCACTTTGACGGGGTGGCGCAAGATTGGCGGCCACCAGCCGGTCATAGGCCTCGACCTCTGATATATCCGCGCCCACCGTCAAGACCCGGGCGATGTTGACGCCCTCGGGCAGGGCCGTGCCGACCCCCGGCACGCGCGCCGTCAACTGGTTGAGCACGCTGCGCGCCTCGATGCTGATATCCCCTGCCAGCCCCGAAATCGCCGCCAGCCGATCATGCCGCGCCGCGCCGAATTGCGCCGTCAGCAGCGTCAGAAGCCGTTCCTTGCGCTCTTTCAGCACGGGATCGGTCTCGGGCTCGATGGACCCGCTGAGCGGGGCGATCTGGCTCGCTTCGCCGCTGCGGGCGATCGCCTCCAGCGCCGCCGCGCGCCGCGTCGGATCGGGCGCGTTCAGCTCAAACGGCACCAGCGCCGCCGCGATCACCGCCCGCACCCCGGAATTGGGGCGGATCTGGTTCACCTCGCGGCTGCTGACCTCGGCCACCACCGCGCCGCTGTCGATGTCAATCAGCCGCAACGTGCCGCCCGCCTCTTCAGCATAAAAGAACAGGCCATCGCCGGGCCGCTCATAAACCCCGCGATCCTGCCAGCGCAGCAGAAACTCGGCGGTGCCGGGCCGGTCCGCGGCCATCAGCGCGCCCAGAACCTGCGCGACAGCGCTGCGTGATGGTTTGGCGATCTCGGCCTGATACTGTTGCAAAAGCGGCTGCAAGCCGTCTTGCGCAAGCGCCACAGAGGGCCGCAGCATAAGCAGGCCAAGGGCCAGCACGATCACCACAGACCGGGCGAAAGAGGGGAAAAAACGCATTTTTATGAAGGCCTTGCTTGGAAGGAAAGGCGCGCAGGGATGTGCCCGCGCGCCCGATCCGCATCAGTAGTTAGAGGTCATCTGCACACAGGTCTTGGTTTCGGTGTTATACATCCCGCACCCCAAATCCTTCCAATCGCTGGTAAGCGGCGCGCTTGCGGGCAGATAATCCGTCCAGGCATCGCCCGGCACTTCTTCGGTCTGGCTGATGATATCGAACTGCCCGTCGGCGCGGATTTCGCCGATCAAAACCGGCTTGGTCAGGTGATGGTTGGGCAGCATGATGGCAGTGCCGCCGGTGAGGTTGGGGAATTCCTGCCCCCACATCGCGGCCCGCACCGTGTCCACATCGGTGGTGCCCGCCTGCGTGACCGCGTTCACCCACATGTTGAAGCCGATATAATGCGCCTCCATCGGGTCGTTGGTCACGCGGGTGTCGCCGGCATAGGCCTTCCACGCCTTGACGAAATCAGCGTTGATCTGGGTATCGGCGGATTGGAAATAATTCCACGCCGCAAGATGGCCCACAAGCTCGGTGGTATCGAGACCCGACAATTCCTCTTCGCCGACCGAGAAGGCGACGACGGGAATGTCATCCGCGCTGACGCCTGCCGCCGCCAGTTCCTTGTAAAAACCGATATTGGCATCGCCGTTGATGGTGGAAATCACGCCCACCTTCTTGCCGCCCGCGCCCAAGGCGACAACATCCGCCACGATGGTCGCCCAATCGGAATGGCCAAAGGGGGTGTAGTTCACGAAGATATCGCTGTCCGCAACGCCCTTGGATTTGAGGTAGGCGTCAAGGATGTTGTTGGTGGTGCGGGGATAAACATAGTCGGTGCCAAGCAAGGCAAAGCTTTCCACGCCCAGTTCTTCAAGAAAATAATCCACCGCCGGGATCGCCTGTTGGTTCGGCGCGGCCCCGGTGTAGAAAACGTTGCGCGATGATTCCTCGCCCTCATACTGCACCGGATAGAACATCAACCCGTTGAGTTCCTCCAGCACCGGCAGCGCCGATTTGCGGCTGACAGAGGTCCAGGAGCCAAAGATCACATCAACCTTGCTGACCGTCAGCAATTCGCGGGCCTTTTCGGCAAACAGAGGCCAGTCAGAGGCAGGATCAACCACCACCGCCTCGATCTGGCATCCCAGCAGCCCGCCCTTGGCGTTCTGCTGATCGACCAGCATCAGGACGGTATCCTTGAGCGTGGTCTCGGAAATTGCCATCGTGCCGGAAAGCGAATGCAATACGCCCACCTTGACCGGGCAATCCTGCGCCAGCGCCGGGGCCACCGCAAGAACGGTGGTCGCAACGAGGCTTGCCATAAATGTTGTTTTCGTCATGTCGTATGGAACTCCCATGTCCGGGCTGCGCGCGTTGTGGCGTCGTTCAATGTCGGATCCCCTTCGTCATGTTGCGACGCAGCATTTTGTTTTCCACCTCTTGCCAATCGCGCGCGGTCGCGTTGGACCATGGCCGCTTGGCAGGGGGTGGGGCCGCTTTAGGCAAGGGGCAGCAAACAGATTTGCCGCCGCCTGCTCTAGCGCGCGCAGGCAAAGCGGCGGGACAAATACCCAAGATTGCCGCTTTTTGAGCAGGATTCAGGCGTAACGCTTATTTTGCTTGCGCTTTCAGAAACATGCGCCGTTGCGTTTAGTCCCATCGCTGCGCGCCAGTTCCAGCACCTGTATCCTGGTTTGTTAGGTCTTCCATCCCGGATGATCACATTTCTCCTCTGCGATCTGCGCTTTTCATGGCAAGATCGGTGTTGAGGGACATTTGGGACGGGGGGCGATAATGCTGATCCATCTTCATGCCAGAACCAGCGCGTGAATGCCGGTGGCCGTGGTCCCCGCTGCGTTGACCCGCCGCACGCCGATGGGCAGGATCGAGAAATCGGCGACAGCCATAAGGCGCGTCTCGCCCGCTGCGGTGACCACGCTCACCGTGCCGCCGGTTTCGATATAAAGGCCTATGGCCACATCGGGCAGGTCGGCGGTGTCATCGGGGGCGACGGGCAGCGCATCGGTTGCCGGGCCGGACAGGGCGTGTGTGCGATTCTTGAAGGGGTCATGATGGCTCCTGACTCTGGGTGTCCAGCTACAATCGGGCGGGCGCAGGAGCAGAAGATCGGGCGAGACGGGTTGCCAGCGGATGAATCCACCGAACGGTCCGTGCCGTGCCCTCAGCCGACTTGTTTTCGTGCGGCTCGGCAGGGATGCGTGTCGGGCCGCAGGTGGAGGGCGGCGACGCCCGCGACCTGCCCGAGATGCTGGCCAGCGAGCCGCTGATCCTGCCGGCGCCGGAAACGGCGTTGCGCGCGCGGCGGTGGGGTGAGGGCGCTATCCGGTCGCGCGCGGCGCGCGCCCGCCGCACATCGCCTTGAGCGCGGCGGCGTGGCCGGGGCTGGCGCCCAGACTGTCGGCGACAAGGGCGCGCGCGCTTTCCATCAGCGTCTCGCGGGGCACCACACGGTCGAACAGGCCCCAGGCCAGCGCCTCGTCGGTCGCGATCTTCTGACCCGCGAGCAGGATCATCCGCGCCCGTGACGGCCCGACCAGCGCGGCAAGGCGCACGGGGTCGCTGGGCTGCGGAAGAAAGCCCAGGCGCATCACCGGATAGAACGCCCCCGCGCCCGCCACCGCAATGCGCAGATCGCAGGCCAGCGCCATTCCCATCGCGCCCCCCGCCACCGTCCCGTTGAGCGCCGCGACGGTGACGATCGGCAGCGCCGCAAGCGCCCCCGACAACCGCTCCCAGAGCGGGCTTGTGGCCAGGCCTGTGCGCACCGCGTCAAGATCGGCTCCGGCCGAGAACACCTTTCCCGCCCCGGTCAGAATGAGCGCGCGCGCGCCGTCCTGCGCGGCCTCAACGATCTCGGCCAGGTCGCCCAGCATCCCGGCGGTGAGCGCGTTGGCCTTGTCGGGACGGTCGAGCGTGACGATCCACAGCCCGTCCTCGCGCGCGAGCCGGATCATGCGAGCCCCACGCGGGCACGGATACCCGGATCGCGCAGCGAAATCTCCTGCCCGGCAAGGTCGCCTGCCTCGGGGCCGCACATCCACAAAAGCGCCCTTGCGGGCCAGTCGGCGGGGATATGCTCGGACCAGTCAAGCTGGCTCACGGCATTGACGCCGCTGGCCTTGATCTCGCGCTGCATGTCGGTGGCCACGGTGCCGGGCGAGAGGCCCATCACCCGGATGCCTGCGCCGCGCGCCTCCAGATCGGCGCAACGCGTGAGCATCGCCGCCCCCGCCTTGGAGGCGCAATAGGCGCTCCAGCCTTCGATAGCGTTATGCGCGGCACCCGAACTCACCGTGATGATCGTGCCGCCGCCCTGCGCGATCATGCCCGGAAGCGCCGCGCGCATCCCGTTGAACACGCCCTTGAGGTTGATGTCGATGGCGTGGCCCCAGGCATCCGGCCCGGCCTCGGCCAGCATGGAAATGGGCGCGATCACGCCCGCGTTGCAGATCAGCACGTCGAGCCGCCCAAAGGCTGTGTGGCAGGCTGCCACAGCCGCCTCCATCTCCCAATAGCGGCTCACATCGCAGGGAATGGCGAGGGCGCTTGGTCCGATCTCGCCGGCAAGCCCGGCGATGGCATCGCCATTGCGCGCCACCAGCGCGACATTTGCCCCCGCTTCGGCAAATATCCGTGCGGCGGCGGCCCCGATACCCTTGCTCGCCCCGGTGATGAGAACGCATTTTCCGGTCATGCTCATGGTCGCCTCCTCGTGCTGTCTGTCCAAGTCCTAACCGGCATGGCGGGCGAGTTCCAGACGCATCGTCCCTTGACCGCGGCCTGCGCAGGCCTGACATTGCTGCAACCGCTCCTTTACAAGAGATATGTCATGCTCCGTTTTCCCGCCGTTTCGCTTTTCGTCCTTGGCCTCTCTGCCGGGGCCGCCTCTGCCGACCTCAGCGCCGAGGATGTCTGGCAGGATTGGCAGGCACTCCTGGATGATCTGGGCTATAGCGTCAGCGGCGCGCCGGAGCGTGCGGGCAACGGGCTTGTGATCCCCGATTTCGGCCTGAGCCAGAGCCTGCCGGATGCGGGCGGGCGGGTTGACATGCGGCTTGGCCGGATCGCGCTGCGCGAACGCGGCGATGGCACGGTGGAGGTGATCTATCCCGAGACCATGCCGATGGCGCTTGCCGTGACGCCTGAGAAGGGCGATGCCGTGACGGCCATCGTGACCTTGCGCCACGAGGGGCTTGGCATCACCGCCTCGGGCACGCCTGATCGCGTTGTCTATACCTATGCGGCCGATGATCTGCGCGTCGATCTGGGCGAGGTGACCATTGGCGGCGCGCCTGTGGACGGGGCGCAGGGCATGCTGCGCCTCGGGGCGGTCACGGGCCGCAGCGAGGGCGTTTCCGAGGATGGTGCGCGGCGCGTGACGCAGGAGATTTCTGCCGGGCCGGTCGGCTACAGCTTCGCGTTTGACGATCCCGAAAACGGCGTGGCCATCTCCTATGAGGGCGCGGCCGAGAGCCTTGATTATGACGGTAGCCTGCGCCTGCCCGAGGGCGCGGGGCTTGACGATCTTCCCGCCGCGCTGCGCGCGGGCCTGCGCATCGCCAACCGGATGACATTCGGGCCGGGCGAGAGCCGGTTCAGCGGCACCGAGGATGGCATCCCCTCACGCGGGACAAGCCGCAGCGCGGGCACCGTGATCGAGATGACGACCTCGGAGGAGGGGCTTGGCCTTGGCTTTCGCAGCGACGACCTGGAGGCGCGGATGGAAGGCGGCGGCCTGCCCTTTCCCATCGGCTACGCGGCAGAGCGCGCCGCGGGCAGCCTGTTCTTGCCGGTGGCGCGGGACGACGCGGCGCAGCCGTTTGCCCTGTCCCTCGATCTCGCGGGGTTGAGCCTTGCCGAGGAGGTCTGGGCGATGCTCGATCCTGCCGCCGCCCTGCCGCGCGATCCCGCCAGCCTCCGCGTCGATCTTTCGGGCACCGGCAAGCTGATGGTCGATCTCTTCGACGAGGCGGCGATGGCCGCGCTTGAGACCGGCGACAGAGCCGCGTTCGAGCCCGAGCGGCTGGTGCTCGACAGCCTGCTGCTCGATCTTGCGGGGGCAACGCTCACCGGCGCGGGGGCATTGGATATCGAGCCGGGCGACGGCACCGGGATGCCCGCCGCCGAGGGCGCGGTCGATCTGCGGCTGGAGGGGGGCAACGGGCTTCTCGACCGGCTGGTGGCGATGGGGGTGCTGCCGAAGGATCAGGCGATGACCGTGCGGATGATGGCGGCAATGTTCAGCGTGCCGGTCGCGGATGAGCCCGACACGCTTACCTCGCGGGTGGAGTTCGGCAAGGATGGCAGCATCGCCGTGAACGGCCAGCGGATGCGCTGAGCCCTTGCACCGGGGGGCGCGGCGATCTACCTCCCGCAGGACCGTGAGGAGGGGCCGATGCCGGAAACGCTTGAAAATCTGACCCATGCGCTTGTCGATGCGGCGCGCAAGGCCGGGGCCGAGGCCGCCGATGCCATCGCGATGGCCGGTCAATCGGTGATCGTGGATATGCGCGGCGGCACGCTGGAACAGGCAGAACGGGCCGAGGGCACCGATATCGGCCTGCGCGTCCTGCTGGGCGGGCGCCAGGCCAATGTCTCGGCCTCCGACACCCGCCCCGAGACCATCGCGGCGTTGGCAGAACGCGCCGTGGCGATGGCGCGCGAGGCCCCCGAGGATCCGTTTGCCGGGCTGGCCGAGCCGGGGCAACTGGCCGCGAAGCGCGACGCCACAGGGCTTGAGCTTGACGATCCCGCCCCCGCGCCTGCGCCCGAGACGCTCATGCGCATGGCGCAGGAGGCCGAGGCGGCGGCGCTGGGCGTAGCTGGGGTGTCACAGGTGCAATCCGCCTCTGCCGCGTGGTCGCGGCGCGAGATGCATATCGCTGCCACCAACGGCTTTTCCGGCGGCTATGCGCGCAGCGATATCGGCCTGTCCTGCGTCGCCATTGCCGGGACCGGCACGGGGATGGAGCGCGATCACGACGGCGACAGCCGCGTGTTCGTCGCCGATCTGCGGGGGGCCGCCGAAATCGGGCAAAGCGCGGGCGCGCGCGCGGTGGAACGGCTGGGCGCGCGCAGGCCGCCCACCGGGGCCTTTCCGGTGCTGTTTGACGAGCGGGTGGCGGGCACGCTGATCGGCCACCTGCTGGCGGCGGCCAATGGCGCGGCGGTGGCGCGCGGGTCGTCATGGCTGCGCAACCGGCTGGGCGAGGCGGTTTTGCCCGACACGCTCGATCTGCGCGAGGATCCGCATCGCGCGCGCGTCTCGGGCTCGCGTCCGTTTGACGCCGAGGGGCTGCCCACCCTGCCGCGCCTCATTGTCGAGCGGGGCGTGCTGCGCGGCTATACGCTTGATCTTGCCTCGGCGCGCAAGCTGGGGATGGCTCCCACCGGCAATGCTGCGCGCGGGGTGTCGGGGCCGCCCTCTCCCGCGACGTGGAACGTGGCCCTGACCGAAGGGGCGCAGAGCCGGGGCGATCTGCTGCGCGAGATGGGGACGGGGCTGCTGGTGACCTCGCTCATCGGCTCAACCATCAACCCCAATACCGGCGATTATTCGCGCGGGGCCGCCGGGTTCTGGGTCGAGCGGGGAGAGATCGCGTATCCGGTCAACGAATGCACCATCGCCGGGCACCTGCCCGAGATGCTGCGCCGGATCACGCCTGCCAATGATGCACGCAAGCACCTGAGCCGCGTGGTGCCCTCGCTTTTGGTCGAGGGGCTGACACTTGCCGGGGCATGACCTTGCCTTGCTGATATCGGCGGCGCGCGAGGCGGGGGCGCTGGCGCGCGATCTGGTCGCGCGCCCGCTCGACACACGGGACAAGCCCGGCGGGGCGGGGCCGGTCACGGCGGTGGATATGGCGGTGGATGCGCTGCTCGCCCGTCGCCTGCGCGGCGCGCGCCCCGATTACGGCTGGTTGTCGGAGGAGACCGAGGACGATCCCGCGCGGCTCGGGGCCGGGCGGGTCTTTATCGTCGATCCCATTGACGGCACCCGCAGTCTGATAGAAGGCTCCGATCTCTGGGCGCATGCGCTGGCGGTGGCAGAGCGCGGCGTGGTCACCGCCGCCGTCATCTTTCTGCCGATGCGCGACAGGCTCTATGCCGCCGCCGCGGGGCAGGGGGCCACGCTCAACGGCCAACCGATCCGCGCCGGTGCGCGCCGCGCCGTGCCGGGGGCGACGCTGCTTGCGGCAAGGCCCGCGCTCGATCCCGAAAACTGGCGCGATGGCCGGGTTCCGCTGCTGCGCCGGGGGTTCCGGCCGTCGCTCGCCTACCGGCTCGCGCTGGTGGCCGAGGGGCGCTTTGACGCCATGTTGACGCTGCACCCGACATGGGAATGGGACGCGGCGGCGGGCGATCTGATCCTGCGCGAGGCCGGGGCCGCCGTCACCGACCGGCGCGGCGGGGCGCTCATCTTCAACAACCCCGTGCCGAAGGTCGCGGGCGTTCTTGCCGCCAACCCGGTGCTTCATGCCGGTCTTGCCGCCGCGCTTGCCCGCTGAGCACGCTTGCGCTTTCTTCTGGCCCGAAATATCCCGGGGTGCGGGGGCTGGCCCCCGCAGCGTTCCTGATCCCGAAAGGCGCGGTTCCCCAATGCCCCGTTCCGACAACTTGACCGGCGCGCTTTTGATGATGGGGGCGATGGCGGCGTTTACCTTCAACGATGCGATGATAAAGTCGCTGTCGGGGCATGTGCCGCTTTTTCAGGTGTTGTTCCTGCGCGGGCTGCTGACCACGGTGCTGGTGGCCGTCATCGCGTGGCGGATGGGCGCGCTTGCGCGCTGGCTGCCGCGCGCGGATTGGGGGCCGGTTTTCTGGCGGATGGTGGGCGAGATCGGCTCGGCCTATTTCTTCATCTCGGCGCTGTTCAACATGCCCATCGCCAATATCAGCGCGATCATGCAGGCGCTGCCGCTCACGATCACGCTTGCTGCTGCGCTGTTTTTCCGCGAGCCGATGGGCTGGCGGCGGATGGCGGCGATCCTCGTGGGCTTTGTCGGGGTAATGCTGATCGTGCGGCCCGGCACCGAGGGGTTCACCATCTATTCGGTCTATGGCCTTGCCGCCGTGGCCTTTGTGACGCTGCGCGATCTTGCCACGCGGCGGCTGTCGCGCGAGGTGCCGTCGATGCTGGTCACGCTTATCACCTCGGCCTCGATCATGGTGTTTTTCGGTCTGGCGAGCGTGTCGCAGGGCTGGGCCCCGGTGGACGGGCGCGCCGCGCTGCTGATCGGCGGGGCGGCGGTGATGATTATCGGCGGCTATCTGTGTTCCATCATGGTGATGCGGGTGGGCGAGATCTCGTTTGTTGCGCCGTTTCGCTATACAAGCCTGCTCTGGGCGCTGCTGCTGGGCTGGCTGGTGTTCGGCGACTGGCCGCAGATGCTCACGCTGGTGGGCGCGGTGATCGTGGTGGCGTCGGGGGTGTTCACGCTCTACCGCGAGGCGCAGGTCAGTCGGCGTGCACGGGCCGCGCGGCAAAAAGAGCTTTCACTCGGTCCTCGTCCACGTTGAAGCGGCGGCGAAAGAGCGCGCGCTGTGCCTCGTCAAGAGGGGCAAGCGCCACGCCATGCTGGGCGGTGCCGGTGTCGTTATCCCCGTGCAGGGCGCGCAGATACATCCCCGGCGCGGGGTGAATCAGCGTCGGCATTTCAAGGTGCAGCTTGTGATGGCCGTAATTCATCACCGTTTTCGGGTCTCCGGGGCGGAACAGCACGGCAAGGCCGCAGGCCCAGAAATGGGTCTGGACCTCTTCGGCCTCGATCCCGCGGTCCGACAGGCGCACGGCATAGCCGCGATTGTATTCGAACGCCACGTTGCGCCATGTGCGCCGCATCCGCCGTGTGTTGCGCTCGAACCAGCGCAGGCTTTGCACGAAGCCAAGGGCCACGGCATCGTCATCGTCGAGCCGGAACTGGATCGATTCGGTCTCGTCCTCGCCCAATGCCTCCTTGATGGCGAGGCGCATGGCGTCGCGATGGCGCATCGGTGCCATCTCGACGATCCGCATTTGCGGCACATCGGCGGCAAGATCGTGCAGGCGCGTGCGCCACGGCTCGGGCAGGGTATCGCCGGTCACGACAAGAAAGGTGAAATCGCCATTGCTCTGCCCCGCGATCGACGGCAGGGTGAGGCTCTCGAAATGCGCAAAGCGCAACGCCAGCCGCGCCGGATCGTAGAGATAGGCCTCGCGCGCGGCCACCGTGTCGTGCATCCGCTTGAATCCGCCCAGGGCCGGATAGGAAAAGCGGCATAGTCCGATGACGCGCATGGCGCTGGCCTCTCGGGTGGTTTTGGCTCTGCGGTATCAGTCTTGGCACTCCGGGCCGCTGTTGACAAGGCGGGCGACTCTGCCTATACGCCGCTCAATCCACAGGCGCGCGGTGCTATTGCCCGTCGCCTGTTTCATAACTTGAGTGGTCATGATCCGGGCCTTGATCGCCCCGATCCTCTGGAAGCCCGCCGCGTCGCACCCGATGAAAGGGGTGCGGATGCGGTGTATGCGTGTTGCGGACGCGCGGCGCGTTTTCGTTGAACCGCAGGGGTCATGCCCTTGCAGACACATGTGTTGAGAGACGGGGAAAGAACCGGAATGCCAACGATCCAACAGCTGATCCGCAAGCCGCGGCAGCCGAAAGTCCGAACCACGAAGTCGCAGCACCTTCAGGGCTGCCCGCAAAAGCGTGGGGTTTGCACGCGCGTCTATACCACGACGCCGAAAAAGCCGAACTCGGCCATGCGCAAGGTTGCCAAGGTGCGCCTGACCAATGGCTTTGAGGTCATCAGCTATATTCCCGGCGAAAAGCACAACCTTCAGGAGCACTCGGTCGTGCTGATCCGCGGCGGCCGGGTCAAGGACCTTCCCGGCGTGCGCTATCACATCCTGCGCGGCGTGCTTGACACGCAAGGCGTGAAGGATCGCAAGCAGCGCCGCTCGAAATACGGGGCCAAGCGCCCGAAATAAGGTTTTCGGGTGTCCCGGCACCGCGCCGGGGCGTCGCCCGCAGAGGAACAAGAGGAAGATAAGATGTCCCGTCGTCACGCCGCCGAAAAGCGCGATATTCTGCCCGACGCCAAATATGGCGACCGGGTGCTGACCAAGTTCATGAACAACCTGATGGTGGACGGCAAGAAATCCGTTGCCGAATCGATCGTCTACAACGCGCTCGACCGCGTCGAGACCAAAATCAAGCGCGCCCCCGTCGAGGTGTTTCACGAGGCGCTCGAAAACATCAAGCCCTCGGTCGAGGTGCGCTCGCGCCGCGTTGGCGGGGCAACCTATCAGGTGCCCGTCGAGGTGCGCACCGAGCGCCGCGAGGCGCTGGCGATCCGCTGGCTGATCAACGCATCGCGCGCCCGCAACGAGAAGACGATGGAAGAGCGTCTTGCCGGCGAATTGCTTGACGCCGTCCAGAGCCGCGGCTCTGCCGTCAAGAAACGCGAAGACACCCACAAGATGGCCGATGCCAACAAGGCATTCAGCCACTACCGCTGGTAACCCGAGAGAGGCACTTCAAAATGGCACGCGAATATCCGCTCCAGCGCTACCGCAACTTCGGGATCATGGCCCATATCGACGCGGGCAAGACCACCTGCACCGAGCGGATCCTGTTTTATACCGGCAAGAACCACAAGATCGGCGAGACGCATGATGGTGCCTCAACGATGGACTGGATGGAGCAAGAGCAGGAGCGTGGCATCACGATTACCTCTGCGGCGACGACCACGTTTTGGGAAAAGACATATACCGGCACCGAGCCGGCCAGCGAAAAGCATCGCCTGAACATTATCGATACCCCCGGCCACGTCGATTTCACCATCGAGGTGGAGCGCTCGCTTGCTGTGCTTGATGGCGCGATCTGCCTGCTTGACGGCAACGCAGGCGTCGAGCCGCAGACCGAGACCGTCTGGCGTCAGGCCGACCGCTACAAGGTGCCGCGCATCGTGTTTGTCAACAAGATGGACAAGATTGGTGCCGATTACCTCAACTGTGTCAAGATGATCAAGGACCGCACCGGTGCCACGCCGATGCCCGTGAACCTGCCCATCGGTGCCGAGGATCAGCTCGAAGGCATCATTGACCTCATCACGATGGAAGAGTGGACGTGGAGCGGTGAGGATGTCGGCGCAAGCTGGACCCGTCAGCCGGTGCGCGACGAGCTCAAGGACCTTGCCGAGGAATGGCGCGCCAACATGATCGAGCTTGCCGTGGAGCAGGACGATACCGTGATGGAGGCCTATCTCGAAGGCGAGGAACCCGATGTTGACACCCTGCGCCGCCTGATCCGCAAGGGCACGCTGGCGCTGGATTTCGTGCCCGTTCTGGCGGGATCTGCCTTCAAGAACAAGGGCGTTCAGCCGCTTCTGAACGCGGTGGTGGATTTCCTGCCCTCGCCGCTCGATGTGCCGGATTACATGGGCTTTTCGCCCGATGACGAGACCGAGACCCGCAATATCGTGCGCAAGGCCGATGATGCGGAGCCGTTCTCGGCGCTGGCCTTCAAGATCATGAACGACCCCTNNGCTGGCCTTCAAGATCATGAACGATCCGTTTGTCGGCACGCTCACCTTCACCCGCATCTATTCGGGCAAGATGAAAAAGGGCGACGCGATCCTCAATTCGACCAAGGGCAAGAAAGAGCGCGTTGGCCGGATGATGATGATGCATTCCAACGACCGCACCGAGATAGACGAGGCGTTCGCCGGCGATATCATCGCGCTCGCGGGCCTCAAGGAGACCACGACCGGCGATACGCTCTGCGATCCGGCCAAGCCGCTGGTGCTCGAGACCATGACCTTCCCCGAGCCGGTGATCGAAATCGCGGTCGAGCCAAAGACCAAGGGCGACCAGGAGAAGATGTCCGCCGGTCTCGCGCGCCTTGCCGCCGAAGACCCGTCCTTCCGCGTCGAGACCGATATCGAATCGGGCCAGACGATCATGAAGGGTATGGGCGAATTGCATCTCGACATCCTCGTTGACCGCCTCAGACGCGAGTTCAAGGTCGAGGCCAATATCGGCGCGCCGCAAGTGGCCTATCGCGAGACCATCAGCCACGAGGTCGAGCATACCTACACCCACAAGAAACAGTCGGGTGGTTCGGGCCAGTTCGCCGAGGTCAAGCTTGTGATCTCGCCGACAGAGCCGGGCGAGGGCTTTTCGTTCGAGAGCCGGATCGTCGGTGGCTCGGTGCCGAAGGAATATATCCCCGGCGTGGAAAAGGGTATTCGCTCGGTGATGGATAGCGGCCCGCTCGCTGGCTTCCCGGTGATCGACTTCAAGGTCGCGTTGGTCGATGGCAAGTTCCACGACGTGGACAGCTCCGTGATGGCGTTCGAGATCGCCGCTCGCATGGGGATGCGCGAAGGTCTCAAGAAGGCCGGAGCCAAACTGCTCGAGCCGATCATGAAGGTCGAGGTGGTCACCCCCGAGGAATATACCGGCAGTATCATCGGCGATCTGACGTCACGGCGGGGCCAGGTCTCGGGTCAGGATACCCGCGGCAACGCCATCGCCATCAACGCCAACGTGCCGCTTGCGAACATGTTCGGCTATATCAACACGCTGCGCTCGATGTCTTCGGGGCGCGCCCAGTTCACGATGCAGTTCTCGCATTACGAACCGGTGCCGTCCAACATATCCGAAGAGATCCAGGCGAAATTCGCATAAACCGGGTGGCGGGGAGATCCCCGCCCTACCCAAACCGTAGGGTGGGCCAGGGCCCACCATCCGCAACGAAAAAGGAGCCAACACGATGGCGAAGGAAAAGTT
>DISF01000091.1:4569-5757 GCA_002421985.1 Roseovarius sp. UBA6217 | reverse complement strand
GGTCACGTCCGTCAAGGTGGTGTAATTTCCCAGATGGCCTGAGGTCATGATCAGGCGGCTTTCGTGGTTATGCTGAGAATGGGGTCGATCTCCTCCTTGTCGATTTGGGCGAAGGCTTCGACCATCATGTAGCGGCTTGAGGTCTGCCATTCGTCGTTCTGCTCGAACAGCACAGCGCCGATCAGACGCATGATGGAGGCCTCGTTGGGGAGTGAGGCGGATCAGAAAACAGCGTGGGGCGCTGTTTTCCCGCCGAACCCCACGACGTCGGCGCGGCGTTTCACCTCCTTGTTCAGGCGCTCGATCGGGTTGGTGCTGTGCAGCTTGGTGCGGTGCTGGCGCGGGAGTTCGCGCCGGTCCGCCGCAGGCGGCAGACTGTCCGGTGGACAGTCTGAGGCAAGAACGGGCGGAGCCCAATGTAGGCCAGCACGTCGTGCTCGCTGGCATCCATCAGGTCAGCCAGCTTGGGCCATCGGGGGCGCAACTGGTCCGCCACGCGCTGCCAGGTTGCTTCAAAGACGCGCGCGATTGCCCCTTTCAGGCCGGTATGGGCGTCGCTGATCACCAGTTTTACGCCATCGAGGCCACGGGCCTTCAGGCTGCGCAGAAAGTCCATCCAGAAGGGTAAGCGGGATCAGAAAACGATCCGGGGGATCGTTTTCCCCGCGCACGCCTCTGATGGCCCGACGCCCAAGCCAATGATCTCACGGCGTCCCTCCGTGTTGGCGGCCACGGCGATTATGGCGGCCACGCTGACGATCCGCCCGCCTTGGCGTTGCTTGAGATAGGTGGCGTCGAGCCAGACATAGGGCCAGTCCCCGGTCAGCGGGCGGTTCAGGAACTCGCCGACCCGTTCATCGATATCCTTGCAGAGCTTTGACACCGTGCTTTTCGAGATGCCGCTCAGCCCCATGGCCTGCACCAACTCGTCGACGCGTCGGGTCGAGACGCCGCCGATCCACGCCTCTTGGATCACAGCGACCAGCGCCTGCTCAGAGGTCTTGCGGGCTTCGAGAAAGCCGGGGAAATAGCTGCCCTGCCGCAGCTTCGGCACCTTCAGGTTCAGTGTTCCCAGTCGGGTGTCCAGAGAGCGGTCACGGTAGCCGTTGCGCCAGGTCGTGCGCTGCTCGGCCCGCTCATGGCGCCCGGCACCGATCAGGCCGTCGACATCGCTCTCCATCATCAGCT
>DISF01000091.1:0-4539 GCA_002421985.1 Roseovarius sp. UBA6217 | reverse complement strand
GGTCATCGGGGTCTCCGTGTGGTTCGTGGTTGAAGTCGCCAAATTCCACCTCGACCATATACCTCGATGGCCACCTGAGATTACACCGTTGACGGCGCAGAAATTACACCACGTCCGTGGACGCTACCGGTGAACTTCTCCCGAACTGTCTGGATCACCTTCCACTGGCGCGGTATGACCTCCAGCGTCTCGGTAATATCCTCACCCATCTTCACGATCCGGTCCGAGCCGCAGCAGGTGCCGCTGCTCGGCGCCTCAACCACAACACGCTCGCGCGGCAGATGGTCGGGGAAGGGTCTGCGCACGGGCTTGCGCCGCGTGAAGGCGCGCACGGTGCTGGTCTTATCCTGCGCGGCTGCTTGTTCCGCCGCCAACGCATCCTCGGTGGCGGCAGCTTCCAACTCCTCAAGCTGCAATTTCAGCTGATCGATCAGCCGCGCGCCTGCGCAAGGTCGCGTTCGGCGGCCTGCGCACGGGCCGTTTGGGCGGCCAGTTCAGCGCGTAATCTGGCGATTTCAGAAGCGGTATCTGACATGGCAGAGGATTATCACAATTGCCCCGGATCGCCAATAAAAACAGGCGCTTCAGCAGACATTATCCAGCCTTTACAGGCCTTTGAGTCCAGCGCGGATTGCGCCAATCGATCCCTTCCAGAAGATAGCCGAGCTGCGCAGCCGATATCGAAACGGCGGTTCCATCCTGACTCACCGGCCAGATGAATTTCCCCGCCTCGAGCCGCTTCACATACAACGACATACCGACCCCATCATGCCAGAGCAGCTTCATCAGATCACCTTTGCGGCCACGAAAGCAGAAGATTTCGCCGCCATGCGGGTCACGGCCAAGGCCTTGCTGCACCGTCAGCGCCAGGGTGTTCATGGTCGCCAGTGGTTGCGCCACTGGTTCGAGAAACCACTGGCGACGCCGCATGTCCGTCACTCCGCCCGCGATCCAGACCTTGGTGCCAGCCGGAAACGCGATCATGCCGGATCCAGCGCCTGCACAAGGCGCGTCAGCACCACCGGATCGATCATCGCCGAAACCGAAAGACGCCTGCCGTTCAGAAGCGTGATCTCTGCCCGCTCGACCGGTGTCGACGCAGGCACCGGCTTCGGCGCAGCTGGTTCCGTTGGCACATCAGGGGACGCGAGTGTCACCGGTATGAACCGCAACGGTGATGCACCGCCCGCAAGTTCGCCGTTGCGATACTGACGCCGCCAGCGCACCAGCAGCGTTCGACCAACATCATGGCGACGCGCTGTCTCGGCCATGCTCCCGCGCGGGCCGAAACTCTCTTCAACAATGCGAACCTTCTGCGCATCCGTACAGCGCCGACGGCGGCCGGTATCGGTGACAGACAGGATCTCGACTTCGGGTCTGTATCTATGGTCGGACATAACGTCGGACCTAAGCGGAAATCTTCAGCGCAAAAAGACGGCCCCCGGCGTAGGCTTACGTCTGAGCCTTGCCAAAGCCTTGTTATCCTGGACCAATCGCCCACAGGATGCAAGATGACGGGCCAGATCGCCAGCCCGATCTGGGCATTTGGTGCGCAGGGAAACCCGGATCGTGCTGCGCTGGCGTTGTTCAGACCGGGGAAGCGGCCAGCGGAAGTAACAGACGCCATGTCGAGAGGGTGACAGGTAGGCGGACAGTTTCATGGGGCGTGTGCTCCACTTTGTGTCGCACTTGCCTGTCCAACTGTTAAGTCGTTGATCTATATGAAACTGGCGGAGAGACAGGGATTCGAACCCTGGGTGGGGTTGCCCCCACAACGGTTTTCGAGACCGCCCCGTTCGACCACTCCGGCACCTCTCCGCGGGGGTCAGCGAGAGGTCGTGTAATCGGCTTTGGCACGCGGGGCAAGGGGGTTTCGGGTTGTTTCCGGCACGAAATGCCATAGTGTCCTCCGGGCAGGTCTGGCCAAGAAGGAGGGCGCGATCATGATACCGGCTGTCAGTGAGGCGCGGGCGCGGGCGTTCCTTGGGGGGCTGGTGGGCCTTGTGCTCGTGGCGCTTGCTCTCGCGGGGCCTGCGCGTGCGGTAGATCGCGACCGGCTGTTGGCGTTTCTCCATGTGACAGGCTTTGACGTGGCGATCGACGGCATCGCGCTCAGCGCCGCCGATGCGCCCGCGATGATCGGCATGACACCGGCGGATTTCGGGCCGTCCTGGTCGCGGATCAGCGCCGAGGTCTTCGACACCGAGGAAATGCGGGGCATGGCGCTCGATATGCTCGCGGGCGCGCTTGACGATGAGATGCTCGACCATGCCGCGACATTTTATGCCTCACACCTTGGGCAACGGCTGGTCGAGGTCGAGAATGCCAGCCACATGCAGCGCGCGGACGATACCGCCGAGGCCGAGGCGCACGCCGCCGCCCTGCCGCCCGCGCGCCGGGACGTGATCGAGCGGATGAACGCGGCCATCGACACTGGCGGCATGAGTATTCGCGCGATCCGCGAAATCCAGGTGCGGTTCCTGCTCGCGGCCTCTGCGGCAGGGCTGACCGAGGGCGATTACGACGCGGACCTGTTGCGCCGCCTGCTGGCGCAGGACGACGAGGCCCAGCGCGGGGAAATGAAACGGGCCGCGCTGGCGGCAGCGGCGCAGACCTATCGCGACTTTTCCACCGAGGAGTTGCGCGCCTATGCCCGCGCGCTCGAACATCCGGTGATGGCGCGGGTCTATGAATTGATGAACGCGGTGCAATTCGAGATCATGGCGAACCGGTTTGAGGCGCTGGCCGCCCGGCTGGGCGAGGTGCCACCGGCAAGCGAGTTGTAGCCGTGCCGATAAGGGGCCCTGCGCCCCGTGCCGGCCTCGGGCAGGCTCGATCCCCGACAACCGAAGGAGCCGTTGCGCGTGGCCAGTCTCAACCGCATCGTGATGCAAAAGGACACCCGCCGCTGGTTGCAGGCGCTGGAGCCCGAGACGCTCGATACCGCCGAAATCTCGGGCAAGTTCGGGCGGCGGTTTGTATTTCGAAGCTATACCCGGTTTCGCTACCCACGGCATGACATCTGCAAGGGGCCGTTCACCGACGCCACCGGCGCGGTGCAGCAATTCGATCTCATTCTCGCCAACCAGGTGTGGGAGCATCTCGACCGGCCCTATGCCGCCACCCGCCATGTGCGCGAGATGCTGCGCGCCGATGGCTGGTTCTGGCTGGCGGTGCCGTTCTTCATCCCCTATCACGGCGACCCGGTGGATTGTTCGCGCTGGTCGGCGCGGGGGTTGAAGAACCTGCTGATCGAGGCCGGGTTCGACGAGGACAGGATCACCGCCCGCCAATGGGGCAACCGCGCGGCGGCGCGGCGCAACCTTGAGGGGCCATGGCCGCCGCCGTATGATCCCGACACCGACGACCTGACCGACGATCCGGCATTTCCGATCTGTTCCTGGGCGCTGGCGCAGAAATAGGGGGCGTGGCCCGCGCCCGTCATCCTCGGGCCTGACCCGGGGTCTCCCGCCCCCTCGCCGTCATCCTCGGGCTCGACCCGAGGATCTCTGGCCGCATGGAGATCCCCCCAGATCTGGCTAAGGGATGCACACATCGTCAGGTTTGGTTTTCCTGGTGCGCTTGACGGATTTTGTATTGCCTGATTCGGTTGCCCTACCTTGAAAGGAGGGCGGCTGGTGATGACTTCGGAAAGCTGGGGGCTGGGCGATTTCGGAGACGAGCGCCTGGCAAAAAGGGGGGTCTGCTGCTCGCGGGAATGGTGGCACGCACGAGCATCTGCCTGCGGCGGCTGGCGGGTGGCCGGCGCAGTGGGATTGTCGGATTTTCGCGTTTTCTGGCCAATCCGCGCGTGACGGTTGAAGCGCTGCTCGATGGCTGGGGCGCGGAGCTTGCGCAAGGCTGCGCGGGTCGGCACATTCTGGCGATCCAGTACAGCAGTGAAATCAATTTCACGACGACCAGAGAGCGCAGCCGCGGTCCGGGCGAGATCGGCAAGGGGTCGGGGCGCGGCGTTTTGCTGCACGCGATGCCGGGTGTGGATGCCGAAACGGGCGGCATTCCGGGCCTGGCCACGGGCCGGATATGGACACGCGATGGCCGGGTTACGGTTCCTCATCGGAACCGTCCGTTGTCCGAGAAGGAATCGCAGCGGTGGCTGAGCACGGCAGAGACCGCCAGGACGGTTCTGGTCCGGGCGCATATGGTGACCGAAATCAGGGGTCGCGAGAGCGATATCCATGAGAAATGGGCACGATTGCCTGAACCGGGCTTTCACATCCTGACCCGCGCCATGGCGGATCGCTCGATCCTGGAAGGGGGCGGCAAGCTCTCCCTGGCACCGTTGCAATTGGCGGGTGCGGCCCCGCCGTGACAACCACCGCAGGGCGCGGGCGCGTGAACATCCATGGCGCGCTCAACCTGGAGACCTTTGATGCGCCCTTTGTCGAGCCGACCACCGTCGACGGGGTCAGCGCCGCGCAGCTTCTCGCCAGGATCGAGGCGCGCACCCCCGACAAACGCCTCATCCACGTGATCCGGGACAACGCCGCTTGCCACAAAGGGCCAGATGTTCGAGAC
>DISF01000105.1 GCA_002421985.1 Roseovarius sp. UBA6217 | reverse complement strand
GCACCGGCACGATGGACGCGTCCAGGATCTGCCCACCCCGCGCTATGTAGCCCTGCCGCGCCAGATAGCCGTCAAATTGCTTGAACAGCGCCTCGACCATGCCCGCCTGCGCAAGCCCCTCGCGATAGAGCCAGACGGTCTTGGCGTCGGGGACGCGGTCCTCAAGGCCCAGACCAAGGAACCGTCCTGGCCGAAAGCCGGTCGCGCACCTGATACTCGATCTGGTCGTCGCTGAGGTTGTAGAGCGCGCCGAGCACCAGCGTCTTGAACATCAGCACCGCGTCCATCGGCTTGCGCCCCGCCCGAGACTTCCCCTCCGCATCCGGCTTGCGCCAGACCCGTTCCAGCACCGGGCGAAACTCTTCCCACGGCACGACCGCGTCGATCTCCACCAGCGGGTCACGCTTGGCATCAAGGCTCGCGTAGCGGTCCGAAAGATCAAAGAAACCCATCTGCGCCATCGCCAAACCCCAAGCCATGGAACTTCGCGGCCATCATACCGCCGGGGTCAGGTCAGGGCAATTTTTCGAGGTGCCCAGAAGCTTTTGCAAGGGATCGCTTTCTAACGAGGGCCCGCCGCCCCCGCGATCTTGCGTGCCCGGCTGATCACGTCCTCTTCTTCGGTGGCTCTTGCGATCTCGGCTTCGACGCGTTTGAAGATCGGGATGTAGACAGGGTCATGAATGACCAACCGTGCCATCAGTTCCAGATATCTGTGCCAATCCGCGAGGGTTGGCTTCTTTTTCGGTGGCTTGACGCTGTGACCCCGTGCCCGCCCCATGCCACCAGTGCCGGCTGGAGCCTGCTCCTGTGACATGTATTTGGCGGCCTTGACCATGGGCACAGCTTCTTCGTTCACGCGGGCGTGGGAGTTTGGGGCTGCCAGGCCAAAGGCCTGACGGGGTTTCGCGGGGTCTAGGTAAAGCGCCTGATGCGCTTGCCTGACGCTGTATTTATAGCAGGAGTGAAGGTCCCGATCATTCAGCAAGTTGTCCGGAAAATCAAAAATATGTGGTGAGCGTGTCGTTATTGGTGACGGCTCCGTGGCCCACGACATGGGTGCCGCCCTCATACAGCACCAGATCCAGCCCGTGACGCGCCGCCATTTGGGCGTGGTAGGGCAGGCTTTCAGCCAGCAACGCCCCGAGCGAGCCGCGCCGAAGCGCCTCGGCCGCGAGATCAAACGCGAGATCGAAACCGTGGCGGGCAAGGTAGGCCTCCGGCTCTTCCCCGGTCTCGGCGGCGCGGGCGCGGGCGACAGAGCGGCTGGCGGCGATCCAGCGCTCGACGGGGGCTTCCATCTCCTCGGTGCCCAATTCGTGGCCAAAATAGCCGGTGACGGCATAGGCGTCGAAATGCTCGACCGGGGCGGTGTCGATCTGCCCGCCCGCCATGGCGAGCGGCGCGGCGAGCATCGGCTGTTCCAGCCCCGGCCAGCCGGTAGGCACGCCCGCGACCACCGAGAGCCTGCCCGGCGCGTCAGTGAAGGCCTCGCGCCAGATCGCCGCCATCTGCGCTGCGCGCATCCCGTAAACCTGCATCCAGGCGTCATCGGCGGCGTGGGGCATGTTGACCCACGGATCGGCGCCGATGCGGTTGGCAAGCGCCACCATCACCTCGACCGGCGCGCCGCGTCAGGCATAGGTGGCATCGCCGGGCGTGGGGCGGCCCTCCCATGTCACCTGATCCGAGCCGTTGGTGAACTGCCAGTCCATGAACCGCACAAGGCGCAGATCGGCGATCCTGTCGATCCAGAGCGGGTTGAAGATCGCCCCCGCCTCGTGCAGGGCGATATGATCCTCGCGCAGGATGGAGATGGCGCGCAGGGGATCGTCGGGGTCGGTTTTCAGCAGGGACAGCACCACCGGCCCGTCTCCGGGGCGATAGTCAAATCGGATTTCGCGCGTGCCGTAATTGTGGCGGACATTGTCGGCGCGGCCCGTGACGCGCAGCACGCCCTCGCCCTCATAGCGCAAGAGGTAGCGGCCGCTCAGGTGGGTGGCACCCTCGGGCTGATCGGTGAAGAGGAAGGATTCGAGCGATGTCGCGCCCTCGGGCAGGGCCAGCGGCCAGCCGGTATCGCTCAGGTAGCCGCCCGCGCGCAGCGCCTGCGCCGGGAAGGCCCCCCATTCCCCGGTTGTGTGGCCGATCCAGGGGCGGGCGGTCTTCATCACGTCGATGAACGGATGCTGGCTCGACCAGTCGGCGATACCGCTCAGCCCCATTGCGAGGCTGGGGCTGGCGATGCCGGTGCCGGGCCCGGGCGTGCCGGGCGTGGCAGGGGCCTCGGGTGCCTCTGTGGCCTCGGCGCGGTCGTGCAGGCCAAGCGCCTGCGCGATCTCGTCGGTGATGCGGGCATAGCGGTCGCGCACCGCCGGGTGGATATCCTCGGGGATGTCGAACGTGGCGGGCGCGGGGGCGTCGTAAAGCGCGGTATAGGTGACGAGGGCGGCGAGGAAATAGAGCGTGGCCGTGCCATGCGGCGCGTTGTCGGTATAAAGCGCCTCGACGGGCACATCCTCAAGCAGGCCGGTTTGCAGCCCCGAGAGCACCGACGATACCGGCAAGAGCGTGATCGCGGCCTCGGGGCGTGCCTCGCGCAGCGCGGCGAGATAGGCGCGGAACCAGTCGTGATAGTCTGAAAGCGCATAGCCGTGCCAGCGCGCCAGCGCGCGCTCCGAGGGTGGAAAACGGCGGGCATAGCCGCCCATGTCGGGCCAGCCCTCGTAGATCATCACCCGCGCACCGGGCGCACGGGCGAGGGCGGCGTCGATGGCCGCCAGCGTGGCGGAAAGCGGCGTCGCGCCCTCGGGATTGTCGCCCTCGAACGCGGCATCGGGGGCGCGATGCTGGATGAAATTCGCGGGCGTCACCAGTACCGTATCCACCGCCCCGCGCGGGCGGCGCACGCCGTCAAAGGACCAGCGGTCGACCATGCCGTCGCGGGCGAAATCGCGCAGCAGGCCCCATTGGCCGGTGAGGGCGAAGTCCTTGCCGCCCGCGCGCGCCAGCCGCCCGAGCCACCACGGCACGGCGGTGGCGGGGCTGTCGCTGAGGTGATGCACGAGGCTGTTGCCGAAGACATGCACCGAGGCCTGCGCGCGCTCGGCGTGGCCCTGCGAGGGCCACAGCATCAGACAAAGGCCAAGCGCCATGATCGCGCCCCCAAACCGCAGCCAACCTTGCCTCATGGACACTCCCCCCGGTTTGTCATGCCTCAACCCTTATCAGTACAGGCCCGCGCGGGCCGTGACCATTGCCGCAAGCGGCGCGCGACAGTGCTGAAATGCCACAATTCTCCTGTCAAGCCATTGGTTTTTCTGGACCTGAACCCGCCGCATGGAGTAGATTCGGCGATAACGGGGCGAGCGAGACCCCGCATCCGAGGCAAAAGAGCAGAGATCCGATGTATCCCGAGCGGTTTTCGAACCTACCGGCCTATGCGTTCCCGCGTCTGCGGGCGCTACTCGACGCGCACGCGCCGGGCGGCGAGGTCGTGCATATGACCATAGGCGAGCCGAAACACGCCTTTCCCGGCTGGATCATGGACGAGATCGCCGCCCATGCCGAGGGGTTCGGGCAATACCCTGTCAACGAGGGCGTGCCCGCGCTGCTGAATGCGGCGGGGGACTGGGTGGCGCGGCGTTATGGCGTGCGGCTTGATCCCGAAACGCGGCTGATGGCGCTCAATGGCACGCGCGAGGGGCTTTATAATGCGATGATGGCGCTTTGCCCCGAGCAGAAGCGCGGGCGTCAGCCGCTGGTGCTGGTGCCCAACCCGTTCTATCAGGTCTATATGGTGGCCGCGCTCAGCGTGGGGGCAAAGCCGGTCTTTCTCAACGCCACCGAGGCCACGGGCTATCTGCCGGATGTGGCAGGGCTTGCGCCCGAGATGCTCGACCGGGTGGCGGTGCTCTATCTGTGTTCGCCCTCCAACCCGCAGGGCGCGGTGGCCTCGCGCGACTATTGGGCAGAGGTGATCGCGCTGGCCGAGCGGCACGATTTCCGCATTTTCGCCGATGAATGCTATGCCGAGATCTACCGCGACAGCCCGCCGCCGGGCGTGCTGGAGGTGGCCCAGGAGATGGGCGCGGACCCCGAGCGGATCGTGGCCTTTCACAGCCTGTCGAAACGCTCGAACGTGCCGGGGCTGCGGTCGGGTTTCGTGGCCGCCGGACCCGAGAGCATCCGCCACATGCGGCAGTTGCGCAATTACGCCGGAGCGCCGCTGCCGACGCCGTTGCAGCACGCCGCGGCGCGGCTTTGGGCGGACGAGGCGCATGTGGCTGAAAGCCGAAGGCTTTACGCGCGCAAATATGCCCGCGCCGACGAGATCATGGCCGGCGTGCCGGGATATGTCGCGCCGCAGGCCGGGTTTTTCCTGTGGCTGCCGGTCGAGGATGGCGAGGCGGCGGCGCTGCACCTGTGGCGCGAGACGGGCGTGCGGGTGCTGCCCGGTGCCTATCTGGCGCAGGAGGTGGACGGGGTGAACCCGGCAAAGGGATTCGTGCGGGTGGCCCTGGTGGCCCCCGAGGACGAGATGGCGCACGGGCTGACCCGCCTGCGCGGCTGTCTATACGGATGAGCGGAGACGAGGGACGCGAGAATGGCATATCAGACACGCGGGCGCGAGCCGCTTCTTGACAGCAGCATGGCGCAGGCCCTGAGCCGCCGCGGCAAGGAACTTGTCGGGTTGCTGCTGATCGGGCTTTCGGTGGTGGCCGGGGCGACGGTGTTTTCCTATACTCCTTCTGATCCGAGCTGGATGGCCGCGACAGACGGGCCGGTGCAGAACTGGCTTGGCGCGGCGGGGGCATCGGTGGCGGCTCCTCTCTACATGATTATCGGCCTTGGGGCCTGGGCGCTGGCGATCCTGCCGGGGGTCTGGGGGGTGCGGCTGATGGCGCATATTGGCGGCGAGCGCGCTCCGGGGCGGCTTGTCTTCGCGCCGGTCTGGGTGGCGATCCTGTCGCTTTATTGCGCCACGCTTGCGCCCTCTGCCGAATGGTCGGCGCATCACAGCTTTGGCCTTGGCGGGCTGTTCGGCGATACCGTTCTGGGTGCGTTGCTGGGGCTTTTGCCGGTGGGTCCGGGGCTGGGCCTGCGGCTTTCGGCGCTGGGGCTGGGGGTGCTGGTGCTGGGTGCAGGGGCGTTCGTGCTGGGCTTTGACCGGGGTGAGCTGCGCCGCATCGGGCGGTTTCTCATCCTTGGGGTGATCCTGTGCTATGCGGGGGGGCGGGCGCTGGTGACGGGCGGCATGAGGGGCGCGGTTCGCGCAGGACAGGCCGCGCAGGCGCGTGGCGCGATGGCGGTGCAGGCGCACGCCGATCGCAGGGCCACGGCCCCGAAGCCCGCGCCGGTATCCGAGGCGGCGCGCCCGCTCCGGGCCGAGCCGCGCCTTGGCGGTGCCGTGCCGATTACGAACAGGCCCACCCGGAAACCTGCCGATAAACCCGGCGGCCTGCTCGCGCTGATGCCCACGCTGATGCGCAAGCCCGAGGCGATGCCCGAGCCGGAACTGATCGAGACCGGGGCAGGCGCGGGCGCGGGCGTTGCCCCGCCCGAGGACCGCATTCGCGCGCGCATCTCCGACGTGATCCGCGCGCGCGGGCACCAGACCCCCGAGGAGGTGGCGCGACGCGCGCCGCTCACCAAGGGGCGCGGGCGCGGCCCCGATCCGTTGATCTTTACCCCCTCGCGGCGCGCGCCGCTGCCGCCCGAGCCGCCGCTGACCTCCGCGCGCCTGTCGGTGCCGCCCGCGCCGATGGATGAGGACGCGCTGATCGAGCCGGACCTGTCCGAGGCAGAGCCCGCGCCGCGCATCGCCGAGCGGCCCCGCATCCCGGTGCCCGAGCCGCGCAAGGTGGTGCAGCACGCCGTGAAACGGCCCGCCGCCCCCTCGGCGCGGGCGCAGGCCGAGGCACAGCCCGCGCTGCCCTTTGGCACCGAGGCCACGGAATACGAGTTGCCGCCGCTGTCGCTCTTGTCCGATCCGGCGAATGTGCAGCGCCACCACCTGAGCGACGAGGCGCTGGAGCAAAACGCGCGGATGCTGGAAAACGTGCTCGACGATTACGGCGTCAAGGGCGAGATCGTGAGCGTGCGCCCCGGCCCTGTCGTGACCATGTATGAGCTCGAGCCCGCGCCCGGCCTCAAGGCGAGCCGGGTCATCGGGCTGGCCGATGATATCGCGCGCTCGATGGCGGCGCTCTCGGCGCGGGTGTCCACCGTGCCGGGGCGCTCGGTGATCGGGATTGAGCTGCCCAACGATAACCGCGAGATGGTGAGTTTCCGCGAGATCCTGTCGGGGCGCGCCTATGGCGACGGCAACCAGAAGCTGCCGCTGGCGCTCGGCAAGGATATCGGCGGCGAGCCGATGGTGGCCAACCTTGCCAAGATGCCCCACCTGCTGATTGCCGGGACCACCGGTTCGGGGAAATCCGTGGCGATCAACACCATGATCCTGAGCCTGCTCTACAAGCTCAGCCCCGATGAATGTCGCCTCATCATGATCGACCCCAAGATGCTGGAACTGTCGGTTTACGATGGCATTCCCCATCTGCTCAGCCCGGTGGTGACCGACCCCAAGAAGGCGGTCGTGGCGCTCAAATGGGTGGTGGCCGAGATGGAAGACCGCTATCGCAAGATGTCCAAGATGGGCGTGCGCAATATCGACGGCTATAATGGCCGCGTCGAGGAGGCGCTGAAGAAAGGCGAGATGTTCTCGCGCACGGTGCAGACCGGATTCGACGACGAGACCGGCGAGCCGGTGTTCGAGACCGATGAATTCGCGCCCGAGAAGATGCCCTATATCGTCGTGATCGTCGACGAGATGGCCGACCTGATGATGGTCGCAGGCAAGGAGATCGAGGCCTGTATCCAACGCCTTGCCCAGATGGCGCGGGCGTCCGGCATTCATCTCATCATGGCCACGCAGCGCCCCTCGGTCGATGTCATCACCGGCACGATCAAGGCCAACTTCCCGACGCGGATTTCGTTTCAGGTCACGTCGAAAATCGACAGCCGCACCATTCTGGGCGAGCAGGGGGCCGAGCAGCTTCTGGGGATGGGCGACATGCTCTACATGGCGGGCGGCGGGCGGATCACGCGCTGCCACGCGCCGTTCGTGTCGGATGAAGAGGTGGAGGAGGTGGTCAGCCACCTCAAGGCCTACGGCCCGCCCGCCTATGTGGGCACGGTGCTGCAAGGCCCCGACGAGGATACGGCCGAGGCGATCGACGCCAAGCTGGGCCTGTCTGTCGGCGGCAATACCGACGGCGACGATGCGCTTTACGATCAGGCGGTGGCGATCGTCGCCAAGGATCGCAAATGCTCCACCTCCTATATCCAGCGCAAGCTCGCGATCGGCTATAACAAGGCCGCGCGGCTGGTGGAACAGATGGAGGATGAGGGCGTGGTGAGCAGTGCCAACCATGTCGGCAAGCGCGAGGTGCTGGTGCCGGAGCAGTAACCCCTTTCCGGTCTTGAGCCGGAGATCGGGGCGCGGGCGGGCGGCTTGTTACTCTTCGCGTGCCGGTCCGGTGCAACCAGTCACGCCCCCGACAGGCCCGCGCAGCCAGTTGCAAAAGGCGAAGGCAGAGACATGTCCGGAGGCCAGATCAGACCGCCCCCCGCAGCACCCTTGGCACCTTGAATTCGACGTTCTCCTGTGCGGTCTCGACCTGCTCGATGGTCACGTCATAGCGGGCGCGGAAGGCGTCGATGACCTCCTCCACCAGCACTTCGGGGGCCGAGGCGCCGGCGGTGATGCCGATGGAGGTGATGCCCTGAAGCGCACGCCAGTCGACATCGCCCGCGCGCTGCACCAGTTGCGCGTAAGCGCAGCCCGCGCGCGCGCCGACCTCGACCAGGCGTTTGGAATTCGACGAATTGGGCGCGCCCACGACGAGCATCGCCTCGGTGCGCCGCGCCATTGCCTTGACCGCCTCCTGGCGGTTGGTGGTGGCATAGCAGATGTCTTCCTTGTGCGGGCCGATGATGGCGGGAAAGCGCGCGGTGAGCGCGGCGACCACCTCGGCGGTATCATCGACCGAAAGCGTCGTTTGCGTGACAAAGGCAAGGCGCGCGGGGTCGCGCACCTCAAGCCGCGCCACATCCTGCGGCGTCTCGACCAGAAGCACCTCGCCGGGCGGCAATTGCCCCATGGTGCCCACGGTTTCGGGGTGGCCCGCATGGCCGATCATCACGATCTGCAGGCCCGCCTCATGGTGGCGCTCGGCCTCGATATGCACCTTGCTCACCAGCGGGCAGGTGGCATCGACATAAAGCATCTGCCGCGCCGCAGCCTCGGCTGGCACGGATTTCGGCACGCCATGGGCGGAAAAGATCACCGGGCGGTCGGCGGGGCAGTCGTCCAGCTCTTCCACGAACACCGCGCCTTTTCTGCGCAGATCGTCCACAACGTATTTGTTATGCACGATCTCATGGCGCACATAGACCGGCGCGCCCCATTTCGCGAGCGCCATTTCCACGATCCTGATGGCGCGATCGACACCGGCGCAAAACCCGCGCGGCGCGGCGAGCCAGAGGGTGAGGGGGGGCTTGGTCATGTCTCTCTCCTGCATGGGCCAGAGGTAGGCCAGCGCGCGCGCGGCGTAAAGAGAAGAGCGGCAAGGGTGCGACATTCGCGGCGCTTGACCTTCTGGCGCGGGAAGGTGGGAGAAGCGGGTAAAACAATGGAGGCAGAGATGCGCAACATGATGGCGGCGGTCCTGGCGGTAACGGCGGGGGCCGCGATGGCGGGCGAGGCGCGGGTGCCGTGGCTGGACAAGGACACCGTGGCGCTTGGGGCGATGGTCTACGAGGCCGAATGCGCCGCCTGTCATGGTGCCAGTCTCGAAGGACAACCCGAGTGGAAAAGCCGCGATGCCGAGGGCTATCTGCCCGCGCCGCCGCATGACGAGACGGGCCATACATGGCACCACCCCGATGCGCAGCTTCTCGATATCGTGCGGCGCGGCACCGCAGCGGTGGTGGGGCAGGGCTATCGCAGCCGGATGCCGGGATATGCGGGCAAGCTGACCGAGGCCGAGATGCGTGCCGTGCTGGCCTATATCAAATCGACCTGGCCGCGCCGGGTGATCGAGATCCACAACGAGATCAACCGCAACGCAGGCGGTTAACCCCCCGCCTGCGCCGTGAGCCACGCAAGCGCGATGTAGCGCCCGGTCTTGGCTATGGTGACGAGCAGCACGAACAGCCAGACCGGCGTGCGCATCATTCCCGCGATCACGGTAAACCCGTCGCCGAGCGGGGCCCAGCTCAGCAAAAGCGTCCAGACACCCCAGCGGGCATACCAGCGCTGTGCCCGCGCCAGTTGTGCGGCATTCACGGGAAACCAGCGGCGATGGCGAAACCGCTCGATCCCGCGCCCCATGACGTAGTTGACCACCGCGCCCAGCGTGTTGCCGATGCTCGCCACGACGACCAGCGCCAGCACCGAGGCGCTGCCCGCCACCTGAAGGGCGACGAACACCACCTCGGACTGGAACGGCAGGATGGTCGCCGCGCCAAAGGCGGCGGCGAAGAGCCCGGCAAACTGCGCGAAGATCGCGACGTCGGCCATGCCGCGCGCGGGGCCGCGTCAGTCCTGCGCGGCGGCGTAGGCGGATTCGCGCTCGCCATGGTCACGCGGCTCGCGCGGGGGGCGGCCGATCACCTCCTTGAGGTCGTCAAGCTCGATGAAATTATCGGCCTGGCGGCGCAGATCGTCCGAGATCATCGGCGGCTGGCTGCGGATGGTCGAGACCACCGAGACGCGCACGCCCTGACGTTGCAGGCTCTCGACCAGCGGCCGGAAATCGCCATCGCCCGAAAACAGCACGATATGATCGACATGCGGCGCAAGCTCCATCGCGTCAACCGCAAGCTCGATATCCATGTTGCCCTTGACCTTGCGACGGCCTTGGCTGTCGGTGTATTCCTTGGCCGGTTTCGTCACCATCGAATAGCCGTTGTAATGCAGCCAGTCCACGAGGGGGCGGATGGGCGAGTACTCGTCAGTGTCGAGAAGCGCGGTGTAGTAGAAGGCGCGCAACAACTTGCCCCGTCGCATGAATTCGCTGCGCAGAAGCTTGTAGTCGATGTCAAAGCCAAGTGCCTTGCCGGCGGCATAGAGGTTCGAGCCGTCGATGAACAAGGCCAGACGGTCATCCTTGTAAAACATGCTGGAATATCCTTTCAAATCGGTCCGGCGCGCCCGTGAGTGGTGGCTGTGTTGAGTGGTGAAGCGCGCCAAATACAAGGGCCGAGGTAATGGGTGGTCGGGAAGGCTGCAAGGGAGTTATATGTCACAAAAGGATAGTTTGACGGTGACGTTGGATCAATTATGTTTGATCGCGCTCGGCGCAAACCTGCCGTTGCACGGTCCGGGGGCGGCGCGCGGTTCAGGGGCGGCGCGCGGTCCGGGGGTGACGCTCGATGCCGCGCTGCGGCGTCTTGAGGCGGTGACGGGGGCGGCGGTCTCGGTGAGCGGCTTTTACCGGACGCCCGCCTTTCCGCCGGGCGCTGGCCCCGATTTTGTCAACGCCGCCGCCGCGCTGCGCGTGGCCGAGACGCCCGAGGTGCTGCTTGCGCAGATGCACGCTGTCGAAGCCGAATTCGGACGCCGCCGCGAGACACGCTGGGGCGCGCGCACGCTTGATCTTGATCTGGTCGCGGTAGGCGATCGGGTGCTGCCGGATGCCGCCACACATGCGCGCTGGCGCGCGCTCGATCCGTGCGCGGCGCAGGGGCAGGCCCCCGAGCGGCTCATCCTGCCGCATCCGCGGATGCAGGAGCGTGCCTTTGTGCTGGTGCCGCTGGCCGATGTGGCCCCGGACTGGCGGCACCCGATCCTTGGGCGCACGGTGCGCGAGATGCTGGCGGCGCTGCCCGAGGCCGCGCGCGCCGAGGTGGTCCGCCTGCCCAATCGGCGCTTGTAAATCCCTGTCCGAGGCCTTAGTTGAGGGGCTTCTGATCGAAAATCCCGAGAGACACCGGAGGTCGCATGGCCCGCGTAACCACAGAAGACTGCGTCGACAAGGTTCCGAACCGATTTGAGCTTGTGTTGCTTGCCGCACATCGGGCGCGCGAGATCGCCGCCGGCGCGCCGCTTACCGTGAACCGCGACAATGACAAGAATCCGGTCGTGGCGCTGCGCGAGATCGCCGAAGAGACCCAATCGGCCGACGCTCTGCGCGAACGGCTCATCGAATCGTACCAGACCCAGATCGAGGTGGACGAGCCCGAAGAAGACACGATGGCGCTCATGATGGGGGCCGAGGCCGATCAGCCGGAACCCGATGACATGTCCGAGGAAAAGCTGTTGCGCGCCCTCATGGAAGCGCAAGGCGAGGGTTGACGCCCGCAACCAAGGACCGGGGCGCACCGTCAGATGATCGCAGTTGATGACCTGATTACTCTGGTGCGGCATTACAATCCGAAGACGGACGAGGCGCTTATCCGCGCGGCCTATGATTTCGGGCGTGAGATGCACGAGGGTCAGACCCGGCATTCGGGGGAACCCTATTTTACCCACCCGGTCGCGGTGGCGGCCATCCTCACCGAGCAGCGGCTTGACGATGCCACCATCGTCACCGCGCTGTTGCACGACACGGTCGAGGATACCAAGGCATCCTACCGAACCGTCGAAGAGCGATTCGGCCGCGAGGTGGCCGAGCTTGTGGATGGGGTGACCAAGCTTACCAACCTCCAACTGTCGAGCTCCGAGACCAAGCAGGCCGAGAACTTCCGCAAGCTGTTCATGGCGATGTCGCGCGATTTGCGGGTGATCCTCGTCAAGCTCGCCGACCGGCTGCACAACATGCGCACGATCAAGGCGATGCGCCCCGACAAGCAGGCGCAAAAGGCCCGCGAGACGATGGATATCTATGCGCCGCTTGCCGGGCGCATGGGGATGCAATGGATGCGCGAGGAGCTGGAGGATCTGGCCTTTCGCGTGCTCAACCCCGAGGCGCGCGCCAGCATCATCCGCCGCTTCATCACCCTGCAACGCGAAACCGGCGACGTGGTCGAGCGCATCACCGGCGACATGCGCCTGGAGCTTGACCGTGCCGGGATCGAGGCCGATGTGTTCGGCCGCGCCAAGAAGCCCTATTCGATCTGGCGCAAGATGCAGGAAAAGCAGATGGGCTTTTCGCGCCTGTCGGATATCTACGGCTTTCGCATCATCACCCGCTCCGAGGCCGATTGCTACGCGGTGCTGGGCGTTATCCACCAACGCTGGCGCGCGGTGCCTGGGCGGTTCAAGGATTACATCAGCCAGCCCAAATCCAACGGCTACCGCTCGATTCACACCACTGTATCGGGGCGCGACGGCAAGCGGGTCGAGGTGCAGATCCGCACGCAGGCCATGCATGACGTGGCCGAAACGGGCGTGGCGGCGCATTGGTCCTATCGCGACGGGGTGCGAAGCGAGAATCCCTTTGCCGTCGATCCTGCGCGGTGGATTTCCTCGATGAACGAGCAGTTCGACGCCGAGGAGGATCACGAGGATTTCCTCGAGGCGGTCAAGCTCGAGATGTATGCCGACAAGGTGTTCTGCTTTACCCCCAAGGGCGATGTCATCAAGCTGCCGCGCGGGGCGACGCCGATTGATTTCGCCTATGCGATCCACACGCGGATCGGCCATGCCTGCGTGGGTGCCAAGGTGGACGGGATGCGCGTGCCGCTCTGGACGCGGGTCAAGAACGGGCAGTCGGTCGAGATCATCACCGCCGGCGGGCAGATGCCGCAATCGGCATGGCTTGATATCGCCACCACCGGCAAGGCGCGCGCGGCCATTCGCCGCGCCCTGCGCGAGATGGACCGCGACCGCTATGTCAAGCTGGGCCGCGAACTGGCGCGCTGGGCCTTCGAGCATGTCGGCAAGCGCGCCACCGACAAGGCGCTGGAGGCGGCGGCGCGCACGCTGCGGCTGCGCGATGCCGACGAGGTGCGCGCGCGGCTGGGCAGTGCAGAGCTGACCGCAAGCGAGGTGCTGCGCGCGGTCTATCCCGATCTTGTCCCGGCGGGCGAGGCCGAGGTGGCGCGCGAGCGGGCCGTGATCGGGCTTGGTGCCGACCAGGGATTCAATCGCGCGCGCTGTTGCCAGCCGTTGCCGGGCGAACGCATCGTCGGCATTACGCATCGCGGGCAGGGCGTGGTGATCCACGCCATAGATTGCGAGACGCTGTCGCGCTATGATAGCCAGCCCGAGCGCTGGCTCGATCTGCACTGGCACGCCGGCAAGCATCCGGCGGCCTATGCCGTCACGCTCGATCTGACCATCGGCAACGATGCGGGCGTGCTGGGGCGGATTTGCACCTTGATCGGCGAGCAGAAGGCCAATATCTCGGACCTGACATTTGTGGACCGGAAACCGGATTTTTACCGGCTGTTGGTGGATGTCGAGTTGCGCGATGCCGAGCACCTGCACAGCGTCCTGTCGGCCCTCGATGCCGAGGCGGACGTTGCAGCCGTGGAGCGCTATCGCGATCCGTCCCGCTCGGGGGACAAGCGCGAGGAGCCATAGGCGTGATTTTCAGACGCCGAGACCGTAGGCCGTGGTGGCGCATTGTGGCCGATTTTCTCTGGCCGCGGGGCGGATGGGCACGCGCGTTCACCTATGTGAAACACCGCCTGCACCGCCTGCCGGACCCGCCCGACCGCATCGCGCGCGGTATTTTCGCAGGTGTCTTCACCACCTTCACGCCGTTTTACGGGATGCATTTCGTGGTGGCGGGCATGATCGCGTGGATTTCGCGCGGCAATATCCCGGCGGCGCTTCTGGGCACGTTCTTCGGCAATCCGCTGACCTATCTTCCCATTGGCGTCGTCTCGCTTCAGACCGGGCACGCCATTCTCGGGCGGGGCAGGCTGCACCAGGACGAGATCAGCCGGTCTCTCGGGGGCAAGTTTCTCGACGCGGGCAGCGATCTCAAGAACAATTTCCTTGCGATTTTCACCGACCGGCAGGCGGATTGGCACGGGCTTGGCATCTTTTACGACGAGGTGTTCCTGCCCTACCTGATCGGGGGAATCGTTCCGGGGATCGTGGCGGGACTCGCCGCCTATTACCTCAGCCTTCCGGTCATCACCGCCTATCAGAAACGCCGCCGCGGCGCGCTCAGGGCGAAATTGGACGCGATCAAAGAAAAGAAGGCGCGCGAAAAGCTGGCGCGCGAGGCTGACGGCGACGGCAAGGCAGATTAGGCTCAGGCGGATATCGAGAGGGAAAGGACGGCATCATGTCGGCAGAGGGCAAATTGCGCCTTGGCGTGAATATCGACCATGTGGCGACGGTGCGCAACGCGCGCGGGGGGGGCTGTCCCGATCCGCTGCGCGCGGCGAAACTGGCCGAGGAGGCGGGGGCCGACGGTATCACCGCGCATCTGCGCGAGGACCGGCGGCATATCTCGGATGCCGATATCGACGGGCTGGCCGCGGGGCTTTCGGTGCCGCTCAATTTCGAGATGGCGGCGACCGGGGAGATGCAGGCCATCGCCCTGCGCCACAGGCCGCACGCCGTCTGCCTCGTGCCCGAGAAACGCGAGGAGCGCACCACCGAGGGCGGGCTTGAGGTCGCACGCGAGGAAAACCGGCTGGCGCGCTTCATCGCGCCCCTGCGCGAGGCGGGCTGCCGGGTGTCGATCTTCATCGCCGCCGACCGTCGCCAGATCGAGGCCGCGCACCGTATCGGCGCGCAGGTGATCGAGCTGCATACCGGGGCCTATTGCGATGCCCATGCCGAGGGCGATTTCGCCACCCGCGACCGCGAATTGGCGGCGTTGCGCGAGATGGCGGCCTATGCCCATTCGCTGGGCCTTGAGGTCCATGCCGGCCACGGCCTGAGCTATGACACGGTGCAGCCCATCGCGGCCTTGCCGGAGGTGGCAGAGCTCAATATCGGCCATTTCCTCATCGGCGAGGCGATCTTTCGCGGGCTGGGGCCTGCGATCGCGGAAATGCGCCGCCTGATGGACGAGGCGCGGGGGTGATCCTCGGCATCGGCACCGATCTGGCCAATATCGAGCGGATCGCGGGCACGCTGGCGCGGTTCGGGGACCGCTTTCGCAACCGTGTCTTTACCGAGGTGGAGCAGCGCAAGGCCGAACGGCGCGCCGACGTGGCGGGCACCTATGCCAAACGCTGGGCCGCCAAGGAGGCGTGTTCCAAGGCGCTGGGCACCGGGCTGCGCATGGGCATCGCGTGGAAGGACATGGCGGTGTCGAACCTTGCCACCGGTCAGCCGGTCATGGAGGTCACCGGCTGGGCCGCCGAGCGGCTGGCCGCGATGACGCCAGCGGGCCATGAGGCGATCATCCATGTCACGCTCACCGACGATCACCCCTGGGCGCAGGCCTTCGTCGTGATCGAGGCGCGACCGAGGGGTGGCTGACAGCGCATCTTGGTGATTCCCCGGCCCCGCGTTTCACGCTATCTGTCACGCATGGATATCGTCGTTCTCACCACCATCATCGCCACGCTGTTTCTGGTGCTGGGGCTGGCCGAGCCGCTGGCCTCGCGGCTGCGCCTGCCCTATAGCGTGATCCTTGCGGGGCTGGGGATCCTCATCGGCGTGGCGGCGAGCTTTTTCCTGCGCACCGATCTGACCGATGCGCTCAACCCGGTGGCCGAGGCGATCCTCGGCCTGCCGATCCGCTCCAACGTGTTTCTCTACGTCTTTCTGCCGACGCTCCTTTTCCAGGCGACGCTGGGAATCAACCTGCGGCGGATGCTGGATGACTGGGTGCCGATCCTCGTGCTGGCGGTGGTCGCGGTGGTGGTGGCGACGCTCTCGGTGGGCTATGCGCTGGCCTGGGCAAGCGCGCTGCCGCTGGCGGCCTGCCTGTTGATCGGGGCGATCGTCTCGACAACCGACCCCTCTGCTGTCGTCTCGATCTTTCGCTCGCTCTCGGCACCGCAGCGGCTCACGCGGATCATCGAGGGTGAGAGCTTGCTTAACGATGCCGCCGCGATCGCGCTCTTTGGCCTGTTCATGGGCTTCGTGATGCTGGGCGTGCCCGACCCGAGCCCCGGCGACGCGCTGGCGCGGTTTCCCCTGCTGATGGCGGGGGGCGCGCTCACCGGCTGGCTGGCGGCGCGCGCGGCGGTCTGGCTGATGGCGCTCTTTGCCGCCTGGGAGCGGGCGCAGATCTCGATTTCGGTGGCGCTGCCCTATCTCGCCTATATCCTGGCCGAGCAGAGCATCGGCGCGTCGGGCGTGATCGCCGTGGTCAGCGCGGGGCTGACGCTGAACCTCAGTGCGCCAGGGCGGCTGCGCCCCGAGGCCTGGGCCAATATGCGCGAGGTCTGGGATCTTCTGGGGCATTGGGCGGGGGCGCTCATCTTCATCCTTGCCGCGCTGTTGATCCCGCGGCTTCTGCAAGAGGTCCGGGTGGAGGATTTCATCCTCATCGGCGTGGTGATCCTCGCCGCGACCGGTGCGCGGGCGGTGATCCTGTTCGGGCTCTTGCCGCTTCTGACCATGCTCGGGCTGTCGCCACCGGTGGAACGGCCCTACCGGGTGGCGATCCTCTGGGGCGGGTTGCGCGGCGCGGTCACGCTGGCGCTGGCGCTCGCGGTGACCGAGAGCTTCCGGGTGCCTGACGGCATTCAGCGCGTGGTCGGTATCCTTGCCACGGGCTATACCCTTTTTACCTTGATCGTGCAGGGCACCACGCTGCGGGCGGTGATCTGCCGCCTCGGGCTTGACCGGTTGTCGCCCATCGACGAGGCGCTGTCGCGGCAGGTAGTCGCCGTGTCCTTGCAGACCGTGCGCGAGGACGTGGCGCGGATGACCGGGAATTACGAGTTGAGCCGCGATACCGTGCGTTCCGAGGCCAAACGGTTCGGCGAGCGGCTGGACGAGGCGGTGAAGGCGGCCGAGGCGCGCGCCGATATCCTCGACCGCGACCGCATTACCCTGGGCCTCATCGCGCTGGCCGGGCACGAGCGCGACACGATCCTCGCGCGCCTGCGCGAGCGCACGATCTCGGCGCGCATGGCCGAGCAGGTGCTGACCGATGCCGAGCGGCTCATCGAGGCATCGCGCACCGGCGGGCGCAACGGATATCAGCGCGCCGCGCGGCGCAGCGTGGCCTATGGCCGCGTCTTTCGTTTCGCTGTCGTGCTCAACAACCGCCTGCGGCTGTCGGCCCCGCTGGCGCATCTGACGGCGGACCGGTTCGAGCATCTGTTGTCGCAGCGCCTCATCCTGCGCGACATGGGCAGGTTCATCGACGGGCGCATAAGGCGGATTCATGGTCGGCGGGTGGCCGAGCTGCTGCACGAGTTGCTGGCGCGGCGCATCGAGGGGGTGGAGACCGCGCTTGACGGGCTGCGCCTGCAATATCCCGGCTATGCCGAGAAGCTCGAACGCCGGTTCATCCGCCGCACCGCGTTGCGGCTGGAGGAGCGCGAATACGCCTCCATGCACGAGGACGGGCTGATCGGGGCCGAGGTTCACACCACGCTCATGGCCGATATCATGCGCCGCCGCGCGGCCAACGAAGCGCGCCCCCGGCTTGATATCGCGCTGCAGCGCACCGAGCTTGTCCGGCAGCTTCCGCTGTTCTCCGATCTCGACGAAAGCGGCGTCCGGCAGCTCAGCCGTGCGCTCAGGACGCGCTATGCCGATCCCGGTGAAATCCTGATACCCAAGGATGCGGCGGCGCGCAGCGTGTTCTTCATCGCCTCGGGTGCGGTCGAGATCGAGCGCGCGGGCCAGGTCTGGCGGCTGGGTCGGGGCGAGATGTTCGGCCAGTTCGCGGTGCTGATGCGCCGACCCCCGATTTTCGAGGCGCGCGCCATCGCGCCCTCGACCATCCTGATGCTCGACGTGACCCGATTCCGTCGCCTGTTGCAGCGCAGCCCGGCGCTGCGCGATGCCGTCCGCGCCAGCGCCGAACATCGCGGGATCGACCCCGATGCATTGCTCGAGGACGCCGCGCCCGCAGCCTGAGCCGTCATCGTGAGCCGCCAACGCGCGCGGGCGGGCGCAGCCCCCGCCTTGACACCCCGCCCCCCGCGCCGCATGAAGCGGGCGCAACCGGGCAGAGGCAGGGACAGGCATGGCATCCGAGACCCAGAAAGGCAGCTCTATCTGGGAGACGGTCAAAACCGTCTTCTGGGCGCTGGTGATCGCAGGCATTTTCCGCACGCTGTTCTTTCAGCCGTTCTGGATTCCCTCCGGCTCGATGAAGGATACGCTGCTGATCGGCGATTTCCTGTTCGTCAACAAGATGGCCTATGGCTATTCCTATGCGTCCTGCCCGTCGATCCGGCTGGGCGGGCTCAATGTCGATGCGAGCGATATCTGCGGCTGGCTCGATGGTGACAACACGCGCATTCTTGGCGGGACGCCCGAGCGCGGCGATATCATCGTGTTTCGCCACCCCGTCGATGGCAGCGATTTCATCAAGCGGCTGATCGGGCTTCCAGGTGACCGCGTGCAGATGCGCGATGGCGTGCTGCATATCAACGGCACCCCCGTCGAGTTGGAGCCAGCGGGCGAGTTCGTCGAGGAATTCGCACCCCAAGGGCCGATGCGCATCCGCCCGCGCTGTGCCAATGGCGCGGTGGGTCTCGGCGCGGACTGCATCAAGCAGCGCTATACCGAGACGCTGCCGGGCGGGCGCAGCCACTCGATCCTCGACATCGGGCCGCAGAGCGCCGATAATACCGGCGTGTTCACGGTGCCGGAGGGGCATTACTTTTTCATGGGTGACAACCGCGACAATTCGACCGATTCGCGCTTTCCGCAGGCCGTGGGTGGCGTCGGCTTCGTCCCCTATGAAAACCTGATCGGCCGCGCGAACCGCGTGATCTTTTCCTCGGCAGGCAGTTCCATGCTGGCCTTCTGGACATGGCGCAGGGATCGGTTCTTCGAGAGGCTGGAGTGAAATTATCGCGCGAGTTGAGGGCTTTTGCTGCGCGGCTCGGGCATGAATTCGCCCGGCCCGCGCTCTTGATCGAGGCGCTCACGCATTCGTCGATCTCGTCGCCGGGGCGCGAGGATAATCAGCGGCTGGAATTTCTTGGCGACCGGGTGCTTGGCCTTGTGATGGCGGAGGCGCTGCTCGACGCCGACACCGCCGCCGCCGAGGGCCAGCTTGCGCCGCGCTTCAACGCGCTGGTGCGCAAGGAAACCTGCGCCGCCGTGGCGCGCGAGGTCGATCTGGGCGAGGTGCTCCGGCTGGGGCGGTCGGAAATGCTCTCGGGCGGGCGGCGCAAGGAGGCGCTGCTTGGCGACGCGATGGAGGCGGTGATCGCCGCCGTTTACGTCGATGCGGGCTATGAGGCGGCGCGCGGGGTCGTGCGCAGGCTCTGGGGCGCGCGGATCGCGAGTGTCGAGGCGGATTCGCGCGATGCCAAGACCTCGCTTCAGGAATGGGCGCAGGCGCGTGGCCTTGCCCCGCCTGCCTATGTCGAGACGGCGCGCACCGGCCCCGATCACGCGCCGGTCTTTACCATCGAGGCGCGGCTGGCGGGCGGAGAGAGCGCCAGCGCCGCCGCCGGATCGAAACGGCAGGCGGAACAGGCGGCGGCGGCGGCATTGCTGGCGCGATTGGAGACAGAGAAATGACCACCACCCGCGCCGGCTTCATCGCCCTGATCGGAGAGCCCAATGCGGGCAAGTCCACGCTGCTCAATCGCATGGTGGGGGCCAAGATCTCGATCGTCACCCACAAGGTGCAGACCACCCGCGCGCGCATTCGCGGCGTGGCGATGGAGGGCGAAAGCCAGCTTGTCTTTGTGGACACGCCGGGCCTGTTTCAGCCGCGCCGACGGCTTGACCGGGCGATGGTAGCGGCGGCCTGGGGCGGGGCGGCGGATGCCGATATCGTGGTGCTGCTCATTGAGGCGCATCGCGGGATTTCCGAGGGTGTGGAACGTATCCTCGAAGGGCTGGCAGAGATTGCCAAGGGCCGCAGAGTTATCCTTGCGATCAACAAGATAGACCGGGTAGAGGCCCCCGTTCTGCTGGCGCTCACCAAGGAGATGAACGACCGGTTCGAATTCGAGAGAACCTTTCTCATTTCCGCCGAGAAGGGGCATGGCGTGGACGATCTGCGCGGCTGGCTCGCGGGCGAGGTGCCGGAGGGGCCGTGGCTCTATCCCGAGGATCAGATCGCCGATCTGCCGATGCGCATGATCGCCGCCGAGATGACGCGCGAAAAGCTGACGCTGCGGTTGCATCAGGAATTGCCCTATCAACTCACCGTCGAGAGCGAGAACTGGGAAGAGCGCGAGGATGGCTCGGCGCGGGTGGATCAGGTGATCTATGTGATGCGCGACGGGCACAAGGGGATCGTCCTTGGCCATCGCGGCGAGACGATCAAGGCCGTCTCTCGGGCCGCGCGCGAAGAGCTCGAGGCCTTTCTGGGGCGGCGTATCCATCTGTTCTTGCAGGTAAAGGTGCGATCCGGCTGGATGGAAGAATCCGAGCGCTACTCCGAGATGGGGCTTGATTTCAAGGACGGGAACTGAGCCGGTGGTGCGCCTCACCGCGCGGTTCTGGGTCGATGCCTATCTGGCGCGGTTGCGGCTGGCGGATATCCCCGCTTTCGTGGTGGCGCATGGCGATGACACCGGCGGCGCGGTGCTGGTCAAGCTCAACACGCTCGACGGAAAAGCGCATCTTTATCAGCGCTCCATAGACCTGATGACGGGGCAGCGGGCCTGGGTTACACTGGCCTCCGGCGACGAGGCCGGGGTGGATGCGGCGATTGCCCGGCAGCGCGGGTTCGATCCTGACCTCTGGGTGGTCGAGGTCGAGGACCGGCAGGGGCGGCATATGCTGGATCAGGACGGGTTGAGCGGGTAGCGGGGCGATGGATTGGCGCGATCAGGGCCTGTTGCTGAGCAGCCGCCGCCACGGCGAAACATCTGTTATCATTGAAGTTTTTACGCCAGATCACGGGCGGCACGCGGGTGTTGTGCGCGGCGGGGCGTCGCGAAGGATGGCACCGGTGCTGCAACCGGGCGCCCAGCTTGATGTGGAATGGCGTGCGCGGCTCGAAGATCACCTTGGCACCTTCCGGGTTGAGCCAGTGAAATCAAGGACTTGGGTTCTGGGGGATCGGCTGGCGCTGGCGGGGCTTTCGGCGGTGTGCGCGCTCTTGCGCTTTGCCCTGCCAGAGCGGGAGGCGCATCGCGAACTTTACCGCAAGAGCCTGATTTTGCTGGATTTACTGGACCAGCCGGAAATCTGGCCGCTGGCCTATCTCAACTGGGAACTGGGGCTGCTGGAGGAAACGGGCTTTGGCCTTGATCTGCGCCGCTGCGCGGTGATGGGGGAAAAGGCCAATGATCTCAGCTATATATCCCCCAAAACCGGGCGCGCGGTGTCGCGAGCGGGGGCAGGGCGTTGGGCCGACCGGCTGTTGCCGCTTCCGCCCTGCCTGCTTGGCCACGGGCCTGCGCCGGACGCGGAAATCATGCAGGGATTTCAAGTGACTGGCCATTTCCTGCGCGATCACCTTGCCCCCCATCTGGGCGAGCGCCCGCTGCCCGATGCGCGGGCGCGGCTGATCGATGTCATCGCGGCGCGCGCGGCGGGGTGAGGCGCACGGGTAGGCGGTGGAATGGTGCACATCCTGCCCTCGCACGGGGACAAGGCCGAAGGCCGCCGCGCCATGCCATTTCCCGACCAGAGCGGCGCGATCGTTCTCCGGGCGGATCGCCCCCCGAGACCGCTCACCCCGCCGCCTTGCCATCCAGCCAGCGCCGACACGCACGATCGACGCCCATGTGCAAGAGCAGCGTGAACACCGCCAGCACGATCAGGGCGGCGAACATCAGGTCTATCTTGGCGCGGCCATTGGCCAGCAGCATGAGATAGCCCAGCCCCTTGGATGCCCCCACCCATTCGCCGATGATTGCGCCGATAGGCGCATAGACGGCGGCCAGACGGAGGCCGGAGGCAAAGCCCGGCAGGGCCGCGGGCACGCGGATATGCCACATGAGACGCGCAGGCCGCGCCCCCATCACCCGGCCCATGTCGAGCATGGCCTGCGGCGTGCGCATCAGCGCGTCGAAGAACGCCGAGGTGACGGGGAAATAGATGATGAGCAGCGCCATCGCGATCTTGGACCAGAGACCATAGCCCAGCCACAGCGTCAGGATGGGTGCCAGCGCAAAGACCGGGATCGCCTGTGAAAACACCATCATCGGGCGGATCAGGCGGCGCGCGGCGGGCGAGGCGGCAAGGCCGATGGCCGACAGCCCGCCAAGCACCGCCCCCAGCGCCAGCCCGATCAGCACCTCGGCCACGGTGATACCCGCGTGTTCCGTAATCAGCGCGCGGCTTGCCCAGAGCGTCTCGGCCACGCGGGCGGGCCCCGGCAGGATGAAGGGCGGCAGCGCCGCCAGCACCACCAGCGCCTGCCACAGCCCAAGCGCCAGCGCGGCCGAGGCGGCGATGGGCAGCAGGCGGCTCATGTCGCGGCCCCGTGGGCGCGCAGCTTTGCCAAAAGACGGCCCTGCACGGCGAGCGTTTCGGGATCATCGACCGGGCGGGGCACCGGGGCCGCGGGCGGGGCTACGGTCTCGAGGCCCTCTGCGGTCAGGATATGGATGGCATGGCCAAGGCGCGCGGCCTCCAGCGGATCATGCGTGACCAAAAGCACCGTGCGCCCCGCGAGATGCCGCGCGCTCAGCTCCTGCATCTGCGCGCGGGTGCCTGCGTCGAGCGCCGAAAACGGCTCGTCGAGCAGCACGATGGGGCGATCCTCCATCAGCGTGCGCGCCAGCGCCACGCGCTGCCGCTGCCCGCCAGAGAGCGCATCGGGCCGCTTGCGGGCATGATCCGTCAGGCCCGTGCGCGCGAGGATGTCGCGCGCGCGGTCGCGATCCGGCCGCGTGCCGCGCAACCGCGCCCCAAGCGTGACATTGCCCATGACATCGAGCCACGGCAACAGGTCTGCCCCCTGCGCCATCAGCGCCACGCGCCCGGTGACCGGCCCGCCATCAGAGGCCGTGACATGGCCGTCAAAATGCGTCACCTCGTCGATGCCCGCCACCAGCCGCAGTAGCGTGGTCTTGCCCACGCCCGACGGCCCCAGAAGGCAGGTGATGCGCGCCGCCGCCACATCGAGCCGCAGCGGGCCGAAAAGCGGCAGCCCGCCGATCCGGGCACTGCCGTCGATGACAAGCGCGGGGGGCGCTGCGGGCATGGCCGGTCCTCGGACGGGGGCGCGCAACGGTATGGGGGCGGGCCTTGGGCGGTGTGCGCCCCGGCTGTCCGTTCCCTCCGCCGGTGCGAGCCGGATCAGGTTCGATGGGTCGGCGCGCGGCCTCTCAGCCCCGGTAGCGGGGCACCCCAACGGATGACAGAGGGGTAGCAGGCACCGGGCCGCGTGGCAAGCCGAAGACATTCAGGGAATCTTAAACTCTGGTTGCCAGACTGTGCGCAGATGGATGGAGAGGGCGATGAACGGGCTTATCAATCGCGCGATAGAGTGTTTCGTCAGGGACAGCTATGGCGATGCCCTGTGGCAGGAGGTGACAGAGGCGCTCGGGATTGACGAGACCGCGTTCGAGCCGCTGATGCCGTGCGATCCGGAGGTGACGGCGCGCCTTGTCGCGGCGCTGTCGGCGCGGTTCGGGCGCGAGGCGGCGGATCTGCTGGAGGATCTTGGCACCTATCTCGTGACGCAGCCGCGATCCGAGGTGATCCGGCGGCTGTTGCGCTTTGGCGGGGTGGATTTCGCCGAATTCCTCGAATCGCTCGAGGATATCCCCGATCGGGCGCGGCTCGCCATGTCCGATTTTGACCTGCCCGCGATCAACCTGCACATGGAGGGCGCGGGTCTCTACCGTGTGGAGATCGGGCGCACCGCGCGCGCGGGGCTGTGGTTCGGGCCGGTGCTGCTTGGTGTGCTGCGCGCGATGGCCGATGATTACGGGGCGCTTGTGCTGCTCGACTATCGCGGCTGCGACGCCAGCCGCGAGATCATCGAGGTGCACCTGCTCGACGAGGCCCATGCAAGCGGTCGCGACTTTGACCTTGCCACCGCAGGGACCGCGCGATGAGTGCGCATGGCGGCGGGCAGGCAGGGGCCTTGGCGGCGATGCTCGATCGGTTTTGCCCCATGCATCTGGTGATCGGGCCGACCGGGAAGATCCTCCACGCCGGGCCGACGCTCGCGCGGATCATCGCGCCAGAGGCGATCATGGGGGCGCGGTTTCTCGAGGTTTTCGAGATAACGCGCCCGCGCGGGGTGCAGGACGCGGGCGGGTTGCGTGCGCTTGACGGGGTGCGGCTGCGCCTGCGGATGCGCGCGCATCCACGCTATGCGCTCAAGGGGCAGCTTTGCGCCGTGCCGCCCGATGATTCGGGGGCCGGGCCGGGGCCGATGGTGGTCAATCTTGCCTTCGGCATATCGCTTGTCGATGCGGTGCGCGATTTCGGCCTGACCGGCGCGGATTTCGCGGTGACCGATCTGGCCACGGAAATGCTCTACCTGCTCGAGGCCAAGACCGTCGCGATGGAGGAATCGCGCAGGCTCAATCACCGGCTCGAAGGGGCACGTCAGGCGGCGCAGGAACAGGCGCTCACCGACACGCTCACGGGGCTGCGCAACCGGCGCGCCTTCGAGACCGTGCTGGCGCGCGCGGTGCAGGGGCAGACGGCGTTTGCACTTTTGCTTCTCGATCTCGATTTCTTCAAACGGGTCAATGACACGCATGGCCATGCGGCGGGCGATCTGGTGCTTGGGGTCGCGGCGCGGCGGATGCTGTCGGCGGTGCGCGTCCAGGATATCGTCGCCCGCGTCGGCGGCGATGAATTCGCGCTGCTCTTGCCCGGCATGGAGACCGCGACGGCGGTCAACACCGTTGCCCGGCGGCTCATTGCCGGGCTGGAAGAGCCGATAAGCGATGGCGTGCGGCACTACCGGATATCTGCCAGCATCGGCGCAACGCTCAGCCGTGATCATCCCGGTGCCCCCCCCGAGGCGATCATGGATGCGGCAGATCGCGCGCTCTACGCCGCCAAGGCCGCCGGGCGCGGCTGCCACAGGCTGCACCGCCCCGAGGATGACACGCCGACAGCGGCAGGGTGCCCGCCCCAAGGGGGAGTATGCGCTCAGGGGGCCGCAATGCGTTCGAGATAGGCCCCGGACATCATGCGCATGGCCCCCCGATCACGTGCATGTCAGGAACCGTCACAGGGATGTGCGCGCGGGGGCCATCCATGAGGTGCGCGCGGTGGTGGCCAGATCAGAGCGCGGGCAGCCGATACATCCCGGCATTGGAGAAGGCGAGCGTGCTGCCATCGGCCATCTCGTCCGAGAATCGCTCGGCGATGATGCGCAGCGCCGCCTGCCGCCCCCGTGCCGCCAGTGCGCGGCGCGGCGGCAGCGACGGTGCCGGAGTCGGCCCGATAAGGGCCTGCGACCAGATCAGCGGGTGCAATTCGTGCAGGTGCCGCGCGATCAGCCAGTCGAGACAGTCATGGATCGCCGCGCGCGCCCTGTCCTGCGCGACGGGCAGGCGCGCGGCCCCGGCACGCGGGGCCATTGTGAGCCCGCAAAAGGCGGCGAGTTCGTTGATGACATGCTGATCGGGCCTGCGCGCGGCAATGGCGCGCAGCCCGTCGATGAAAAATTGGGCGTCCACGGTGCCAAGCCCGGCCGGATCAAGGGCAAGCGCGTCGAACCACACCCAGGCATAGACGCCGGGGCCGAGGAGCGGGCTGGTTCGCGACGCCATGCGCCGGGCCTCGAGGTCGAGCGCCGCGAAACTGCCGAAGCGCGCGGGCAGCAGCGCCTCGCCGAGGGCGCGCAGGTGTTGCGCGCTGCCGGGATCGAGCGCGATGAGGCGCGCATAGTCATCGGCCACCCGCCGCCGCGGTGCCGGGCGCGCGGCAAGCAGGGCGCATTGCGCGGCGGCGAGGGCGGGGGCACCGTGGCGCTCGGGGTCGAAGCGGGCAAGCAGGTCTTCGGCACTGCGGAAATGGGTGAGGAACCGGGCCTCGCGCTCTTGTGCGGTGGTGCCGTGCGCGCGGCAGAGACGCCACGCGCGACCGATATCCATATGGGTGAGCGCGACCACAAGGGCGATGGGATAGCTCTCCGGGTGATCGGCGCGCATCTCGTCGAGCGCCTCGATCCCCGCCGGGTCGGGGGCGCGACCGTCCGCGACCGCGTCCTGGGCGGCGGCCACCACATCGGCGCGCGCACCCTGCGCAAGCAGCCCGGCAACCGCCGACCCGCCCGGTGTTTTCAGGCGCGTGGTATCGGTCTGCGCGATCCGGTCGGCGAGCCGCTCCCAATCCTCTTGCCGGGCGAGGCGCTGACCCTCGTCATGATAGCGGGTGCGGGCGTGCTCCTCGTCGCTGATTGGCAGTGACGGCAGGATGATGCGCCGCGCAAGGCTGTCGAGATCGGCGCGCGGTCGCGCGCGGCCAAGATGCCGCGCCAGCCGCGCCAGAGCCGTTGGCCGCGCCGGTCTGCGGCGGGCTTCGGTATCGGACGGGGTGAGCGGGTTGAATGCCATGATGTCTCCGGCAGGCTGAGCAGGTGTCAGCTTGCCGGGGCATTTCGGCCAAATCTTGGCGCATGCGGGGTGAAGGCAGGGAATTGCCGGCCGCGGATGGGCGGCCGGCGCGGGGATCAGGCGTCGCGGATGCGGCTCAGCATCTCGGTGGTGTCGCGGCTGAGGCCCGGCGTGGCGAGGATGCGGTCGATCTCGCCCAGGATCATCGCCTGCCGCCCGGCATCAAAGCGCGGCCATGTCTCGAAGGCCGAACACATGCGCGCCGTGGTCTGCGGGTTGAGTGGATCGAGGCGGATCAGCATCTCGGCCATGAGCCGGTAGCCGCGCCCCGAAGCGTGGTGGAACCCGGCGGGAAAGCCCGCGAGCGCGCCCATCACCGCACGAAAGCGGTTGGGGTTGCGAAGGGTGAAATCGGGGTGTTCGGTCAGACGCGCGGCGATCACGGCGGCCTCGGCGGGTTCGGCCTGCGTGATTTGCAGGCCGAACCACTTGTCGAGCACGAGCCGGTCGTGCCGCCATTGCCGGTAGAACGCCTGCGTCACCTCGGCCCCCTTGCCCGCGCGCATCAGGCAGGCGAGCGCGGCAAGCTGTTGGGTCATGTTGTCGGCGGCATCGTATTGTGCCAGCGCCCGCGCCCCGCCATCGCGCCGGGTGATGAGGCCAAGCGCCGCATTCGAGAGCGCCCGCGCGCCGGCCTGGTCTGGATCGGGGCGGTAGGGGGCGGCGACCTGATGGGCGGTATAGAGATCGGCGAGCGTGTCGCGCATGGTCTCGGCGCGGGTGATGTCGAGCGCCTCGCGTGCCTCCCAGATCGCCTGCGGGTCGGGGGTGGTGCCAGTCGCAAAGAGCGCCTGCGCCAGCTCGTCCTCGCCCGGCAGGGCAAGGGCGAGGGCGCGGAACGCCGGGTCGAGCGTCTCGTCGCGCACCATCGCGTGCGCCGCGTCGAGATAGGCCGGGTCGGGCGCGGCCCCGTCGCGGATCATCGCCAGAAGTGTCTCGCGCGCCAGCGCGCGGCCTGCCTCCCAGCGGTTGAACGGGTCGGTATCATGGGCGAAGAGAAAGGCGCGTTCGGCATTGCTCGTGGCGCGTTCGAGAATGACAGGAGCGGAAAAATCCCGCAATATCGAGGGGATGGGGCGCGACGCTAATCCATCGAAGGCAAAGCTCTGCCGGGCCTCGGTCATTTCCAGCACGACCGTCGGCTGCACCTCGTCGCCATTGGGGCCGAGCAGCCCCACGGCGATGGGGATGACGCGGGGATGCTTGGTTGGCTGGCCGGGTGTCGGGGGCGTTTCCTGTTCGAAATGAAGGGTATAGGTGCCATTCTTGAAGTCATCAGAGACCCGGAGCCGCGGCGTGCCCGCCTCCTGATACCAGCGCTTGAACTGCGCCAGATCGCGGCCCGTCACATCCTCGAACACCTTCAGCCAATCCTCGATTGTGCAGGCCTGCCCGTCATGGCGGGTGAAGTAGAGATCAAGCGCCTTGTAATACGCTGCGTCGCCCACCAGCCGCTTGAGCATCCCGATCAGCTCGGCCCCCTTTTCATACACCGTTGCGGTGTAGAAATTGTTGATCTCGATGAAACTTTCGGGCCGCACGGGATGCGCGAGCGGGCCGTCATCCTCGCGAAACTGGCGCGCGCGCAGCGCGATCACGTCGGAGATGCGCTTGACCGGCGCAGAGCGCGTGTCTGCGGTGAACTGAGAATCGCGATAGACCGTCAGCCCCTCCTTGAGGCAAAGCTGAAACCAGTCGCGGCAGGTGATGCGGTTGCCGGTCCAGTTGTGGAAATACTCATGNNCCCTTGTTCTCCATCGCGCCCATGTTGAAATCGTCCACCGCGACGATGTTGAACAGGTCGAGATCGTATTCGCGCCCGTAAACCTCCTCATCCCAGCGCATGGATTTCTTGAGCGCCTCCATCCCGAAGGCGCATTTGTCCTCGTCGCCGGGGCGCACCCAGATGTTGAGATCGACCGCGCGGCCCGAGCGGGTGGTGAAGCGGTCGGAATGCGCCACCAGATCGCCCGCCACCAGCGCGAAGAGATAACCGGGTTTGGGCCAGGGATCGTGCCATTCGGCCCAGCCCTCACCCCGCGCCACCGGGTTGCCGTTCGAGAGCATCACCGGCAGGTCGCCCTCGATGCGCACGCTGAAGACGGCCATCACGTCGGGGCGGTCGGGGTAATAGGTGATCTTGCGAAAGCCCTCGGCCTCGCATTGGGTGCAGAACATCCCGTTCGAGAGATAAAGACCTTCGAGCGCGGTATTGGCCGCCGGGTCGATCTCTACCTCGGCCTCGAAGATGAAGGGCGCATCGGGCACTTGCGCCCTCAACCCTTCGGCGCTCAGCTCGGGCGTGATCGCCTGCCCGTCGATTTTCGCGCCGACAAGGCGCAGATCCTCGCCATGCAAAAAGAAATCCCGCGTGGTGGCGGCGGGGTTGGGGCGAAAGGCGATCCGGCTCAGCACGCGGGTTTTCTCGGGCGCAAGCCGAAAGGTGAGATGCACCGTGTCCACCAGCCAGGCGGGCGGGGTATAGTCCTTGAGGTAAACGGGCTGGGGGCTTGCGTCCTTCATGGCGTTTTCTCCTGCCTGAGTTTGCGCGACCCTAGGCGTATCGGCGCGGCGCTGCAACGGGGCTTTCCCTGCGCCGCCGCGCGCCGGTGTGGACGACACGGCCCGACCCGACCGGGATGCAGATGGCCGGTGATCGGTTCGCGCCGCCCACGGGGGCAAGAATGCCACAAAAAGGCTAAGAAAGCTTTCACCCTGTCGAAGGACCATGCCTGAATCCGTGTTTGCGCACGTTCGTGTGTGCGCGCAGGGATGTTTTATTCCGTCGATTTGCCTCATATTATTTTCACGTCAAGATCAACCCGCTACAAGAAAGACACTCATGGCCCGCCCCGTCGTTGGAATCATCGGCAACAGTTACCTTATCGGCGACCGCTTCCCCGCCCATGCCTGTGGCACGATCAATTCGGCGGCGGTGGCGGAGGTGGCCGATTGCCTGCCGCTCATCATCCCGAGCGATCCGCGCTATGTCTCGGTGGCAGAGTTGATGGCGGTCTGTGACGGGTTCGTGCTCACCGGCGGGCGGCCCAATGTCCACCCCGAGGAATACGGCGAAGAAGCGACAGAGGCGCATGGCGCGTTCGACCGTGCGCGCGATGCGATCACCTTGGCCCTGGTGCGCGAATGCGTCGCGCGGGGGCAGCCGTTTCTGGGGATTTGCCGGGGATTTCAGGAGGTCAACGTGGCGCTGGGCGGCACGCTGCATCCCGAGATCCGCGAGTTGCCGGGCCGCGACAACCACCGGATGCCGCCCGATGCCACGATGGAAGAGCAATTCGCCCCGCGCCACAAGGTGCGGTTTGCGCCGGGCGGGGTGTTTCACCGGCTGATGGGGGCGGAAGAGGTGATGACCAACTCCCTGCACGGGCAGGGCGTGATCCGGCCCGGGCGCGATATCGTGATCGACGGCTGGGCGCATGACGGCACGCCCGAGGCGCTTTACGTGCGCGGCGCGCCGGGCTTCACGCTGTCGGTTCAGTGGCACCCGGAATGGAATGCGGCCAATGATCCCGTCAGCCGCCCACTCTTCACCGCGTTTGGCGATGCGGTGCGGGCCTGGGCGGCGCGACGGAATGCGCCGCTGCGCCCCCCCGTCTGAGCGGCGTCAGGCGGCGCAGCCGGTCAGGCGCTCGCGCAAGAGCGCCGCCTCGCGGGCGCGCAGACAGGGGCGCGCCGTCTCGGGGTGGCGCAACGTGGTGCTGCGCAATTCCGGGAAGATCGCGAACAGTTCCTCGCGCGCGGGCGCATCCACCGCCATGAGCGCGGCATCGCCGGCAAAGAAGCTCTCGGTGGCGAAGCCCTCGGCATAGATCACCTCGTGGCGGTCGAACATGATGTGGATATAGGTCACCGCATCGCAGGGCGTGATGCAGGCATCGAGGCCACCCACAAGGTGCTTGGCCGCAACCAGCACCTCGTCGCAGCCAAAGAGCAGTTCGGCATGATAGCCGGTGACAAGCACCCTGTGCTGTGGTGACACGAGCAAGCCGCCCGTTGTGGCACCGATGATCGCGGGGCCGATGCGCACGGGGGCGAACGTCCCCCGGCCCGGCACTGTGCGCTGCCCGGTCCAGCGGATGGGCTGGGGGCCGTGATCGCGGGTGATGACCATGTCGCCGGGGCGCAGGCTCTCGACCGGGCGCTCGCCCCTCGGGGTAAGGATGCGCGTGCCGGGGGTAAAACAGATGATGTTCTCGATCTCGGAAAAGTTGACCACCGTGCCGTCGGGCAGGGTGAACGTGCCCGAAAGGCCGCCCGCGGTGTCATCGGTATTGGTGAAGGTGATATCGTTCTTGCCGATATCGGGCGTCAGCATCAGCGTGTCGCCATTCGTCTCGCCGCCCTCGCCGCCG
>DISF01000004.1 GCA_002421985.1 Roseovarius sp. UBA6217 | reverse complement strand
GGGTCGTGGCACGCTGAAAGACGCGATGAACGACGCGCTGCGCGACTGGGTAACCAACGTGCGCGACACGTTCTATTGCATCGGCACGGCTGCGGGGCCGCATCCCTACCCGGCGATGGTGCGCGATTTCCAGTCGATCATCGGCAAGGAAACACGCCAGCAGATGCACGAGGCCGAGGGCCGCCTGCCCGATACGCTTGTTGCCGCGATCGGTGGCGGGTCGAACGCGATGGGACTGTTTTATCCGTTCCTCGATGATCCGAGCGTCAATATCATCGGGGTGGAGGCCGGCGGCCACGGTGTCGATGACCGGATGGAGCATTGCGCGTCCCTCACCGGCGGGCGGCCCGGCGTGCTGCATGGCAACCGCACCTATCTGTTGCAGGACGGCGACGGGCAGATCCTCGAAGGGCATTCGATTTCGGCGGGGCTGGATTATCCCGGCATCGGGCCGGAGCATAGCTGGCTGCATGAGACGGGGCGCGCCAAATACGTGTCGATCACCGATGCCGAGGCGCTGGAGGCGTTTCAGCTTTGCTGTGCGATGGAGGGGATCATCCCGGCGCTGGAGCCAAGCCACGCGCTCGCGCATGTGATGAAGATCGCACCCGACCTGCCGGGCGATCATCTGCTGGTGATGAACATGTGCGGGCGCGGCGACAAGGATATTTTCACCGTCGCAAAACATCTCGGCTTTGACGTGGAAAGCGGCGGCTGAAACGGTGAGCCTTGGCGGGGGGGGGGTATCCACGCCCCAACCCCTCGCGCGGCGGCGATCGTGATCCAAGCGGGGGCCATGCGGCGAAAAGAGCGCCGCCGCGTGGTATTTCCTGCGGTCCCGGCCTAGCGCATCATCCAGGTGCCCTCGGGCCAGAACGCGTGGAAGGCAAAGGCGAACATCACGTCATGGGCCACATCGCGCCCCTGCGCGTCGCGCACCCGCACCGTGCCCACGTCGCGCCCCCCCGAGATCGTGCCCGCATCGAGCGCCGAGGCCTGGCCCGCCTCCCAGCTTATGCGCAGGCCCGCCTCGGTCACGCCGCCCTCGGCGCGGATCCGGGTGAGCGGCCAGGCCCGGTCCCCCACCCGCACCACGCGCGCGACCGGCGAGATGCCATGCGGCGGGTTCTCGCCATGATAGAGAAACGGGCGCTGATTGGTGTCATATCCGACATAGGGATTGTGCCCGTAGGCACGGTTGAAGGATGGCTCTGCCATGACCAGGCCCTGCGGGTTGCGGGCGCGGAACTGGTCCCAGCTTTCCATCCATGTCGGCAATTGCCGCAGCTTTGCCCCGGTCATCGCGCCGACGATGCCTTGCCCCACTGCCTGTTGCCACCAGCTTTGGGTTTCTCGGTCATACATCACCATATCGGAATGGCGCAGCTTGCCCGAGACGCCAAAGCTCAGCACCTGGCCCTGCACCCGCCGGTCAAAGGTCATGCCGGAATTGCACAGCGGGCAAAAGGTGACGGCCACCGGGATACCGCCCACGCTGTCATTCACGATCTCGTGCCACATGAGATAGCGGATTGGGTAGGCGCGCGGGGTCTCGCCGTCGATCTCGACGGTGATGACTGGCTCGTCGCCCTTGATGGCGTGCTTGTCCCCGATGCGCAGGAATCGCGGATCGTCGATTGCGGGGATGCCGTCCTTGGGCGGGCCGCCCGACATGATCTCGGACCAGTCGGTGATCGTGGTCCTGGTAAAATCCGTGTCGGGCCATTCGCGTGCCCAGAAGGCCGGATTGGCATGGGCCAGCCCGGCCATCAGCAGGGTAGCGGCCAGAAGGCTCAGGAAACGGGTCATGTGCGGCACCTCCGATGCGCGGGAAAGGATGCCACGATCATGCCTGCCGCCGTGGATCGGGGCCAGTGCCCCCCACGCGAATGTGAGCGCGCCGCCGCCCGGCCGCGCCACCACCCGTGCGCAGCGGCATCGGCACGGCCCATCGCCACTGCACCACCGCGACCTCCAGCGCCCACAGCCCTTCGGCAAGCGGGCGCGGGACGATCCCGGGCGCGGTGGTCACGTCACCTGGTGACGCGCACGGCGGTCATCGTGTCCGGGGTGCCCACGACCGCGCCATTGGGGCCGCGCCCGCGCTTGATCTTGTCCACGATGTTCATGCCGCCGGTGACGCGCCCGACCACGGTATATTGCCCGTTGAGGTTCGGGGCAGGGGCGAACATGATGAAGAATTGCGAATTGGCGCTGTCGGGGCTTGCGCTGCGGGCCATGCCCACGATCCCGCGCTCGAACGGCAGGTCCGAGAATTCGGCCTTGAGGTCAGCGCGCTTGCTGCCGCCGGTGCCCGCGCGGCGCATATCGCCGCCCGCGCGCCCGAACTCGACATCGCCGGTCTGCGCCATGAAGCCCTCGATCACGCGGTGAAACACCACCCCGTCATAGGCCCCCTCGGCGGCAAGCGCGGTGATCTGTTCGACGTGATTGGGGGCGACATCCTCGAACAGGTCAATCGTGATGGTGCCGTTGGCCACGCCCTTCACGTCGATTTCGAGGCCGGTCGCGCCCACTTGCGCGCTTGTGAAAATGGAGAAAGCGGGGCCAGCGGCCAGCAGGCCAAGGGCGAGAGCCAGCTTACGCATCAGAGGCCACCCTGACGCTGATCATCCGGTCGGGATTGGCGGGCGGCTCGCCACGGGTGATGGCATCGACATGCTCCATCCCCGAAATCACCCGTCCATAGACGGTATATTGCCCGTTGAGGAAATGGTTGTCCTTGAAATTGATGAAGAATTGCGAATTGGCGGAATTCGGGTTCTGGCTGCGCGCCGCGCCAAGCGTGCCACGATCATGCGGGATCTTGGAGAACTCGGCCTTGAGATCGGGCAGATCGCTGCCGCCGGTGCCCGCGCGGCGGGGGTTGTAATCCTTTTCCATATTGGCATGTTCCACGTCGCCGGTCTGCGCCATGAAACCGTCGATCACCCGATGAAAGGCCACGTTGTCATAGGCCCCGGCGCGGGCAAGCTCCTTCATGCGCGCGCAATGCTCCGGTGCGATCTTGGGCATAAGCTCGATGGTGACGGTGCCATCCTTCAATTCCATCAGGATGGTGTTTTCGGGGTCGGTTATCTCGGCCATGTGATGCTCCTTTGTCGGCTTTGGCACAGGTCTAGGCGCAACCGGCGCGATTGCCAAGGGCGGGCGGTTGACGGCGCGGGGCCTGCGCGCCATGACAGGCGCGGATTCGCATGAGGAGACCGCCGCGATGGGCTGGAAGACGCTGGACGACATGGACCTTGAGGGCAAGCGCGTGCTGGTGCGCGTGGATATCAACGTGCCGGTCGAGAACGGCACGGTCACCGATGCCACCCGGATCGAGCGGATCAAGCCCACCGTCGACGATATTCTGGCGCGCGGGGGCAAGCCGATGCTGATCGCGCATTTCGACCGGCCCAAGGGCAAGGTGGTGCCGTCGATGTCGCTGCGCGTCACGGTGCCCGCGCTGGAGGCGGTATTGGGCCGCAAGCTGCGGCTCATCGAGACGCTGGAGGGGGCCGAGAACCTCACGGAGGAGGCCCGCGCCGCCGATGTGCTTCTCCTCGAAAACATCCGCTTTCACCCCGGCGAAGAGGCCAACGACCCCGAATTCGCCGCGCGCCTAGCGGCCCTTGGCGATGTCTATTGCAACGATGCCTTCTCGGCGGCGCATCGCGCGCATGCCTCGACCACGGCGCTGGCGCATCTCTTGCCCGCCTGCGCAGGCCGCTTGATGCAGGCGGAATTGCAGGCGCTGGAGGCCGCCCTTGGCAACCCCGCCCGCCCGGTGGTGGCGGTGGTGGGCGGGGCCAAAGTCTCGACCAAGCTCGATTTGCTGGGCAACCTTGTCGAGAAGGTGGATACCCTGGTGATCGGCGGCGGCATGGCCAACACGTTTCTCGCCGCGCTGGGGCTTGATGTGGGCAAATCGCTGTGTGAGCACGAGATGGCCCCTACCGCGCGCGAGATCATGCTCAAGGCCGGTGCGGCGGGCTGTGCGATCCTCTTGCCCGCCGATGTGGTGGTGGCGCGGGAATTCGCCGAAGGGGCGGCCCATGAGGTGGCGGGGGCCCATGCCTGCCCGCCCGACGCGATGATCCTCGATGCCGGGCCAAGGGCCGTGGCGCGCATCGCGGCCGTGCTCGATCAGGCCAGGACGCTCATCTGGAACGGCCCGCTCGGCGCGTTCGAGATCGCGCCCTTTGATGCCGCCACCAACGCCGCGGCACAGCACGCCGCGCGGCTGTCGCGCGCGGGGCGGCTCATATCCGTGGCGGGGGGCGGCGATACCGTGGCGGCGCTCAACCGGGCCGGGGCGGCGGAGGGGTTCACCTATATTTCCACCGCCGGCGGCGCGTTTCTGGAATGGATGGAAGGCAAGGACCTGCCCGGCGTGGCCGCGCTCAAGGGCGCAGCGTAAAGGGCGCGCCCACCCCCGCGCCGCTCGATATCTGTGGCAGGCGCGGCCCGTTACTGCGGCAGATCAAAGACCTGACCGGGATAGATCAGGTCCGGGTCGCGGATGCGCTCGCGATTGGCCTCGAAGATACGCATGTAAAGCACGCCCTCGCCATAGGACTCGCGCGAGATCGCCCAGAGCGTCGAGCCGGGTTGCACCGTCACCACCGACATGCGCGGCGGGCGCGGCGAGCTGTCTTGCGGGGCGAGTATCGCGACATCCTCGCGCTTGAATGGGGTCTCGAGCCGCGAGGTTACCTTGCCGCCCGCGTCCACCTCGTCCACGCGCAGCGTGTAGATGCCGGTATCCACCTCCGGCAGCGCGCTGCGCCACGCGCCGCTTGCATCCACCGGCGCGGTGGTGATCGCGCGATTGTCGAGATAGATGCGCACGCGGGCATCGGGGCTGCTCGCACGGCCTGCAAGCTGCACCGTGCCGGTTTCGGAATAGCTGATCGCGTCAAGCGCCACCTGCGACATCACCTGCGGCCCCGGCCCGGCGGGGGCCTGCAACACGCGCACGCCCGTCGCATCCGACAACAAAACCGTGGGGGCCTCGGGGGCGTCAGGCGCGCTTGTGGCAAGCTCTGACACCACCGACCCGGTGGCAGGATCGGGCGTCTCTGCCGCACCGTCCTGCCCTGCCACGGCCGCGGGGGCCGGACCCGGCACCGGTGTCGGCGCGATCAGCACCTCGTCAGGGGCACGGATCACGCCGCCATCCTCGAGCAGCATTTCAAGCCCCAGCACCCGCACCGCATCGCTGGGCGGCAGATCGAGGAAGGCCACGAACTTGCCCGCGCCATCTGCCTCTGTGATGCCAAGGCGCGCGTCATCCACGGTCACCGCCACCCGCGCGCCCGGCACCGCGCGCCCGGCCACCAGCATCTGCCCGCCCGGATCGAGCCGGAACGTATCCAGCGCGGGCGAATCGGGGGGCGGCGGGGCCTGCTCGGGCGCGCCATTCCCGGCCCCTTGCGGCGCGGCGGGCGCATCTGCGGCCACCTTGGGGGGAGCCGGGGCCTGTGCCTCCGGCACTTCTGGTGCATGTCCCGAGGGATCCCCCCCCCAAAGATACACCGCAGCCGCAACCACAGCCGCCACCAGCGCTGCGCCGACCCCGATCGCGGGGCCTGCCCTTCTACCGGCGAATTTGCTCATCTATCCCGTCTTCCCCGTCGAGGGCCACAGGCCCGGTTGCCGGACCATAGCAACAAGGCTATCAGGGGTCAAAGCAACCCTTTGAGTAACGGGAGTTATCCATGACACACGCGGCGGTCTGTGTCTTTTGCGGCGCACGCGACGGGCACGACCCGGCCTATCTCGAGGCCGCCGACGCGACCGGGCGGATGCTGGCCCGCGAGGGCTGGGAGCTGGTTTATGGCGCGGGCGATGTCGGGCTCATGGGGGCGGTGGCGCGCGCGGCGCAGGCGGCGGGCGCGCGCACGCTCGGCGTGATCCCCGAACATCTCGTGGGGCTGGAACGCGGCAAGCGCGACCTTACCCGCTTTGTCGTCACCGAGACGATGCACGAGCGCAAGAAGGTGATGTTCATGAATTCCCACGCCATCGTCGTGCTGCCCGGCGGCGCGGGATCGCTGGACGAGCTGTTCGAGGTTCTGACATGGCGTCAGCTCGGCTTGCATGAAAAACCGGTGTTTCTCTTGAATACAAACGGTTACTGGACGCCCCTCATGCAGTTGATCGACCATGTCATCGCCCACGGCTTTGCCGATGCGCGCCTGCGCGACATGATCCAGCCGGTGGCGGATGTTCACGCCTTGGGCACGGCCCTGCGCGCCGCCCTGTCCTGACGCAGGCTGGCGGTGGTATAGATCGCAAGCGCGGTCCAGATCATCCCGAAGGCGAGCGCGTGCCACATGCTGAAATCCTCTAGAAACAAAAAGGTTGCGACGAGAAATTGAAGTGATGGATTAAGATACTGCACCAGCCCCACCGTGGCCAGCGCAATGCGCTTGGTGGCATAGCTGAACATGATGAGCGGCGTGCCGCTGAGAATGCCGGAAAAGGCCAGCAGCGCGCTGTCGCGCCAGTTTGCCCCGAACGCGCCCTGACCGCCGGAATGGAGATACCACAGCACCGTCAGCGCGATCGGCGACAAGAGCAGCACCTCGGCGGTGACAGAGACCACCGGCCCGACCGATAACCCCTTTTTCACAAGCCCATAAAGCCCAAAGCTCGACGCGAGGATGAGCGCGATCCAGGGCGGCACGCCACGCCCGACGGTCAATGTCACCACCGCGCAGAGCGCCAGCGCCACGGCGAAAATCTGCGCCCGGCCCAGCCGCTCGCGGAACGCGATGGCCCCCAGCAGCACCGCCACCAGCGGAAAGATATAGTAGCCGAGCGAGGCCTCCATCGCGCGCCCGATCTGGATCGAGGTGATGAACACGAACCAGTTGATCGAGATCATCAGCGCGGCAAACCCGATGGCCAGCAACGAGCGCCGCCCCGCCAGCGCCCGCCCCAGAAGCGAAATCCGCCCCTGCACCAGCAGCACAAGGGCGAAGAAGGCACAAGACCACAGCGTGCGATGCGCCAGTATCTCGATGGGCGGGATATGGGCGATCAGCTTGAAATAGATGCTCGACACCCCCCATACCGTGCAGGCGGCGACCATCGCGACAATTCCCTTGGTTGCCTCGCGCATCTCCGGCCCGCCCTTCCTGCTGTCGGTCTCTTGCTGCCCTGCCCGTGCGGCAAAGGCAAGAGACGTGGTGCGCCGGTGCGGCGATCAGGCCCCGGCCAGTTCCGCCAGAAGCACCTTTTCCAGCTTGTCACCGGGATGGTTCGTCAGATCCTTTCCGATCTCGGCCACCACGCGGCTGGACACCTCCTTGTGCAGATGCGCGCGCAACTCTCCCAGCGTCCGGGGCGGGGCGACCAGAACCAGGCGCTTGAACGCCCCGCGATGCGCCAGCCGGTAGAGGATATCGGCGGCCTCGGCGGCAAACCGCGCCTCTTCCAGCCGGTGCCAGTCCGCCTCGGCGAGGCCCGAGCGCTGCCCCGGACCGGGGTCGGGCATACGTCCGGGACGGTCGCTTTGCTGGTCGCGGTTGGGCGGGTTGTCGTGCTCCTCGACCCGCCGCACCACCAGATTTGGGTTCTGCGCGTCGGTCACGTTCTCGAGAAACAGCGCCTTCGCGCCATCCGCCACCAGAATCCAGGTGCCCTGCGAAAGTTCGGTCATTGCTGCATTTCCCTTGCTACGGTCTTTTCGATTGAAATGATCGGCCATATCCGCGCGTCCGTGCGTTGACACCGATCAATTGCAAGCACAAAACCCCGCGCCACACGGCACGGGGTTTCTCGGTGCCGCGCGGGCCGGAGGCTGGTCACATCCGCGACGCGACGTTCTCCCAGTTCACCAGATTGTCGAGGAAATTGGTGAGATAGGCGGGCCGCTTGTTGCGGAAGTCGATATAGTAGGAATGTTCCCACACATCGCAGCCCAGAAGGGCGGTCTGCCCAAAGCAGAGCGGGTTGACGCCGTTCTCGGTCTTGGTGACCTTGAGGCTGCCATCGCTGTCCTTCACCAGCCACGCCCAGCCCGAGCCGAATTGCCCGGCACCGGCGGCGGCGAAGTCTTCCTTGAACTTCGCCACCGAGCCAAAGCTCTCGATGATCGCCTTTTCCAGCGCGCCGGGCATTCCGGTGCCGCCCGGCGCCATCATTTCCCAGAACTGCGCGTGGTTCCAGTGCTGGCTGGCATTGTTGAAGATGCCCGATTGCGCCACGGCGCCCGCCTGATAGGTGCCACGGATGATGTCCTCAACCGCCTTACCCTCCCACTCGGTTCCGGCAATCAGCTTGTTGCCGTTGTCGACATAGGCCTTGTGGTGGATGTCGTGGTGATATTCGAGCGTCTCGCGGCTCATGCCGTGAGCGGCGAGCGCATCGTGGGAATACGGAAGATCGGGAAGTTCAAAGGCCATGTGGTCCCCCTGTTCGTTGGCGTTGAAACTCATGCCTGATACATGGTGGCGGGCGAGCGCAAAGGTCAACCCCGCGCGCCTATGTTTTTCTGTCGGGATTGGCCCGGACCCGCGCGCCGCCACTCAAACCCTTTGGCAAAATTGCCACCCGTACCGGGGGGCCGATACCTACGGGCGGAGATGAATCGCGCCGGGCCTAGCCGTTGGCGCGGGCCTTTTTCTTCTCGTCCCGGACCTTTTCCGCCAGATCGCGGGCGATGGCAAAGGCACCCTTCACGCGATCGGCCTCGCCTGTCCAGTCGCGGCGCACGACGATCTTGTTGTCACGCAGCTTGGCCAGCCCGCGCTGATCCTGGAGGAAGTCCACAAGCCCCTGCGGAGAGGCGAATTTGTCATTGTGGAACTGGATCGTCGCGCCCTTGGGGCCGCCATCGAGCCGCGCGATACCCGCGCGCTTGCACATCGCCTTGATGCGCATGACCAGCATCAGCATGCCCACCTCGCGGGGCAGGGGGCCGAAGCGGTCGATCAACTCGGCGGCAAGCCCCTCAAGCTCGACCTTGCTCTCCAGCCCGCTGAGGCGGCGATAAAGGCCAAGCCGCACGTCGAGATCGGGCACGTAAGCCTCGGGGATGAGGACCGGCACGCCAAGGTTGATCTGCGGTGCCCATTGGCCATCATCATCGGGCAGGCCCGCCGCCTCGCCCGAGCGGATGCGCGCGATGGTCTCTTCCAGCATGGATTGATAAAGCTCAAACCCCACATCGCGCATCTGGCCGGATTGCTCCTCGCCCAGAAGGTTGCCCGCCCCGCGAATGTCGAGATCCTGTGAGGCCAGCGTGAAGCCCGCGCCGAGCGTGTCGAGACTGCCCAGAACGCGCAGGCGCTTTTCCGCGCCCGGCGTCAGCGGCACGCGCGGCTTGGTCGTGAGATAGGCATAGGCGCGCGCCTTGGAGCGGCCCACGCGGCCGCGGATCTGGTAAAGCTGCGCCAGACCGAACATATCGGCGCGGTGGATGATCATGGTGTTGGCGGTGGGAATGTCGAGGCCCGACTCAACAATGGTCGTGGCCAGCAGGACATCGTATTTGCCGTCGTAAAAGGCGTTCATCCGCTGATCGAGCTCGCCCGCCGCCATCTGGCCATGGGCCACGACATAAGAAACCTCTGGCACCTGCGTTTTCAGGAAATCCTCGATCTCGGGCAAGTCCTTGATGCGCGGCACCACGAAAAACGACTGCCCGCCCCGGTAATGCTCGCGCAAGAGCGCCTCGCGCACGGTGACGGTGTCAAACTCCGACACATAGGTGCGGATCGACAGGCGATCGACGGGGGGCGTGCCGATGATCGACAGATCCCGCACCCCCGAAAGCGACAGTTGCAGCGTGCGCGGGATGGGCGTGGCGGTCAGCGTCAGCACGTGGATGTCGCTGCGCATTTCCTTGAGCCGCTCCTTGTGGGCGACGCCAAAGCGCTGTTCCTCGTCGATGATGAGCAGGCCAAGGTTCTTGAACCGGACCGATTTGGCCAAAAGCGCATGGGTGCCCACCACGATATCGGCGCGGCCCTCGGCAAGGGCTGCGCGGGTGCGGGTGGCGTCGCGTGCCGACACGAAGCGCGACAGCGCATGAACCGACAGCGGAAAGCCCCGGAACCGCTCGGCAAACTCGCGGTAATGCTGGCGCGCAAGCAGGGTGGTGGGGGCGATCACCGCCACCTGATGCCCGGCCATGGCCGCCGCAAAGGCCGCGCGCATCGCCACCTCGGTCTTGCCGAAACCCACATCGCCGCAAATCAGCCGGTCCATCGGGCGACCGCGTTCCAGATCAGAGAGCACATCCTCGATGGCGCGAAGCTGGTCCTCGGTCTCCTGATAGGGAAAGCGCGCGGCGAACGCCTCCCATGCGTGATGTTCGGGGGCGATGACGGGCGCGCGGCGCAATTCGCGCTCGGCTGCGACGCGGATCAGACGGTCGGCCATTTCGCGGATGCGGGCCTTGAGTTTCGCCTTCTTCGCCTGCCAGGCACCGCCGCCAAGGCGGTCCAGTAGCCCCTCCTCGTGGCCATAGCGCGACAGCAGTTCGATATTCTCGACCGGCAGGTAAAGCTTTGATTGCTCGGCATATTCCAGAACAAGGCATTCATGCGCCGCGCCCGCCGCCGTGACCACCTCCAGCCCCAGATAGCGGCCGATGCCGTGATCGACATGCACCACCAGATCGCCGGGCGAGAGCGCCTGCGCCTCGCTGAGGAAATTCTCGGCCCGCCGCCTGCGCCGCGCGCCGCGCACCAGCCGGTCGCCCAGCACATCCTGTTCGGAGATGACGGTGAGGCCGGGGGCAGTGAACCCCTGTTCCAGCGGCCAGACCGCGAGGTGCAACCCGTGGCGCCCCAGCCCGCCCGCGTCGCGGACCAAGACGGCCCCGATCAGCCCCTCATCGGCCAAAAGCCCCTCGATGCGTTCGCGCGCACCCTCCGAGAATGAGGCGACAAGCACCGGCCCGGCATCGAGACGGGCGGTGATATGATCCTTCAGCGCGCTGAAAAGATTGGTGTTTTCCTGTTGTCGCTCGGGGGCAAAGCTGCGCCCGATGCGCCCGCCCGCGTCGATCACGCCCGGCCCGGTGGGGCGCGGCAGCGCCGCGAAATGGAGCATCCGGCGCGGGCCCGTGGCGGCCTGCCAGGCGGCATCGTCGAGATAAAGCTCCTCTGGCGGCACCGGGTGATAGACCGCCTCGCCGCGCGCCTTCTGGCCGGCTGCGTGGCGGCGCGCCTCGAATTGGTCCACCACCGCCTCCCAGCGCGCGGCGCGGGCGGGCTCGCACTGATCGTCAAGGGTGATGCTTGCCTCTGGCAGATAGTCGAACAGCGTCTCCATCCGCGCGTGAAAAAGCGGCAGCCAGTGTTCTGCCCCGGCGGGCTTGCGGCCCGCGCTCACCGCCTCGTAGAGCGGATCATCGGCCACGCCCGCGCCAAAGGCGATGCGGTAATTCTGCCGGAAGCGGCGGATCGCGGCCTCATCAAGGATCACCTCCGAGACCGGTGCAAGCTCCACGCGGTCGAGCTTTTGCGTGGTGCGCTGCGTGGCGGGATCGAACCGGCGCAGCCCGTCGAGCACATCGCCGAAAAGATCGAGCCGCACCGGCCCCGCCTCGCCCGGCGGGTAGATGTCGATGATGCCCCCCCTGAGCGCGTAATCGCCCGGCTCGGTCACGGTGGGGGCCTGGGTAAAACCCATGCGGACAAGGAAATCGCGCAAGGCCGCCTCGTCGATGCGTTCGCCCACGCTGGCGGCAAAGGCCGCCTCGCGCAGCACCTCGCGGGCGGGCAGGCGCTGGGTTGCGGCGCTGAGCGTGGTCAGCAGGATGAACCGCTGCGGCATCCCGTGGACCAGCCCCGCCAGCGTGGCCATGCGCGCCGCCGAAATCTCGGCATTGGGCGAGATGCGGTCATAGGGCAGGCAATCCCAGGCGGGAAAGCGGATCACCGGCATGTCGGGCGCGAAAAAGCGCAGCGCCTCGGCCATTGCCGCCATGCGCTTGTCGTCGCGCGCGATATGGAGGACGGGGCCGGCGGTCTTGTCGGCCTCGGCCAGCACCAGCCGCGCGTCGAAACCCTCGGGCGCGCCGCCCACGGTGATATGACGGGGAGAGGTCATGCCGGTCATCCGAACGGGCCGACGGCCATGTTGCGATACATGCCCCACATGGCGGTGACAAAGATCGAGACCATGCCGATCACCTGCACCGCCAGCCGGTGCCGCCCCAGCCGCGCGATGAGCGCCTCGCCGCGCGTTGCCTCGGCGCGGATGCGCTGTGCGGTGCGCAGCGACAGGATGCCGACCCCGGTCAGAGGAAAGCCCAGCAGGAACAGCGCCTGCGAGAATTCGTTGCCGTAGCCAAAGCCGAGGATCGCCAGCGACGAGAGGATGAAGGTGGTGAGTCCGGCAAGCAGCGTGCCCGATTGCTCGGCGACAAAGAGCAGCCGCCCGGTATTGATGCGCACCATGTCCTCGAAATCGGCCATTGCCGCCGCGCCAAGGCCGCGCCGCGCGCGCATCGCCATATCCCATGGCACGCCAAGCACCCAGTGGCTTGCTGTGGACCATGTCACCGCCAGCGCGATCCAGAACCAAAGGTTGCTGAAGGAGCGCAGGTCGATCAACTCGAAAACAGTGTCAAGAATGCTCAAGGCCGCGCCTCTGTCGGTGGATCGCCCGCTCTCTTAGCGCCAGCGCGCGGCAATTCCTACCCTTGAGATGGCGGAATTTCCATGCAAATGAGGCAATGCCCGGACCGTCCGACCCCGCAGAGAGCCAGCCATGCCCCCGATCCATGCCCCCTTTCCCCTCAGCCGTCCGCGCCGCCTGCGCGCCGCGCCCGCGATCCGCGATCTTGTGGCCGAGACACGGCTTGCCCCGTCCGATCTGATCTGGCCGGTTTTCGTGCGTGATGGCGAGGGGGTGGAGGAGCCGGTGACCTCGATGCCGGGCGTGATGCGCCGGTCGGTCGACCGGGTGGTGGAGGCCGCGCGCGAGGCCGCCGATCTGGGGATTCCGGCGATCTGCCTCTTTCCCTATACCGGGCCCGAGCACCGCACCGCCGATTGCGCCGAGGCGTGGAATCCAGACAACCTGAGCAACCGCGCCACACGCGCGATCAAGGCCGCCGTGCCGGGAATTGCTGTGATGACCGATGTGGCGCTCGATCCCTATTCGGATACCGGGCATGACGGCTTTGTGGTGGATGGCAAGATCGTCAACGATGCCACCGTCGAGGCATTGGTGAAACAGGCGCTGGCGCAGGCCGGGGCGGGGGCCGATATCATCGGCCCCTCGGACATGATGGACGGGCGCGTGGGGGCCATTCGCGCGGCGCTGGAGGGGGCGGGCCACAGCGATGTGACGATCATGTCCTATTCGGCCAAATATGCCTCGGCCTTTTACGGGCCGTTCCGCGATGCGGTGGGGGCGTCCTCGGCGCTCAAGGGCGACAAGAAGACCTATCAGATCAACCCCGCCAATGCCGATGAGGCGCTTCGGATGGTGGCGCGCGATCTGGCCGAGGGGGCGGATATGGTGATGGTCAAACCGGGGATGCCCTATCTCGACATCTGCACCCGCGTGAAGGCGGAATTCGGCGTGCCCACCTTCGCCTATCAGGTGTCGGGGGAATACGCGATGATCCGCGCAGCGGCGCTCAATGGCTGGATCGACGGCGAGCGCGCGATGATCGAGAGCCTTGCCTGCTTCAAGCGCGCGGGCTGCGACGGGGTGCTGAGCTATTTCGCGCCCGCCGCCGCGCGGTTGATGGCCGGGCGCTGATCCGGGCAATATCCTGCGCAGCGCCGCGTTCCTTGGTGACAGGGGCGGCCCGCTCGCCTATACTTCGTGCAATGACCCGGCGCAGCGACAAGGCCGGGCGGACCTGAGGCAATCGAGGCGGACAGACAGCATGACCATTCTCACAAGACGCGGATTCACCCTTGGCGCGCTCGCGGGTATGCCGGTGCTGGCGGCCTGCGGCAACGGCGTGGGCGGCTCTGGCGGGGCAAAGATCGACGCGCGTGTGAACGCGACGCTGGCGCATATGTATGAAAACTATCCCGGCACCCGCGATCTTGCCGACAAGGCGAGCGGCATTCTGGTCATGCCGGTGGTGACCGAGGGCGGGTTCTTCGTCGGTGGCGGTTATGGGCGGGGCGCGCTGCGGATCGACAACGTGACGGTGGATTACTATTCGGCCACCAAGGGCAGCGTCGGGCTGCAATTCGGCGCGCAGCAATTCGCCCATGTGCTGTTTTTCATGACGCAAGAGGCGCTGGAGCGGTTCCGCCGCTCTTCGGGCTGGGCCGCAGGCGGCGATATCCAGTATACGTTCAACGATCAGGGCGGTAACCTGCGCGCCGAAACCACCACGTCGAGTTCGCCGGTGGTGGCGGTGATCTTCGGGCAGGCCGGGCTTATGGCGGGCGTGTCGCTCGAAGGCATGAAATACACCCGCATCATTCCGTGATCCAGTGCCCGCGATGCGTGCCGGCGGGCGCGGGCTATTCGGCCTCTGTGGTTTCCGATCCGCGCACGCCCAGAAGCTGATCCATGCTGACCGAGGGTTGATCGCAGCCCGCCTCGCCGACGATCTTGGCGGGCACGCCCGCCACCGTCTTGCAGGGCGGCACCTCCTGCAACACCACCGATCCGGCGGCGATGCGCGAGCAGTGGCCGACGCGGATATTGCCCAGCACCTTGGCCCCCGCACCAATAAGCACGCCGTCGCCGATCTTGGGGTGGCGGTCCTCTTCTTCCTTGCCAGTGCCGCCAAGCGTGACCGAATGCAGCATCGACACGTTATCGCCCACCACCGCCGTCTCGCCGATGACGATGGAATGGGCGTGGTCGATCATGATGCCCTTGCCGATGCGGGCGGCGGGGTGGATATCGACGCCGAACACCTCGGAACAGCGCATCTGGAAGAACCGCGCCAGATCGCGCCGCCCCTCGCGCCACAGCCAATGCGCGATCCGGTAGGCCTGAACCGCCTGATACCCCTTGAAGAACAGCAGCGGCACAAGGAACCGGTCGCAGGCGGGATCGCGGTCGCAGACCGCCACGATATCGGCGCGCGCCGCAAGCCCGATGCTGGCATCCGCGCCAAGCGCCTTGTCGCATATCTCGCGCAGGATCTGCTCGGGCATCTCGGCGGAGGCGAGCTTGAGCGAGATGCGATAGGCCAGCGCCTGCTCGAACCCGCCGTGATGAAGCACGCTGGAATGAATGAGGCCGCCCATCAGCGGCTCATTGGCGATGGCGGTTTCGGCCTCGCGGGCGATGCGCGCCCAGACGGGATCCAATTCGGCCAGTTTGGTTTTGGTATGCGCCACGGCTCGTGCTCCTCTGGATAGCGGGCAGTATAACAGATAGGCGGGGTGGGTAAAATGCAAAGGACGGTCTGCAAGGGATCACAAAAATGAAGGACAGCGACATCGCGCGCTTTCGCGATCAGATCAAGACGCGGCTTGCCGAGATCGACGCCGAGGATGCGCTCGGGCGGTCGGGGCAGGCCACGGTGGAGCTTGACCAGCAGGCGATCGGGCGGCTGAGTCGGCAGGACGCGCTGCAATCGCAGGCGATGGCGCGCGCCACCCATGTGCGCCGCGATGTCGAGCGGCGCAGGTTGCGTGCGGCGCTCGAGCGCATCCGCGAGGGCGAATTCGGCTATTGCGAGGATTGCGGCGACGAGATCGCGCAGGCGCGGCTTGCGCTTGACCCCGGCGTGACTCGCTGCATTTCGTGTGCCAACGGCTGAGCCGTCACGCCGCAGCAGGAGCCATCCGATGCCCGACACGCCCACAGCCCTCATCGTCAGCCACGGCCAGCCCTCGGAGCCGGATGTGGCCGAGGCAGAGCTTGCCCGCTTTGCCGCGCAGGTGGCGGGGCATCTGCCCGGCTGGCATGTCGGTGCGGCAACACTGGCGCAGCCCGGCGCGCTTGATCGTGCGCTTGCCGGGGCAGGGGCGGTGCCGGTGGTCTATCCGCTCTTCATGACCGAAGGGTGGTTCACCGGCGAGAACCTGCGCAAGCGTTTGTCTGTGGCCCCGCAGGCGCGGGTGCTGCGTCCGCTTGGCGTATCGCCCGAATTGCCCGCGCTTGCCGCAGCCCTGCTGGACGAAGAGATCGCGCAGGCGGGGTGGGTGCCCGACGAGACCCGCCTTTTCATCGCCGCGCATGGCTCGGGCCGCAGCCCCAATTCGGCGCGCGATACCCGCGCCTTTGCCGAGGCGCTCGCGCGCCACATCCCGCTTGCCGAAATACGTCTGGGCTTTGTCGAGGAGGCCCCCTTTGTGGCCGAGGCCGCCACCGGCATGGGCGCGCAAAGCATTTGCCTGCCATTCTTTGCCGCCGCGCGCGGGCATGTGCTCGATGATCTCCCCGAGGGGCTTGATGCGGCGGGGTTTGAAGGGCTGCGTCTGGCACCGCTGGGCCTTGCCCCGGCGGTGCCCGCCCTCGTGGCCCGCGCGATCGCCGCCGCCCGTTAGCGCCACCGCGGCGCATGAGTGCGCATTTGCGCTAACAGTTATCGCTAACAGACTGACTTGGCGTGAAAAAATCCGCATTTTCCGGGTTTTCGCGCGCACAGCCTGCGTTTATACCGCCCGCAAATCCCGGATCAGGAGACCCCCATGACCATCACCGTCGGCATCAACGGTTTCGGGCGCATCGGCCGCGCCACGCTGGCGCATATCTCCGAGAGCCTGCGCGACGACATCAAGGTGGTGAAGGTCAACGCCACCGGCCCGCTTGAGACGGCGGCGCATCTGATGCGCTATGACAGCGTGCATGGCCGCTTTGCCCACCCGATCACCATCGAGGGCAACACGATGGATCTGGGCCGTGGCCCGATCGAGATGTTTTCCACCTATGACATGACCGCGCTCGACTGGGAGGGCGTGGATGTGGTGATGGAATGCACCGGCAAGTTCAACGACGGGCTGACCGCCAAGGCCCATCTGGAGCGCGGCGCGCGCAAGGTGCTGCTCTCGGCACCGGGCAAGAACGTGGATCGCACGGTGGTTTACGGCGTCAACCACGAGACGTTGCAGCCCGGTGAGCGGATGATCTCGAACGGGTCGTGCACCACCAATTGCCTCGCGCCTTTGGCCAAGGTGCTCAATGACGCCATCGGCATTGAATCGGGGATCATGACCACGATCCACGCCTATACCGGCGATCAGCCCACCCATGACCGCCGCCACAAGGATCTGTATCGCGCCCGCGCTGCCGCCATGTCGATGATCCCCACCTCCACCGGCGCGGCCAAGGCGCTGGGCGAGGTTCTGCCGGAACTGGCAGGCCGCCTTGACGGCTCGGCCATCCGGGTGCCCACGCCCAATGTCTCGGCGGTGGATCTCACCTTTGTGGCGCAGCGCGACGTGACCGGGGCGGATGTCAACGCCGTGGTGGCCGAGGCCGCCGCAGGCCCGATGAAGGGCATCCTTGGCTATGATCCCGAACCGAAGGTCTCGGTCGATTTCAACCATACCGAGGAAAGCTCGATCTTTGCCCCCGACCAGACCAAGGTGATTGGCAAGCGGCTGGTGCGGGTGCTGGCATGGTATGACAACGAATGGGGCTTTTCGTGCCGCATGGCCGATGTGGCCGTGGCGATGGGCCGCTTGCAGTAATCCCTGCATCGCTTGCGCGATATGGTCCCGCCGGGTATGCCCGGCGGAATCTTTTTGGTGAGGGGCTGCCCTATGACCAACCGCATTGCCATCGTTCTGGGGCTTCTGGTCGCCGGGGCGCTGGCCTTTGACCTGCTGCAAAATGATGCGTCGGGCGTTCTTTTTGTTGCGCGCAAGCTCATGGATTTGATCGAATATCTTGCGTTCTGGCGTTAGAGCATGTTGCGCAAAAGTGGGAACCGGTTTTGCGCAGAAAAACATGCGACCACAGAAGGTTAGAGTGGGTCGCGTGAATGCAAATGAACGCGACGCGCTCTAAGGACGCGCGTTTATGATGCGCTTGACGGGCATGTGCGTTCGTTTATGTTCGCGTTGAATTATTAGCGCCATCACAACGCGGGAGGAGCACTAAAGGCATTCTCACTGGCCCTCAACGGATTTGGCCGGATCGGGCGCAACGTGGTGCGCGCGCTGGCGGAATCGGGGCGCGAGGATGTCACGATTCGCGCCATCAACGATCTCGGCCCGATCCGTGTCAGCGCCGAGCGCGATCCCGAGGCGCTCGACTGGGGCGATATCGACATCGTGCTGGAATGGACCGGGCTCTTCACCGACCGCGAGGCCATCGGCATCACCCGCGGCTTCATGACCGGGGTGCACAGCTATACCGGCGATCAGCCGACGCTCGACCGGATGCGCCGCGTCAGGGGATCAGCCGCGCGATATAGCCGGGCAGGGCGAAAGCCGCCCGGTGCACCTCGGGGGTGTAGTAATCCGTGGCGATCCCGGCGGCGTCAAAGCGCCCTTGCAGCACATCGGGCGGCGTGGCGCGCGCCGGGCCATCGGTGCCCCAGCCAAAGGCCATCGGCCCGCCGGCATAGGTGGGGATTGTGGCGAGGTAGCATGTCGCGTCGGTAAAAAGCGCGGTGAAGGCGCGCATCGTGTTGTGCAATTCCTCGCCTTGCAGGAAGGGCACGCCGTTTTGCGTCACAAGGATGCCGTCAGGCGCCAGCGCCCGCTTGGCATGGCCATAAAACGTGTCGGTAAACAGCACCTCGCCGGGGCCGACGGGATCGGTGGAATCGACGATGATGACATCAAAGCCGCCCCTGGTCCGGCGGATGAACTCGGCCCCGTCGGCGATCACAATCTCAAGGCGCGGATCGTCGAACGCGCCCGCGCTCAGCATCGGCAGGTATTTTCGGGAAAAATCCACCACGCCCGCGTCGATCTCGACCATGGTCACATGGGTGACGCTTGCATGGCGCAGCACCTCGCGCGCCATGCCGCCATCGCCGCCGCCGATGATGAGCACGCGCTTTGCGGCCCCATGCGCAAGGATCGGCACATGGGTCAGCATCTCGTGATAGATGAAATTGTCGCCCTCGGTGGTCTGCACCACGTCGTCAAGCGTCAGCACGCGACCGAAGGTGTTGTTTTCAAACACCTTCAGCCGCTGATGATCGGTTTCGCTGTCGTAAAGCATCTTTTCCACACGCAGGCTTTGCGCATAGTCGGGATGCAGGTTTTCGCGGGTCCACTCGCTCATGCCGCGACACCGGCCTCGGTCACAAGTCCCTCGCCGCGCTTGAGCTCGGTCACGCGCACATCCGTGGTGCCAAAGGCCGCTTTCAGCACATCGACCGCGAGCCAGGGCTGGGCATCGCCGCACATGAACACGTCGAACGCGCCATAGCCGATCTCGGGCCAGGTGTGGACCGAGATATGGCTCTCGGCCAGAACCGCCACGCCCGAGACGCCCTGCGGCGAGAACTTGTGCGTGTGGATATGCAGCAGCGTGGCGCCGCAGGTCTCCACGCAGTCGCGGAACGCCTGCCTGATGCGCGCCTCGTCATCAAGGCCGTGGCCCCTCACCACCTCGATGATGAGATGGGTGCCCGCGAAAACCGCGCCGTCGCGCCGGATGAAATGATCATCGCGGTCCTCGGCCAGCACGTCGCGGGGCAGGGTGGTGCTATCGTGCGCGGGGGTGATCCCGCGGGCGGTGTCTTCCTCTTGGGCGCCTGTCTCCAGACCGATCCCCAGTTGGAAGAGGCTGGCGTCTTTCATGGCGCTCCCCTTCTTTCCAGCAGATTGAATCCAGTCGGTCCCTTAGCGCCCCCCCGGCAAGACATCCGAAGTTGGGATCGGTTCCGATCAAGTGAGAGGCACATAGGGGTGGGGGGCGAGTCGTGCAAGCGGATTTTTCTGCGCGCGCGAGAAAATGGGGTATCTGGTTCTCTTTTGTCTCGGGTGACGACAAGAGATAGCCCCTGAAAACGCTCCCCAAAGATGGGGTATTTTGATACCGTATTTTTAACACCTTGTTTTAAAATATATATTTATGCAAAAGCGCCGTTGACGCGCCGATATATCCGCGTATAACCCAGCGATCGACCGGCCCGGCCTGCCCGTGGCCCGGACATAATTGGAATAACAGCAAGGTTCTGCCCGAGATGAAGACGTTTTCCGCAAAACCGGCAGATATCGAGAAGAGCTGGATCGTGATCGACGCCGAAGGCGTGGTTCTGGGCCGTCTCGCCTCGATCATCGCCATGCGCCTGCGCGGCAAGCACAAGCCAAGCTTTACGCCGCATATGGATATGGGTGACAACGTGATCGTCATCAATGCCGACAAGGTGCAACTCACCGGCAACAAGCGCAACAAGCCCAACTACTGGCATACCGGCCACCCCGGCGGCATCAAGAGCCGCACCACGGGTGAAATCCTCGAGGGCAAGCACCCCGAGCGCGTGGTGATGCAGGCCGTCAAGCGGATGCTGCCCGGCAACCGGCTGTCGCGCACGCAGATGACGCATCTGCGCGTCTATGCCGGGGCCGCGCATCCCCATGAGGCCCAGAACCCGCAGGTTCTGGACGTCAAGAACATGAACTCCAAGAATACGCGGGTGGCTTACTGATGGCTGAAGAAATCAAATCCCTCGAAGGTCTCGAAGCCGTCGCAGTTGGCGTGGGCGCGGCCTCCGCATCGTTTGAGGCCCCGCGCGAGCCGGTTCGTGACTCGCTTGGCCGCTCTTATGCCACCGGCAAGCGCAAGGATGCGGTCGCCCGCGTCTGGATCAAGCCCGGATCGGGCAAGGTTATCGTCAACGGCAAGCCGATCAACGAATATTTCGCGCGTCCCGTGCTTCAGATGATCCTCAAGCAGCCGTTCACCGTCTCCAATACCGAGGGCCAGTTCGACGTGATGGCGACGGTCACGGGCGGCGGCCTTTCGGGGCAGGCGGGCGCGGTCAAGCATGGCGTCTCCAAGGCGCTCCAGCTTTACGATCCGTCCTTGCGCGGTGCGCTCAAGGCTGCGGGCTTTCTCACCCGCGACAGCCGCGTGGTGGAACGCAAGAAATACGGCAAGGCCAAGGCGCGCAAGAGCTTCCAGTTCTCCAAGCGTTAAGCACCGGAACGGACAAAAGACAATGGAAGGCCGCACCCGTGCGGCCTTTCTCATATCGGGATGGCGGGGCAGGGGTGCGATGCAATATCGCCCGGTTTTCCCTTGCGCGCGCGAGGGCGCGCCCATAGAAGGCCCGTGATCTTGACCGCCGCGGACGCCTCCGCGGCCAGATGCATAGGAAAGGACGAACATGCAGGTCACCGAAACCCTCAATGAGGGTCTCAAGCGCGGCTACCGGTTGGTGCTGACGGCGCAGGCCCTCGACGACAAGGTAACAGCCAAGCTCAAGGAAGCGCAGCCCGATATAGAGCTCAAGGGCTTTCGCAAGGGCAAGGTGCCGCTGCCTCTCCTGAAGAAGCAATTCGGCCAGCGCGTGCTTGGCGAGGCGATGCAGGAAAGCGTCGATGACGCGATGAAGGCGCATTTCGAGGAAAAGGGCGAACGCCCGGCCTTTGAGCCGAATGTGAAGATGACCAACGAGGCGTGGAAAGAGGGCGATGATGTCGAGGTCGAGATGACCTACGAGGCGCTGCCCGCGATCCCCGAGGTCGATCTTGCATCGGTCACGCTCGAGCGGCTGGTTGTCAAGGCCGACGAGGGTGCCATCGAGGAGGCGTTGAAGAGGCTTGCCGAGAGCGCGCAGGAATTCACCGACCGTGACGAGGGTGCCGTGGCCGAGGATGGCGACCAGGTCGTTGTCGATTTTGTCGGCCGCGTGGATGGCGAGGCGTTCGAGGGCGGCAGCGCCGAGGATTATCCGCTGGTGCTTGGCTCCGGCAGCTTCATCCCCGGTTTCGAGGCGCAGCTTGTCGGCGTCAAGACCGGCGACGAGAAGGCCATAAACGTCACCTTCCCCGAGGAATACGGGGCCGCGCATCTGGCAGGCAAGGACGCGGTTTTCGACTGCACCGTGAAGGCCGTCAAGAAGCCCGTCGCTGCCGAGATCAACGACGATCTGGCGCAGAAATATGGGGCCGAGAGCCTTGACGCGCTCAAACAGCAGATCGGCGAGCGGCTGGAGCAGGAATATGTCGGCGCGGCGCGCGCGATCCTCAAGCGCAATGTTCTGGATGCGCTTGACGCGTTGGTGAGTTTCGATCTTCCCCCGACATTGGTCGAGACCGAGGCAAAGCAGATCGCGCATCAGCTCTGGCACGAGGAAAACCGCGATCACGAGGGCCACGACCACCCCGAGATCACCCCGACCGAAGAGCATGTGAGCCTGGCCGAGCGCCGGGTGCGGCTGGGCCTGTTGCTGGCCGACCTGGGCCAGAAGGCCGCGGTCGAGGTGAGTGATGCCGAGATGACGCAGGCGGTGATGAACCAGGCCCGCCAATATCCCGGCCACGAGCGGGAATTCTTTGAATTCGTGCAGAAAAACCCGCAGATGAGCCAGCAGTTGCGCGCGCCCATCTTCGAGGACAAGGTGATCGACTATATCGTCGAGCTGGCCCAGGTCACCGACAAGGACGTGACGAGGGACGAGCTTGAAGCCGCCATCGAGGCGATGAACGACGAATAAGGCCGTCATCGCCCTCACACGATCAAAGGGCCGCCCCGGGGAAGTGGGGCGGCCCTCTTCGTTCGGATCACCGGCCCGGTATCTGTGCCGGGCTGGTCGGGTCTGCTGGGGGTCAGGCCCCGACTTTCGAGTGAGACCGAATCCTGTCGGAAAGCGCCGCCTTGAGCCGTAGAGCGGCGGTGCGCTCCTTGTCGTTGCGGGCCTCGGCAATCTGCTCGTCGCAATAGGTTTCAAGCGCCGATTTCCGGGGCGCGGCGGCGGCAATGGCGGGCAGGGCAAGCGCCTCCTCGTCGGTGAGGAACACCTCGCCCTTGATTCCTGCCACCTCGCGGATGCGCGCGGCGCGTTCCTCGGTGCAATCCAGAAGCCCGGCGAGCGCGGCCACCTTGCCCATCTGCACGGTCCGGCCGACATAATCATAGGGTGCGTTGCCCGAGCGTTTGAGCACCCGGTCCATCACCGGGTCGATCACCGTCACCACGTCGCTGATGCCCGAGCGCATGGCGTATTCCACCGCCCCCAGCATCAACTCGGATGTGGCATGAGAAACCGATCCGCGCGCGCGTCCGCGGCCCAGCCGCTCGGTATCGACGCAAAAGCGGGTCGATTCCCACAGCGTCGCGCTGCGCAGCGGCGGCTCTCCGTCAAGGATCGCGTGAAACACATCCGACAGCATGTGCGGCCCGGTGGTTTGCAAGGCGCGCACGCAGGCCACCACGTTGCCGCTCTCGTCCAGACCGATGACATAGGCCGGGTCGAGCGCGTCGAACTGATCCTCCTCGCGACCGTCGGTGATGGTGACATCCCATCCCAGCCGCCCGGCGAAAACGCGCGCGCGCAACCGAAACATCTGGTCCAGGACCATTGGAAACTTGTGTCTGTTGAGGGCGTCTACGATCAATATCATGCTATGTCTCCCCTGGGGCGTTGGTTTGCAAATCGCGTGTGTGAGTGGCGCGGTTACAACCAATAGATTAAGGTATGGAGCGGGGAGCGCTATTGGGGGAATCCCGTAAGCCGAGGTTTCAGCCGGGATAGACAAGCCCCATCGAGATCGCCCGCCCGACCGCCTGCGCGGTGGTGAGCGCATAGAGCTTGTGGCGGGCCGAGCGCAGGTGAACCTCGACGGTACGGTGGGAAATGGCCAGAATATCTCCGATATCCTGCTGCGATTTGCCCTCGGCGGTCCATTGCAGGATCTCGCGTTCGCGCGACGACAGCGACGGGCCGCGCAGCAGGCTGGAAAAGCTGTCGGAGCTTATCACGAGATCGTGAACGTGCACCGCGAGCGACTGCCACAGATGCAGGTTCTCGCGGCAGAGCGCGCGCCACTCGTGGGCCGACCCCCCGCGTGTCAGGCTCAGCCCGCCGATATCGCCATAGGGGCCGCGCACCGGGATCGTCACGCCCTGATCGGATATGCCGAAATCATGCGCGTCGCGGAACACGGCGAGAAAATCCAGATCTCGCTCAAGACGCGACCAATCCACCGGGGCAATGGACCGGCGGGCACTGTGCAGCGTTGGGTCGATATTGTGAAAGCCGCGGGCGGCGTAATGGGCGCGCCAGTCCTGATCATAGGTGACATGGCCAACAACGGAGCGGTTGATCGGGTTCATCCCCGCATAGGCCACGTGGTCTACGCCGAACCGGTCGCGTATCTCGCGAAGGAAAACGTCGAAATCCTGCGAGGCATCGGGCAAGTCGGCAAGGTCAATGAGTCCGGCCCGGTCGAATAAGTCGCCCACGATGATGTCTCCCGCGGCGCGCACGCCGTCTGTAAGATCCGTTTGCCGCCGGTTAACATGCGTCCTCGTTACTCTTGTCGGCACTGCAAGCAAGCTTCACCCACGATCGCTTGGCCTGTGTCCTGCCCTGCAACGCCTGCCGACTGACGATCACACAGCTCCAATGGCAGAAACGGTAGCACGGAATGCGCGCCCCTGTCGAGCGCGGCCCTGAATGGCAAGACGCACCGCGCGGGGATCCGCGCGATGCGTCGTCATGTCTGGGCCTCTGGCGGCCCGGCGCTCAGGCGGTCTCGTCGTCCGAATCCGCGCCGCCGTCATAGTCATCCTCGGCGGCACCGCCAAGATCGTCAAACAGTTCGGCGATCTCGAAATCGGCGGCGGCCTCTTCCTCGGCTGCGGCATCCTGGATGGATCTGCCGGAGGCCTGAAGCTCTGCCTCTTCGACCGAGCGCGCCACGTTGAGCGAGACGGTGGCCATCACCTCGGGGTGCAGGTGGATTTCCACCTCGTGCAAGCCAAGCGTCTTGATCGGGCGGCGGATGATCGCCTGCTTGCGGTCGATGGTAAAGCCCTCGGCGGTGGCGACATCGGCCACGTCGCGGGTGCTTACAGAGCCATAGAGGTTGCCGCCGTCGGAGGCCTGGCGAATCACGATGAATTGCTGCCCGTGAAGCTTGTCGGCGAGCGCCTGCGCCTCTTTGCGGGTTTCGAGGTTCTGTGCCTCGAGCTGCGCCTTGCGGGCCTCGAAACCGGCGATGTTGCGCTCGGAGGCGGTCAGCGCCTTGCCCTGCGGCAGCAGGAAGTTGCGCGCGAAGCCGGGTTTGACATCGACGACATCGCCCATCTGGCCAAGCTTGGCCACGCGTTCCAGAAGGATCACTTGCATGGTCTTGCTCCTTATTTCACGGCATAGGGCAGAAGCGCGAGAAAGCGCGCGCGCTTGATCGCGCGCGCTAATTCGCGTTGCTTCTTGTTCGACACGGCGGTGATGCGCGACGGCACGATCTTGCCACGCTCGGAGATGTAGCGCTGCAACAGGCGGGTATCTTTATAGTCGATCTTCGGCGCGTTGTCGCCCGAGAAGGGGCAGACCTTGCGACGGCGGAAAAACGGTTTGGTAGCCATGGGTTATCGTCCTTTTCTCAGCGACGGGATCAGCGGCGTTCGCGGCGTTCGCCGCGCTCTTCGCGCTTTTGCATCTGCACCGACGGCCCCTCTTCATGGGCATCGACCTTGATGGTCAGCACGCGCATCACATCGTCATGCAGGCGCATCAGGCGCTCCATTTCCTGCACGGCGGCGGCGGGCGCGTCGGTCCTGAGAAAGGCGTAATGACCCTTGCGGTTCTTGTTGATCTTGTAGGCCATCGTCTTGACGCCCCAGTACTCGTTCTCGATAACCTTGCCCCCGTTATCGGCAAGAACGGTGCTGAAATGCTCGATGAGCCCCTCGGCCTGCGCGTTGGAAAGATCCTGGCGCGCGATCATCACATGCTCGTAAAGCGGCATGTCGTCTCCATTTCTGTCAAGGCGCATTTCATAGGGCGGGCGATACCCGTTTCGCTGCCCGTCCACGAGAGTCTGCGCGGTCCATAACGATTGCGAAAGGTTCGCGGCCTATACCGTGCCGGGCGCGGTGCTGCAAGGGCGGTGTTGTCGGCCGCGGTCTGAGCCGGGCAGGGGCCTTGTGCGGCGCGAGCGGTTTGCCGCCTCTTGTTCGCCAATCCACAGGGGCTGTTTGAAACTGTGCCCTTGCTCCTTGCGTTGAATCGCTCATTTTCCAATATGTAGACTGTGAGTTTAACGGATTGGAGTCCTCACCATGAAATCGATGCTTTTCGCTGCGGCCCTCGGCCTCTCTGCCACTGCGGCCCTGGCTGCGCCCGAAACCTACGAACTCGATCCCAGCCACAGCCAGGTCGTGTTCAGCTATAACCACCTCGGTTTCTCGACGACGACGGGGATGTTCTCGGGCTTCGAGGGCACGATCGAATTCGACGCGGAAGACCCGGCGAATTCTTCGGTCAACGTGTCCATGCCGATCATGTCGATGTTCACCGGCTGGGAAGAGCGCGATGCGCATCTCATGTCCGACGAGATTTTCGGCGCGAAAGAGGGCGATATGGTCACCTTCACCTCGACCGGCATCGAGGTGACCGGCGAGAATACCGCGCTCATCACCGGTGATCTGACCATGAACGGGATCACCAAGCCGGTGGTGCTCGACACGGTGCTCAACCAGAAGGCCGACGCCCACCCGATGAACAATCGCCCCTGGCTCGGCTTCAGCGCGACCACCACGCTCTTGCGCTCCGATTTCGGGGTGGGCCTGTTCGCGCCCTATGTCAGCGACGAGGTCCAGGTGCAAATCTCGATCGAGGCCGGCAAGTCCGAATAACCCTGCAATCCCGACTGGGCCGGGCCGTCCGCAATCCGGGCGGCCCGTTTCAATGGTCAGGTGCCATAGGCCCGGCGCGCGCCGATCACCTCTCTCACCGCGCCAAGCACGATATCGGCCACGGCATCGCATTCGTCCCGGCTGAGCCGCGCGGGCAGGCGCACATCGCAGGCGCGCATCAGCATCGCGCGCGTGCGCGGCAGATCAGGTGTGCCGCTGGGCAGAAAACCCCAGTTCCAGAACGCGCGCGCATTGTCCGCGCTTTGGCCAAAGACCTGCACCTTGACGCCCCGCGCCGCCGCGATGGCGGAAAAATCGCGGGCCTCGGCATCGCTCAATCCCACAAGGTTGAACTGAATCGAATCGGGCGCGCGCTCTTCGCCGTCAAGCGCCGCAGGCACCGACAGCCAGGGAGAGGCATCGAGCCGCGCCGCGACGCGATCATGATTCGCGCGCCCCGCCTGCACCCGGCGGGCAATCTCGGGCAATTGCGCGCGGATGATCGCCGCCGACAGGTTGTTCAGCCGCATATTGTAGAGCGGCAGCCGGTTTTGCCACCGCGCGAATGCCGCCTCGAGCGCGGCATCGGGCGCGGCCATGTGCTTGGCCCAGTTCTGCTCATAGGCACCCGACATGATGACCGCGCGCGCCACCAGATCGGCATCATCTGTGACCAGAATGCCGCCCTCGCCCGCATTCAAAAGCTTGTAGGACTGAAAGCTGAAACAGCCCACGCGGCCCAGCGTGCCGATCTTGCGCCCCCGCCAGATCGTGCCAAGCGAATGCGCGGCATCCTCGATCACCGGCAGGCCACGGGCGTCGCAAAGCGCCATGATGGCATCCATATCCGAGGTATGGCCGCGCATGTGGCTCACCAACACGGCATCGACACCATCCAGCCGCGCCTCGAAATCGGCCATGTCGATGCGGTAATTCTCGCCCACCTCGCACAGCACCGGCACCAGATCGGCATGGACGATTGAGGACGGCACGGCGGCAAAGGTAAAGCCGGGGATCAGAACCCGCCCCCCGCGCGGCAGATCGAGCGCCTTCAGCGACAAGAACAGTGCCGCCGAACAGGACGAGACCGCCAGCGCATAGCGCGCACCCATATGGGCCGCAAATTCGTGCTCCAGCAGGGACACCGGGGCATGCTGCGGCGCGGTATAGCGAAACAGGTCGCCGCTCCTGAGCAGCAGGTCGATCTCGGCGCGTGCGGCCTCTGGGATGGGTTCGGCATCATGGACATTCGGGGCTTGCGTCATGTTTCGGCTTTCCTGAAAACGGGTTTCGGCTTTCCCGAACATATAGGCCCGAAATGTGACGGTTTGTCAAAGCCTGTCAAAACCCCAGCCGGTCGCGCAGCGCAAACCAGCTCATCGCCAGCACCAGAAGCGGGCTTCGCAGCGCCGTGCCACCGGGAAAGGCCGGGCAGGGCACCCGCGCCATGCACTCGAACCCCGTCGATTGCCCCCGCACCGCCTCGGCCATCAGCCGCCCCGCGAGCGTCGCCATGCCCACACCATGCCCCGAATAGCCCGAGGCCGACAGGATATCGGGTGCCACCCGCGCGAGATAGGGCATTCGCTTCATGGTGATGGCCAGCGTCCCGCCCCAGGCATAATCGAGTGGCACACCGGCCAGATGCGGAAAAATTTCCAGCATCGGCTTCGCGACCACCGCCCGGATATCGCGCGGAAAACGGTAGCCATAGCTCTCGCCGCCGCCAAAAAGCAGCCGCCTGTCATGGCTCAGGCGGAAATAATTCACCACGAATTTCGTATCGGCCACCGCCACGTCACGGGTCAGCACGCGCGCCGCCCCCTCGCCCAGGGGCGCGGTCGCCACGATGAAATTGTTGATCGGCATCACGCGCGCGGCGACCTTGCGCTCCAGCCCGCCCAGATAGCCGTTGCAGGCAAGAATCAGGTGATCGGCCTCGACATGACCGGCATCGGTGGCCACGCGCAGCCGCGCCCCCCGCCGGATATCATGCACCTCCGAGCCCTCGAATATCCGCACCCCCGCCGCCTCGGCCGCCCGCGCAAGGCCAAGCGCATAGGCCAAAGGGTGCAGATGCGCCGCCCCCATATCGAGCGTGCCACCCCGGTAGGCGGGCGACGGACATAACTCGGCAAATTCATCGCGGTCCAGTTTCTCGATTTCACCATATCCGTATCGCCCGGCCAGATGATCGGCATAGGCGTGCTCGCCCGCCATCTCGCGCGCCGTGAAACAGGCATGGGCCACGCCCGGTTTCAGGTGGCAGTCGATCGCGTGCCGCGCCACCAGCCCCTTGACCAGCGCCTTGGCCTCCTCGGCCAGGTGCCACAGATGCGCCGCGTCATCCGCGCCCACAAGCCGCTCCAGCGCGGTCTGTTCCATCCGCTGCCCGCTGCCCAATTGCCCGCCATTGCGCCCCGAGGCGCCAAAGCCCACGCGCTGCGCCTCCAGAAGCACCACGTCAAGCCCCGCCTCCGCCAGGTGAAGCGCCGCCGAGAGGCCGGTATAGCCCGCCCCCACCACGCAGATATCGGCGCGCGCGGCCCCTTTGAGCGGGGCAAAACGCGGCAGCGGCGAGACGGTTGCCGCATACCAGCTTGGCGGATACTCCCCGCGCCGGTCATTGGCATGGAGCAGGTTCATCGTTTCATCTTGCCAAAAATACTCATCCTCCGCGCGCCGTATCGCTCAGACGTTGAGCAGCAGGTGCTCGCGTTCCCACGGGCTGATGACTTGCAGGAATTCCTCGTATTCGGTGCGTTTCACGATGGCATAGACGCGGGCGAATTCCGGCCCGAGGATCGCGTGCAACTCGCGGGCTTCCTCGAACAGGTCGAGCGCGTCGCCCATCACGTTGGGAATATCCGGCTCGCCGGAATAGGCGTCGCCCTTGAACTGCTTGTCGGGCCATTCCTCCTTGAGGATACCCAGAAGCCCGCAGGCAAGGCTTGCTGCGATGCCAAGATAGGGGTTGCAATCCATCCCCGCCAGCCGGTTCTCGATCCGGCGCGAGTCCGGCCCCGACAGCGGCACGCGAATGCCGGTGGTGCGGTTGTCGCGCCCCCAGGCAAGGTTGATCGGCGCGGCGTGATCGCGCACGTAGCGGCGATAGGAATTGACGTAGGGGGCCAGCACCGCGATGGCCGAGGGCAGGTGTTTCTGCAACCCGCCGATGAAATGGAAAAACAGGTCGGTCTCGCCCCCTTGCGGCCCGGCAAAGAGGTTGCGCCCGGTCCCCATGTCGAGGATCGAGTGGTGGATATGCATGGCGCTGCCCGGCTCGTCCTCGATGGGTTTGGCCATGAAGGTGGCAAAGCAATCGTGCTTGAGTGCCGCCTCGCGGATGAGGCGCTTGAAATAGAACACCTCGTCGGCAAGTTTGATCGGATCGCCATGCCGCAGGTTGATCTCGAGCTGCCCCGCGCCGCCCTCCTGGGTGATGCCGTCGATCTCGAATCCCTGCGCCTCGGCGAAATCGTAGATATCGTCGATCACCGGGCCGAATTCGTCCACCGCCGTCATCGAATAGGCCTGCCGCGCGGCCGCCGGGCGGCCCGAGCGGCCCATCATCGGCGTGATCGCCTGCGCGGGATCGAGGTTGCGGGCGACGAGAAAGAATTCCATCTCGGGGGCCACGACCGGCTTCCAGCCGCGGTCGTGATACATCCCCACCACCCGGCGCAGCACGTTGCGGGGCGAGCAGGGGATCGGCGTGCCCTCGCGGTCGAACGCGTCATGGATCACCTGAATGGTCCAGTCCGCCGTCCAGGGCGCGGCGGTGGCGGTGGACATGTCGGGGCGCAGGATCATGTCGCGCTCGATAAAGCCCTCCTCGCCCGCCGCCTCGCCCCAGTCGCCGGTGATCGTCTGGTAAAAGATCGAATCGGGCAGGTGAAAATACTGCTGGCGCGCAAACTTCGTCGCGGGCACCGCCTTGCCGCGGGCAATGCCGGGCAGGTCGGAGATGATGCATTCCACCTCGTCGAGGCGGCGATTCTCAAGATAGGCCTGAGCGGCGGGCGGTAATGTGCTGGTAAGTTGGCTCAGATCAGCCATGGCTTGCGCCTTCTTTGAGGACATCCGCAATGGTCCGGGCCATGGCGGCGCTGTCGGTTGGGGTGTCGAGCAGGGCGCGCGCGTGATCGCGCAGCGGGTCGGGCACCACGCCGATGGCGCGATGCTCGATCAGGCGGTCCATCATGGTGGCGTCGAATTCGGGATGCGGTTGCACGGTGAATATGTTGGGGCCATAGCGCAGCGCCGCGATCTCGCAGCCCTCGGCGCGGCCCACCACCTCGGCTCCGGGCGGCACGGTCACGACCTGATCCTGATGCCAGGCGTTGAGGGTGAGGGGGCGGCCGTCGATCTCGTATTCCGTGGCCCCCACGCGCCAGCCATCCGGGTGCTTGACCACCTTGCCGCCAAGCGCCTGCGCGATGATCTGGTGGCCGAAACACACCCCCACCAGCGGGCGGCCCGCGTCGCGGATCTCGCGGATGAGCGTCTCGAGCGGGGCAATCCAGGGGTGATCCTCGTAGACCCCGTGTTTCGATCCGGTGACAAGCCAGCCATCGGCGGCCTGCGCCCCGTCGGGAAAGGTGCCATCGACCACGTCATAGGGCGCAAACTCGAATCCGTGCCCGTCAAGCAGGCGTGCGAACATCGCGTCGTAATCGCCAAGGCTGTCGAGCACGATATCGGGGGCGTGGCCGGTTTTGAGGATGCCGATTTTCATGGGGGTCCATTTTTGATCAAATTATGGCCGGGAGTCTGTCCCAGCCTACACCGTTTCGAGATAGACCTTCCAGTGATCCTGTGCGGGTATCGCGTCGATGCGCGCATGTTCCTGACGCTTGGTCATCACCAGGTTGGCGATGAGGCCCGCGGGAAAGATGCGCGCGATCAACGGGTTGGTCTCGAATGCATCGATCGCGGAGGCCCAGTCGGGGGCAAGCTGCGGCAACTCTGCATTATAGGCGTTGCCGGTGATCGGCGCGGGGGGCGTCATGGCGTCGTCGATGCCGGTGATCGCGGCCCCGAGGATGGCGGCGAAGGTCAGGTAGGGGTTGATGTCGCCGCCCGCCACGCGGTGCTCGATCCGGCGCGCGGCGTTTGGCCCACCGGGGATGCGCAGCGCGGTGGTGCGGTTCTCATAGCCCCATCCCGCCCCGGTGGGCGCGTGGGCACCCGGCACGAGACGTGCGTAACTGTTTGCGTGGGGGGCGAAAATCAGCGTCGAGGCGGGCATGGCGGCAAGGCATCCGGCAACACCTGCGCGCAAGATATCGGTGCCGCGCGGCGTGCCGTCGTCAAAGACGTTGCGCCCGTGCGCATCCAGCACCGAGAAATGCATGTGCATTCCGTTGCCGCTATCGGAGTCGAACGGCTTGGCCATGAACGTCGCGACAAAGCCGTGACGCCGCGCCAAGCCCTTGATAAGGTTCTTGAAAAGCCAGGTGTCATCGGCGGCGCGCATGGCCGATTGGTGGCGCAGGGTCAATTCGAACTGCCCGATCCCGGCCTCGCTGATCGCCGATTCCACCGGAATGCCCATCTCGGCCCCCGCCGAATAGAGCGCAGACAGGAAGGTATCAAAGGCATCCATCTGTCCCAGAGACAGGATTCCGGGGGCCTTCATGCGCCGCCCGGATCGCGGATCGCGCACGGTTTTCAAAGACTTGCCAGCAGGCTCCACCAGCGTGAATTCAAGCTCGGTGGCGGCGAACACCTCCCATCCGCGCGCAGCATAGCGCGCGAGAACGGCGGCCAGCGCGTGGCGCGGATCGCCCTCGAAGGGGGTGCCATCCTCGGTATGCATGACCATCGGCACCAGCGCCTGCGGCTCTTCCAGCCAGGGCAGAGGCACCGCGCCGCGCGATGTCGCAAACAGTCGCCCGTCGATATCGCCGCTGTCGAAAACCAGTGGAGAGCCTTCGATATCTGCACCAAAAATGTCGAGATTCAAGGCGCTTAGCGGCATACGCAGGCTGCCGTCGTCAAGCTTGTCGGCAAAGCTCGCGGGCAGGCGCTTGCCGCGCATCCGGCCGTTGAGATCGCAGGCGGCCACGCGGAAGGTCTGGAACTGTGTGAGGTCCATCGGGGAAGTCCTGACCGGGGTTTTTCGCAGCGTAGCGCGGGGCGGGGGGGCTTGCCAAGAGTGATTTGATCAAAAGTTTTTCAGGGAAATGTCATCTCCGACGTGATCCGGGGACCTCTTTTACAGGAGATCCTCGGGACAACTGCGCGCGATGACGTTACCGCAGCGCGCCTTGCCAGCGCGCCTCCAGCCGCTCGATGGCGGCGATGCGCTCGGGCGTGGGCGGGTGGCTCATCAGCCAGGCGGGCATGACGCCGCCTGCGCCCTGGGTGAGCGCGCCCAGCTTGGCGAGGAGCGATTTCTGCGGCGCGGTGCCGATGCCTGCCTTGGTCAGCAGGGCGGAGGCGTATGCGTCGGCCTCGTATTCATCGCCGCGCGACAGTTTTGCCGCCAGCAGCGTGGTGACGCCGTTGGCGATCCACAGGCCGATACCAGGCAGAAAGCGCGAGAGCACCATGGCCAGCGCCGTGCGCAGGGCGTTCTGCCCGGTAAAGTCGATCATCCGCCGCCGCGCGTGGCCCAGCGCGACATGGCCAAGCTCATGGGCGATCACGCTGGCCATTTCCTCGGCCGAGACCTCGCCCGACTGAAACTTGCGGTAGAAGCCGCGGGTGATGAAGATGCGCCCGTCCGGCGCGGCCAGGCCGTTGACCGGGTCGATCTCGTAGAGATGGACGCGCACGCGGGGCAGATCAAGCGCGCGGGCGAGGCGGTCGCACATCGCCCGAAGCCGGGGATCGGCCAATTCGCAAGAGCGCGCGTCAAGCTCGCGCGTGGTGCGCCAGACCGAGAAGCGATACATCGCCAGCGCATAAAGCAGCGCGAGAAGGATCGGCGTGACTTTCAACATGGGCGGAATATGGGGCGGCGGGGGGCCGGTGGCAAGCGGCGCAAACGGGGCGCTGGACCGCGAGCCGGGGCTGGCTTAACGAGGGGGCAGGCACATGCAAGACCCCGGAGGCGCGATGATACAGGTCTATTTTCTGCTGGTGCTGGCGATCATGTTCGAGACCGCCGGGACCACCGCCTTGCAGGCGAGCCAGCAATTCACGAAGGTTTGGCCCTCGGTGCTTGTGGTGGTGGCCTATGCGATCAGCTTTTATCTGCTGGCGCTGACGCTCAAATACATGCCAGTGGGCGTGGTCTATGCGATCTGGGCGGGGCTGGGGATCGTGCTCATCGCCGCCATCGGCTATATCGTCTTTGGCCAAAGGCTGGATCTGCCGGCGGTGCTCGGCATGGCGATGATTATCGCCGGTATCGTGGTGATTCAGCTTTTCTCAAAGGTGGCACCGCATTGAGGGCGCTTGCGTCCGATCCTTAGCGGCGGTGTCCGTCATGGTGCCGCCAGCGGCGCACGCGCTCTTCGAGCCGGTCTGCATAGGCGGCGCGCTCGGGTGTGCTCATCTGCGCGAGATGCGCCACCAGCGCGGTGTGCCCGGCTTTGAGCCGGTCTGCCACCTGCGCGCGCTGTACCTCAAGATGCGCGGCCACCCGTGCCGGATCAAACGGCTCTGCGCGCAGATCCCCCAACAGCGCCTCGAATCCTTCGCGCAGCGCTGCCCGGCGGGTCTCTTGCGCCTCGCCCTGTGCCCGCAGCCGCGCGGCGATGGCGGCGCGCCCCTCGGTGTCGAGCGCATGGGTCAGCGGCCCGCCAAGGTTTGCCAGCCGCGCGGAATGCGGCCCGTGATCCGCGCGCGCCCCGATCCCGTGGCGCAGCACCCAGCCGCCGATCGCCCCCGCCACGGCGAGGTTGAGCGCCAGCGACACGATCAGCACGATCCGCCAGCCGCGCCCCGGCCTGCCACGGTCCTGCAAGCTTTCTTGCGACATCAGAAATCCCCCCCCGTATCAAAGGCGATATCGGGCGCGACATCGACCAGGTAATCGGCCTCGCCCCCCGCGATCACGACATCGGGCAGCGCCAGCCCGATCCACACCCCGGCCAGCCCCGCCGCCGCCAGCCCCGCGAGCGCGGGCCAGCCGCCCAGCCCCTGCCGGATACGCGCGGTAAGCCCGATCCGTGGCGCGCGCAGGGGCCGGGGGGGCGCAAACCGCGCCTGCTCGGCACAGGCCTGCGCCAGCACCCGCGCCAGCAACTCGGGCGACGGAGCCGGGGCCGCGCGCTGTGCGGCGGCAAAGAACGGCACCAGCGCCGCCTGCTCTTGCATGTCCTTGTCAGTCATCGACATATCCCAGATCCTCCTTGCGCACGGCCAGCGCCGCCGTCAGCGCGCGCCGCCCGCGTGTGGTCAGGCTTTCGACCGCCTCGGTGGTGGTCTCCATGATCGCGGCGATCTCGGGGTTGGCCAGCCCCTCGATATGGCGCAGCACCACCGCCTGCCGCTGTCGCTCGGGCAAATCCGCAAGCGCCGCCTGCAAGGCCTCGGCGCGGGCGCGGTCCTGCATCCGCGCGGGGGCGTCGGGGCCGGGATCGGGCGGCTCTTCCACGGCGTCAAGCGCCACGCTGTGCCCGCGTGCCCGGCGCCGCCGGTCGATGCACAGGTTGGCCACCACCCGGTAAAGCCATGTCGTGACCCGTGCCTCGCCCGCGCGCCAGTGCGGGGCCTGCCGCCAGAGCCGCAGCATTGCCTCCTGCGCCACCTCCTCGGCCTCGGCACGGTTGCCCAGAAGGCGCGCGGCATGGGCCAGCACCCGCGGCACAAGCCGCAGCGTCAGCACGCGCGCCGCCGCCGCCTCGCCCGCAGCAAAGGCCGCGAGCAGGTCTTCGTCGGGCAGGTCGCTGCGGTCATCAAGCGGCATGGTCATGCGTATCAGGCTAGGGCCGCGCCGCCCGCGCCACAAGCCCGTGTCACGGGCCGAGGGCCGGGCGGCGGGCGGGTGGCTCAGTTCTGGTAATAGTGGTTGTGGATGACCACGCCACCCTCACCCATGCCGTGATGGGTCATGCCGCCCCGTTGGCCACCATGCTTGCCACCATGCTTGCCGCCATGCATCTGGCGCATCTCGCGCATCTTGGCGAATTCCTCGCGCGAGATCATGCCGTCGCCATCGGCGTCGAGCCGCTCGAACATGCGCTCGCCCATGCCCGATTGCATTTCCTCCAGCGTCAGCATCTTGTCGCCATCGGCATCGTGATGGGCGATCATGCGGTCCGCGCGCGACTCGATCCGCTCGGCGGCCTGCGCGGTCATGCGCGCCACCAACTCGTCACGCGAGAGCTTGCCATCGCCATCGGCATCGGCTTCGGCGAAGCGCGCGGCCATGTCGCCGCCCGCCATGCCGCGCATCCCGTATCCCATGCCGTCGCGCGGGCCGTCGCCGCCCTGCATTTGTGCGCGCGCCTCGCTCAGCCCGCCCAGCGCGATCGCCAGTGCCAGCCCTGCCATAAGCCCGGTATGTTTCATCGTGGTCCCTCCTTGGGGTATGTGTTCCGAGATGGTCGCGGTGTCGCCTCTTTCCTGCGCACCTGTGAACTGATACGCAGGCAAGGCGGTGTTCCGGCGCGCTCTGCCCGGTTTTTTTGCAAACCGCCGCCGCCCGCGCGCGACATCACGCCGCAAGGACAGGCTGCCACCTTCAAATTCCGCGCGCGGTCCGCCATGTTCGCGCAATCAGCTGCGAGGGGACATCCATGCGCGACACCACTGTAACAGAGGTCACCGAGACGCCCGAGCGCGACACCCGTCGCGCCATGCTGCGCGGGTTTCGCGGCAAATGCCCCAATTGCGGCAGCGGTCCGCTTTTGCGCAGCTATCTGACCGTGCGCGATCATTGCCCGGTCTGCCGCGAGGATCTCAGCCACCAGCGCGCCGATGACGGGCCGGCCTATCTTACCATTCTGATCGTCGGCCACCTGATGGCCCCGCTCCTGATGGTGGCGTTCGAGACGTGGCGGCCCGATCCACTCGTTTTGTTCACCACATTTTCTGTTGGCACCATCGCGCTATCGCTTTACCTTCTGCCGAGACTCAAGGGCGCGATGGTCGGATTGCAATGGGCCAAGAGGATGCACGGATTCGGGGGCGGCGACTGACCCCCACCAAGCCGGGAGGGGCATATGACGGAAATGCAGAAAGAAGCGGTGCCGGTGCGCGATGCCGCCACGGTAATCGTGTTGCGAGAGCGCGAGGGCACGCCGCATGTGCTGATGGGGCAGCGCGGGGCGGGGGCGGCCTTCATGCCCAACAAGGTGGTTTTTCCCGGTGGCGCGGTCGATCCCGGTGACGCGGGCGTGCCGCTTGCGCGGCACCTGCCGCCGCTTTGTGCGGACCGGCTGCGCGAGGAGTGCGCGCGCGATCTCGCGCACGCGCTTGCCGCCGCCGCCATCCGCGAGCTGTGGGAGGAGACCGGCCTTGCCCTTGGCTCCCCCGGCACATGGCGCGGCGCGGTGCCGCCCGACTGGGCGGGCTTTGCCGCGCGCGGGCTGGTGCCCGTGGCCGATGCGTTGCAATTCGTGTTTCGCGCGATCACCCCGCCGGGCCGTCCGCGCCGGTTCGATGCGCGATTCTTTCTGGTTCATGCCGAGGCGATCGCGGGTGACCCCGATGATTTCTCGGATGCCTGCGAGGAACTCAGCCACCTGCAATGGGTGCCTTTGGCCGATGTGCGCAGGTTCGATCTGCCTTTCATCACCGAGGTGGTGCTGGCCGAGGTTGCCGCGCGCGCCCATGATCGCACGCCGCCCGCCTCGGTGCCGTTTTTCCGCAATAACGACAAGGAAAGCCTGTTTCTGCGGCTCAACGGGGCGCGACCCACGTGAGCGGACGGCGGAACCCGCGTGACGTTCGCGCGGTTCCGTTCCGGCTTTGGTCCGCGCGGTGGGTCGGAGGCGCATGACCGCCACAAACCCATCAACGCCCTATTGAACCCGAAAAAACCCGTCGCCCTTTTCCGAGGTTTCTCTAATTGCCGAGGAACGTATTCGGGTCGAGGCTTTCGATGCCGTCGCGCACCTCGAAATGCAGCGCCGGGTTGCCCGAGGCGGGCAGGGTGCCGATGGGCTGACCGCGTTGAACGCTGTCGCCGTTCTTGACGCTCAGCTCCGCGAGGTTGGTATAGACCGTGAGCAGGTTGCCCTCGTGGCGGATGACAACGATGGGGCGCCCGTTGCTATCGTCCATCACCGCCGCCACGATACCAGCCTCTGCGGCGCGCACCTCGGCCCCCGGCGCGCCGGAAATGTCGATGCCGTCATTGCGGCCCTTGGCGTAATCGCGAATGATGGCCCCGTCGAGCGGCCGGGCTAGGCGTGTATCGCGTGTCTTGGTCTCGCTCTGGCCCAGATCGGGCGCGGCCACCGGCTCGGGGACGGTGGTTTCCGGCTCGGGCAGGGGGCGGGCCGCGCTTGGCGGCACCGGGACGGGGGAGGTGCCGCCGGGCGGGGTGGTTGCGGCCTGTTGCTCTTCGGTGCGGCTCTGTGCACGCGCCCCGGCAGCGGCCACGGGGATCAGCAGAAACTGCCCCTCGCGCACGGTAAAGCTTGAATCGAGCCCGTTCCAGTCGGCAAGGCTGCGCACCGGCACGTTGTAGAGCCGCGAGATGGAATAGGCGGTCTCGCCGCGCGCGACCTTGTGGCGCACGGGCTCGACGGCGCTCGGGGTCTTTGGGGCGGGGGCGGGGGCGAGGGCGCTGGTCTGGATCCGGTCGCCATCGGCGCGCTCGATGGCGCTGCCCGCGAGCGCCGCGATATCGGTATCGGGGCGGATCGGGCCGCCCTCGGGTTCGGCGACGCGGCGGGGCAGGGCGATGATCTCGCCCTCGCGCAGGATGTCGCCGGTCTGGATACCGTTATAGCGGGCAAGCTCGGGGGCATCGGCACCGATCCGCGTGGCGAGCCGCGCCAGCGTGTCGCCGCGCTGTGCCACCGCGACCTGATAGCCGGGATAGGAGATGATGCCGCGCGCATCGGGCGCGGGGCGCGCGGCGGTGGCGGTGCGCGCCGCCTCGGCGGTGCTGGGCGCATTGCCAAAGGCCCCGCGCATGTCGATATCGAGCGGTCCGCTGCACCCCGCAAGGCCGAGCGCCATGCCGATTCCAAGCGTGGCCCCGCGTGGAAAACGCCGCGTTGCGATACTCATGTCACTCTCCCTCGATGCATGTTCGTGCCTGCCTCAACCATCGCGCCCCAGCCCCTCGACCAGCGGCACGAACCGCACCGGGCGCAGCTCGTCATAGTCATACCCGTTCTCGTGCCGGGTCACACGGATGAGTTGCTGCACCGTATCCGACTGGCCCACGGGCAGCACCATGATACCGCCGATGCGAAGCTGCGCCAAGAGCGGGCCGGGCGGGTCTTCGGCAGCGGCGGTCACCAGGATACGGTCGAACGGGGCCTGCTCGGGCAAGCCAAAGCTGCCATCGGCGGTGAGGCAGACGATGTTGGTCAGATCAAGCGCGGCAAAGATCGCGGAGGCCTCGCGCACAAGCTGGCGGTGGCGGTCCACGGTATAGACGCGGCGGGCAAGCTGGCTCAGGATCGCGGCCTGATAGCCAGAGCCGGTGCCCACCTCCAGCACCTTGTCGCGGCCCGACAGCCGCAGCGCCTGTGTCATCAGCCCTACCACCGAAGGCTGGCTGATGGTCTGGCCGCAGGCGATGGGCAGCGGCATGTCCTCATAGGCGCGGTCCGCGAAATAGCCGCGCACGAAGGTGCCACGGTCGATCCGCTCCATCGCCGTGAGCACGCGCGCATCCGTCACCCCGCGCGAGCGCAGCGCAAACAGGAACTGCATCTTGCGTTCGGCGATATGATCGGCGTCCTCGCTCATTCGATGGCCTTGAGGGCCTCCAGCGCGTCATGCGCGGTGAGATCCGCCCGCATCGGCGTGACCGAGATATACCCCTGAAGGTTCACATCCGCATCCGAGCCGGGGCTGGTGGGCATGTTCTGCGGCGCGCCGGTGACCCACAGAAAGCGCCGTCCCGAGGGGGCGACATGGGGCTGGACGCCAAAGCCCATGTCGCGGCGAAAGCCCTGCCGCGCGGCGCGGATGCCCTTGACCTCTGCGGCCGGGACGGGGGGGAAGTTGATATTGTAGAATATGCCGTAATCGTCGCGCGTCCATACGCCCTTGTCCAGAAGGCGTTGCAGGGTGGGCAGGCCGTGGACGCGGGCGCATTCGAACGTGTCGGGCAGGTCGCGGTTCCCGGGGCCGTAATACTGGCTGAGCGCCACCGCCGGCACGCCCTGTAACGCGGCCTCCATCGCGGCACCCACGGTGCCGGAATAGACCGCGTTTTCCGCCGCGTTGTTGCCCCGGTTCACGCCCGAGAGCACCAGATCGGGGGGCGCGTCCTTCATCACGTCATGCAGCCCCGCCAGCACGCAATCGGCCGGGCTGCCCTCGGCGGCAAAGCGGCGAGGGGCCATCTCGCTGATCATCATGGGCCGCGTGTAGGAGATGCAATGGCCGACGCCCGATTGCTCGAAGGCGGGGGCCACGGTCCAGACCTCGCCGCCCGCACCGGCAAGTGCGGTGGCGATGCCCTCCAGCACTGCCAGCCCCGGCGCGTTGATGCCGTCGTCATTGGTGATGAGAATACGCATGGTGCCCGGCCCCGTTTGCTGCTTGCCTGCCTGTATGCCTGTCTAACGCGTGCGCCGCGCGGCAACAAGCGGGCGCGGGGGGAGGGGGGAAGAGAGCGAGGCATGGGCTGGAGGGAGCGTTCGAGGCAAAGCGCCCTTGCGCGGGATAAAGGCGCGCCTTGGCGCGCCGCCGCGCATCGCCGGGCCGCC
>DISF01000030.1:7745-7892 GCA_002421985.1 Roseovarius sp. UBA6217 | reverse complement strand
TCCGCCCCGCCTTTACCCTTGGCGGGACGGGGGGCGGCATCGCCTATAACCGCGACGATTACATCCATTTCTGCAAATCCGGTCTCGATGCCTCGCCGGTGAGCCAGATCCTGATCGACGAGAGCCTTCTGGGCTGGAAGGAATTCG
>DISF01000030.1:0-7734 GCA_002421985.1 Roseovarius sp. UBA6217 | reverse complement strand
AAGGAATACCAGATGATGCGCAACGGCTCGATCGCCGTCTTGCGCGAGATCGGGGTGGAAACGGGCGGATCGAACGTGCAATGGGCGGTGAACCCCGCCGATGGCCGCATGGTGGTGATCGAGNNATCGAGATGAACCCGCGCGTGTCGCGGTCGTCTGCTCTGGCGTCCAAGGCCACGGGTTTCCCGATCGCCAAGATCGCCGCCAAGCTGGCGGTGGGCTATACGCTCGACGAGTTGGACAATGACATCACCAAGGTCACGCCCGCCAGTTTCGAGCCGACGATTGATTATGTCGTGACGAAAATCCCGCGCTTTGCGTTCGAGAAATTCCCCGGCTCCAAGCCGCACCTGACCACCGCGATGAAATCGGTGGGCGAGGCCATGGCGATTGGCCGCACGATCCACGAGAGCCTGCAAAAGGCGCTGGCCTCGATGGAGACGGGCCTCACGGGTTTTGACGAGGTGGAAATCGAGGGTGCCCCTGACAAGGCCGCAATCACCCGTGCGCTGTCGGTGGCCACCCCCGACCGGATGCGCACCATTGCACAGGCGATGCGCCATGGCCTGACAGATGACGAAATAAACGCCGCGACGGCCTATGATCCGTGGTTCCTTGCCCGTATCCGCGAGATCGTCGAGGCCGAGGCGCGTATCCGCCACGACGGCCTGCCCGTGACCGAGGAGGGCTTGCGCCGCCTCAAGATGATGGGCTTTACCGATGCCCGCCTCGCCACGCTGACGGGGCGCGACGAGGATCAGGTGCGCCGCGCGCGCCGGAACCTCGGTGTGCACGCGGTGTTCAAGCGCATCGACACCTGCGCCGCCGAATTCGAGGCACAGACGCCCTATATGTATTCCACCTACGAGGCCCCGATGATGGGCCCCGGTTCGGATGATGTGGAATGCGAGGCGCGCCCGTCTGACGCGAAAAAGGTGGTCATCCTTGGCGGCGGCCCCAACCGGATCGGACAGGGGATCGAGTTCGATTATTGCTGTTGTCACGCCTGTTTCGCGCTCTCTGATGTGGGCTACGAGACGATCATGATCAACTGCAACCCCGAGACGGTGAGCACCGATTACGACACCTCCGACCGGCTTTACTTCGAGCCGCTGGCCTTCGAGCATGTCATGGAAATTCTCCGCGTCGAGCAGGAACGCGGCACGCTGCACGGGGTGATCGTGCAATTCGGCGGGCAGACGCCCCTGAAACTGGCGCGCGCGCTTGAGGCCGAGGGCATCCCGATCCTCGGCACCACGCCCGACGCCATTGATCTGGCCGAGGACCGCGAGCGGTTTCAGGCGCTTGTCACCCGGCTGGGGCTGAAACAGCCCGTCAACGGCATCGCCAGCACGGATGCGCAGGCGCTGGCCATCGCCGAGGATATCGGCTTTCCGCTGGTCATCCGCCCCTCCTACGTGCTGGGCGGCCGCGCGATGGAGATCGTGCGCGACATGGCCCATCTGGAACGCTATATCGCCGAGGCGGTGGTGGTGTCGGGCAAGAGCCCGGTGCTGCTTGACAGCTATCTGTCGGGGGCCATCGAATGCGATGTGGATGCGCTCTGCGACGGCACCCGCGTGCATGTCGCGGGCATCATGCAGCATATCGAGGAGGCGGGCGTGCATTCGGGCGATTCAGCCTGTTCGCTGCCGCCCTATTCGCTGCCGCGCGCGATCATCGACGAGATCACCCGCCAGACCGAGGCGCTGGCGCGTGCGCTGGGCGTTGTCGGCCTGATGAACGTGCAATTCGCGGTCAAGGGCGAGGATATCTACCTGATCGAGGTGAACCCGCGCGCCTCGCGCACCGTGCCCTTCGTGGCCAAAGCGACGGATTCGGCCATTGCCTCCATCGCCGCGCGGCTGATGGCGGGCGAGAGCCTTGAGGCATTTCCGCATCGCGGCCCCTATCCGCGCGATACGCGCCCCGGCACCCTGCCCATGGCCGACCAGATGACACTGGCGGACCCGGATATGCCGTGGTTCTCGGTCAAGGAGGCGGTGCTGCCCTTTGCCCGCTTCCCCGGCGTCGATACGATCCTTGGCCCCGAAATGCGCTCCACCGGCGAGGTGATGGGATGGGACGTGTCGTTCCCGCGTGCCTTCCTCAAGGCGCAGATGGGCGCTGGCGTGACCCTGCCCGAGACCGGCTCGGTCTTCGTGTCGGTGCGCGACAGTGACAAGACCGCGCAACTGATCGAGACGGCGAACATCCTCATCGCGCTTGGCTTCGCGCTTGTTGCCACGCGCGGCACGGGTGCCTTCCTCAGCGAGGCGGGGATTGCCTGCGAGGTGGTCAACAAGGTCTATGAGGGACGGCCCAACATCGTGGACATGCTCAAGGATGGCGCGATCGCGTTGGTGATGAACACCACCGAGGGTGCGCAGGCGGTCGAGGACAGCCGCGAAATCCGGGCGGTCGCGCTTTATGACCGCATCCCCTATTTCACCACGCTGGCGGGCTCTCACGCGGCCGCACAGGCGATCCGCGCGCGCCGGGAGGGGGCGCTCGAAGTCATGGCCTTGCAGGGCGCGGGGGCCTGAGCAGGGCATAACCGCCCCGGGTTCGCCCGTTGAAGCCGCCATGGTCCGGGGGATTTTCAAAAACGATGCGGCGGGTCTCTCGTCCGCCAAGATCACCGAGGCGTTGAACGTCCAGAAGACCCCTGCCCCGGCAGGGCCGGGCTGGGGCACGACTACGCTCTGCGGCAACCGCGAATATGGCACTGACGAGCCGCCGCTCGCGGTCCCATCTGTCGCCCCTTTGCGGGGCCGGAGAGAGGGAAAAAGCAGATGGAAAATCGGGACGAGTCGACGGCCAATTTCGGCCCTTGTGTCGCACCAATGTGTCGCAGTTGGGCCTTTTTAGGCATCAACCGAGAATCTGTCTGATTTCCGTATGGAATATCAATAACTTAGAGATTACTGGCTGGGGTGGTAGGATTCGAACCTACGATACACGGTACCAAAAACCGATGCCTTACCACTTGGCTACACCCCAACGTGTTGCGCTCATTACTCCGGGGTTGGGGCCGGATCAAGACCGCAGTGGAAAAAAAGTGAGGGCGGTGGGCGATGGGGCATCCGCACCCGGACGCCGGGTTGATCGGGGTGCTTATTCAACGACTTCCTGCGCGTCCACGCCCCAGAGCGCGGATTTCTCGGCCCAGCCGTCATAGCCCCCCGCCGACAGGGCACACCACTCCACGCCGCATTTCGACAGCCGCGCGATCACCCCTGCCTCGAGCCGTGCGACGACCATCGCGCCGGGGTCGGGGCGGGCATGGATATCCAGAAGATCGCGCTCGACGATGACCGTGCGCACACCCGACAGAAGCGTGTAATGCACCCAGCCGCCCGCGCCGTCGCGATCCTCGACCCGCCGCCAGTGGCCGAATTCGGCGGTGATGCGCAGCGGCATGGCGCGGCGCTTGTAGACCCAGTCGATGCGATGGGTAAGGCTGGGACCGCGCCGGACATTGGCCTCGGAGGCCTTGAGCGAGACGTAGCGCGGCAATGGCAGGCCGGTGACGCTGCCGCGTTCTGCCGCGCCCGCGACGCTGCCCAGTGCCATGACAATCAAGGCCAGCCCAAGTCGTCGCATCCCGGCTCTCCGATTTCTGCTCGTGTTACCGGCAAGGGTTCTTGTGCCCCGCCTGATCCTGCGTCACTCTGCCAGCAGCGCGCGCGAAAGAAAAGCCGGAGGAGGGCCGCCATGTCGTCAGAACCCCTGAATGTTGTCGTTACGCGACGCCTGCCCGAGCCGGTCGAGCGGCGGATGCAGGAGCTGTTCGACGTGCGCCTGCGCGAGGATGACGCGCCGATGAGCCGCGAGGCGCTGGCCCGCGCGATGCGCGAGGCCGATATCCTTGTGCCGGTCATCACCGACCGGATCGACGCCAGTCTGATCGCGCAGGCGGGCGACCGGCTCAGGCTCATCGCCAATTACGGTGCGGGGGTCGATCATATAGATGTCGAAACGGCCCGGCAGCGCGGGATCCTGGTTTCCAACACGCCCGGTGTGCTGACCGACGATACCGCCGACATGACGATGGCGCTGATTCTCGCTGTCACGCGCCGCCTGCCCGAGGGGCTCGCGGCGATGCAGTCGGGGGAGTGGCACGGCTGGTCGCCGACGGCATTCCTTGGCGGGCGAATCGCGGGGCGGCGGCTGGGTATTCTCGGCATGGGGCGGATCGGGCAGGCGGTGGCGCGGCGCGCGGCGGCCTTCGGGATGCAGGTCCATTACCACAACCGCCGCCGCCTGCGCCCCGAGATCGAGGCAGAGACCGGAGCGACCTGGTGGGAGAGCCTTGATCAGATGGTGGCGCGGATGGATGTGCTCAGCATCAATTGCCCGCACACGCCCGCGACCTTTCACCTGATGAACGCGCGGCGATTGAAGCTGATGAAGCCCGACGCCGTGATCGTCAACACCTCGCGCGGCGAGGTGATCGACGAGAACGCGCTGACCCGGATGCTGCACGCCGGAGAGATCGCGGGCGCGGGGCTTGATGTCTACGAGCGCGGGGCCGAGGTCAACCCGCGCCTGCGCGAATTGCCCAATGTCGTGTTGTTGCCGCATATGGGGTCGGCCACCCGCGAGGCGCGGATCGAGATGGGCGAGAAGGTCATCATCAATATCAAGACCTTCGAGGACGGTCACCGCCCGCCCGATCAGGTCGTGCCCGCGATGCTCTGAGCGGCGTGGCCTTCGCGATATTCCTTGCCACCGCGCCGGGGCTTGAGGCCGCGCTTGCCGAAGAGGTGGCAGAACTCGGGTTTTCCCCGGCAAGGGCGGTGCCCGGCGGGGTCGAGATCGAGGGGGGTTGGCCCGATGTCTGGCGTGCCAACCGCGAGGTTCGTGGCGCGAACCGTGTGCTTGCGCGGATCGGTGCGTTCCGCGCCATGCACCTTGCGCAGCTTGATAAACGGGCGCGGAAATTCGACTGGGCTTCGGTGCTGCGCGCCGATGTGCCGGTCAAGGTCGAGGCCACCTGCCGCCGCTCGAAAATCTATCATGCCGGTGCCGCGACGCAGCGGATCGCGCGGGCGATCACCGAAACGCTCGGCGCGCCCGAGGGCGGCGAGGGGGCGATCCGGGTGATGGCCCGGATCGAGGATGATCTGGTAAGCCTGAGTGTCGATAGCTCGGGCGAGCCGCTTCACCGGCGCGGCCACAAGCTTGCCACCGGCAAGGCCCCGTTGCGCGAAACGCTGGCGGCGCTGTTCCTGCGGCAATGCGGCTATGACGGGGGCGAGCCGGTGCTTGATCCGATGTGCGGCTCTGGCACCTTCCCGATCGAGGCGGCCGAGATCGTGCTTGGCCTTGCCCCCGGTCGCGACCGGCGATTCGCCTTCGAGGATCTGGCGACATTCGATCCCGAGGCATGGGAGGCGATGAGGGTGCAGACGGTGCGGCGCGAGACCGGGCTGCGGTTCACCGGCTTTGACCGCGACGCGGGCGCGGTGCGCATGGCGACGGAGAATGCGGCGCGTGCGGGCACAGCCGCGGTGACGCAGTTCGCCTGTCAGCCTGTCTCGGCGCTCACCCGCCCCGAGGGTGCGCCCGGTCTTGTCATGATCAACCCGCCCTATGGCGCGCGCATCGGCGAGCGCAAGCTGCTGTTCGGCCTCTACGGCAGTCTGGGCGAGGTGCTGCGGCGCGAGATGCGGGGCTGGCGCGTCGGGCTTGTCACCAGCGATGGCGGGCTGGCGCGCGCGACCGGGCTGCCGTTCTTGCCACCGGGGCCGCCGGTGGCGCATGGTGGGCTCAAGGTGACGCTGTGGCGCACCGATCCGCTGTGACGGGGATATTCCGTGGTTTCCGGGCGGTGGTAAGGCGGTGTTAATGCGGGCCTGCATATGATGCGGAGCAGATGAGACAGGAGGCAAGGAATGCGCGCGCTGCTGCTTCTGCTGGGGTTTCTCGCCGCGCCGCTGATGGCGCAGCAGGCGACGGATGCCATCGCACCCGAAGGCGGCGGGGCAGGGGGGGTGCAGGTGCCGCCCCTCTTGGCCGCGTCGGCGGCGGCCAAGGCGGCGGGGCGGGTTGTCGAGGCCGATACCTGGATGATCGCCGCCGCGCATCCGCTCGCGGTAGAGGCGGGGGCAAGGGTGCTTCGTGCGGGCGGCACGGCGGCGGATGCGATGGTGGCGGTGCAGGCGGTTCTGGGGCTGGTGGAGCCGCAAAGCTCTGGCCTTGGCGGCGGCGCGTTCCTTCTTTGGCATGACGGGGCCACGGGCGCGATCACTACGCTTGACGGGCGCGAGACCGCGCCGATGTCGGCGACCCCCAAGCTCTTTCTGGATGAGGCTGGCCAACCGCTCGATTTCTTTGAGGCGGTGGTGGGCGGGCGTTCGGTGGGCGTGCCGGGCACGCCCGCGCTTTTGGCCGAGGCGCAGAGACGATGGGGGCGCGCCGACTGGCCGGTGCTGTTCGAGGATGCGATCCGGCTCGCCGAAGAGGGCTTTGCGGTCAGCCCGCGCCTTGCCTCTCTGGTGGCGGGCGATGCCGCGCGGCTGGCGCGATTCGCGGCGACGCGCGCCTATTTCCTGCCCGAAGGCCAGCCCATCAAGGCGGGCGAGACCCTGCGCAACCCGGCCTATGCCGATACGCTCCGTATCCTCGCCCAAGAGGGCGCGGCCCCGTTTTATACCGGACCGATCGCCGCCGATATCGTCGAGGTGGTGCAGGGGGCCGGGGACAATCCCGGCACGCTCAGCCTGGCCGATCTCGCGATCTATGCGGTGCGCGAGCGCGAGGCCGTCTGTGCCCCCTATCGGGCCTACGAGGTGTGCGGCATGGGGCCGCCCTCGTCTGGGGGCGTGACGGTGGCGCAGATCCTCGGGATGCTCGCGCCCTATGACCTCGCCGCGCTCGGCCCCGAGAGCGCCGATGCCTGGCGGCTTGTCGGCGATGCCAGCCGCCTGGCCTTTGCCGACCGGGGGCGGTATCTCGCGGATAGCGATTTCGTGCCGGTGCCGGTGCGCGGGCTGCTCGATCCCGGCTACTTGCGCGACCGTGCGCGGCTCTTGCAGGGGCAGGAGGCGCTGCGCGAGGTGGCCCCCGGTACGCCGGAATTCGATCACGCGCTGGATTGGGGCGACGGCAAGACGCTCGCGCAGCCCGCGACCTCGCATATCTCCATCGTGGACGGGTATGGCAACGCGCTATCGATGACCACCACCATCGAGAACGGATTCGGCTCCCGGCTGATGGTGCGGGGGTTCCTTCTCAATAACGAGCTTACGGATTTCTCCTTTGCCAGCCACGAGGGCGGCCGCCCCCTAGCCAATGCCGTCGCCCCCGGCAAGCGGCCCCGGTCGTCGATGGCCCCGACGATCCTGCGCCGCGACGGGCAGCCGGTTCTGGTGCTGGGCAGCCCCGGTGGCAGCCGTATCATCGGCTTTGTCGCCAAGACGATCATCGCCTGGGCGGATTGGGGCATGGATGTGCAGCAGGCGGTGGCGCTGCCGCATCTCGTCAACCGGTTCGGGCGCTACGATGTAGAGCCCGGTGCCGCGCGGCTCGCCCCGGCGCTGGCCGAACTTGGCTATGAGGTGGAAATGCAGGCGATGACCTCAGGGCTGCACGCGATTGACCTGACTGCGCGACTGGCAGGCGGGGCCGACCCGCGCCGCGAAGGGCTGGCCTATGGCGAATGACCGCTCTGACCGCCGCGTTGCAGAAAATTTCATTTTCTTGAAAAAACTGCTTGCGACTCTTTTC
>DISF01000081.1 GCA_002421985.1 Roseovarius sp. UBA6217 | reverse complement strand
GCCGGGTTCAGGATAAGACAAGCCAGGCCATGACGACACCCAAGGTGCGGGCGGCGTTGCCGCAACGCAGCGCCCCGCCCGCCTTCAGCCGAGTCGCTTTCGAAGCTTGGCGAAATAGTCGAGCCGCTTTTTCAATTCGCGCTCAAAGCCGCGCTCGGGCGGCAGGTAGTAAACCGGGCGCTTCATTTCCTCGGGGAAATAATCCTGCCCGGAGAAGCCGTCTTCGGTGTCATGGTCATATTTATAGCCCGCGCCATAGCCCTGTTCCCTCATCAGCGCGGTGGGCGCGTTCAGGATATGCTTGGGCGGCGGCGCGCTTCCCGTCCGCTTCGCATCGCGCAGCGCCGCCTTGAACGCGCCGTAGCCCGCGTTCGATTTCGGCGCGAGCGCGAGATAGATCACGGCCTGCCCCAGCGCCAGATCGCCCTCGGGGCTGCCCAGCCGCTCGTAAATCTCCCAGGCGTGCAGGCAGACGGTCTGCGCGTGGCTGTCGGCAAGGCCGATATCCTCGATCGCCATCCGGGTGATGCGGCGGGCGAGATATCGCGGATCCTCGCCCCCTGCCAGCATCCGCGCCAGCCAGTAGAGCGCCGCATCCGGGTCCGAGCCGCGCACCGATTTGTGCAGCGCGGAAATCAGGTTGTAATGCGCGTCGCCCGACTTGTCATATTGCGCCGCCCGCCGCATCAGCCGCGCGGCCAGCGCCGCGCTGTCGAGCCGCCCCTCGACCTTCCACGCCGTCACCTGCTCGATCAGATTCAAGAGCGCGCGCCCGTCGCCATCGGCCATCTCCAGAAGCGCCTCGCGCGCCGGGCCATCAAGCGGCAGGGCGCGGCCCAGTTCCCTCTCGGCGCGCTGCGCCAGAAGCTCCAGATCGGCCAGCGACAGCCGCTCCAACACCATCACCTGCGCCCGGCTCAGAAGCGCGGCATTCAACTCGAAAGACGGGTTTTCCGTGGTCGCCCCCACCAGAAGGATCGTGCCATCCTCCATATGCGGCAGGAACGCATCCTGCTGCGCGCGGTTGAACCGGTGGATTTCATCGACGAACAAGAGCGTGCCCTGCCCGTTGCCGCGCCTGTGCCGCGCCGCCTCGAACACGCGGCGCAACTCTGGCACGCCGGTGAAAATGGCGCTGATCTGCACGAAATGCAGGTCGGTCTCATGCGCCAGAAGCCGCGCGATGGTGGTCTTGCCCACCCCCGGCGGCCCCCACAGGATGAGCGAGCCAAGACTGCCCGCGGCCAGCATCACCCCAAGCGCGCCCTCGGGGCCAAGCACCGCCTGCTGCCCGATCACCTCCGAGAGGGCACGCGGGCGCAACCGGTCGGCCAGCGGGCGCGGCGCGGCAGAGGGTGCCCCCTCGGGCGCGCTGTCAAAGAGATCAGCCACCGCTCCGCCCCGCGACGCGGCACCGCGCCCCGGCCACGCGCCTTGCGGTCGCGGGCGGGGGGGGGACAGGGCGGACGGCGGGCATCAGGCTCGGGATCACAATATGCGGCCTCTTGTGGAAAGCATGGCCAAGATATGCAGACAGGATCGCGGCAATACAAGCCCGCGCCGCGTCTTCCGGCCCGAATACCCCTGCCCCGCAAACGCAAAACCCCCGCCGGTTGCGGCGGGGGTCTGGGTCAAACCGGATGGTCTGGCGCGGATCAGTCCTCGGCGGCCTCTTCGGCCTCGACGCGGGCATGATCGGCGGCACCCTTGGCGGAAACATCGCGCTCGACGAATTCGATGATCGCCATCGGTGCCATGTCCCCGTAGCGGAACCCGGCCTTGAGCACGCGGACATAACCGCCCTGACGCTCCTTGTAGCGCGGGCCGATCACGTCAAAGAGCTTGGCGACGTGGATATCCTGCTTGAGCTGGGCCGCGGCCTGCCGACGGGCGTGCAGATCGCCGCGCTTGCCCAATGTGACCAGCTTTTCGATGACCCGGCGCAATTCCTTGGCCTTGGGCAGGGTGGTCTTGATCTGCTCATGTTCGATGAGCGAGCCGGCCATGTTCGCCCACAGCGCCTTGCGGTGCTCGTGGGTGCGGTTCAGGCGGCGGTATCCTCTTGCGTGACGCATGTTTCATCTCCTACGTGTTTTGCTTTGTCCGGGGGGATGATGCGTGTCATCCCCCTCACCTTGGGGCGGGATTGCCCGGTCTGTCGCGGGACGCCTCAGAAAGCGTCCTCGAATTTCTTGGCGAGATCCTCGATATCGTCGGGCGGCCAGTCCTCGACATCCATGCCGAGATGCAGGCCCATGCCAGACAGCACTTCCTTGATCTCGTTGAGCGACTTGCGGCCAAAGTTCGGCGTGCGCAGCATCTCTGCCTCGGTCTTCTGGATGAGATCGCCGATATAGACGATATTGTCGTTCTTGAGGCAGTTGGCAGAGCGCACCGACAGTTCCAGCTCGTCCACCTTCTTGAGCAGAAGCGGGTTGAATTCGAGCCCGTCATCATGATCCTGGCGGCCCGCCGCTTCCGGCTCGTCGAAGTTGACGAAGATCGAAAGCTGATCCTGAAGGATGCGCGCGGCATAGGCCACGGCATCGTCGGGCGTGATCGAGCCGTCGGTCTCGAGCTTGAGGGTCAGCTTGTCGTAATCGAGCACCTGCCCCTCGCGGGTGGGCTGCACCTCGTAGCTGACGCGCGTGATCGGTGAATAGATCGCGTCGATCGGAATGAGGCCGATGGGCGCGTCCTCGGGCTTGTTCTTGTCGGCGGCGACATAGCCCTTGCCGGTGTTGACGGTCAGCTCCATATAGAATTCCGCGCCCTCGTCGAGGTGGCAGATGACGTGATCCTTGTTGAGGATCTCGATACCCGCGCTGTCAGAGATATCGCCGGCGGTGACAATCCCCGGCCCCTTGGCGTTCACGGTGAGCCGCTTGGGCCCTTCGACCTCCATGCGGATCGCGACGCCCTTGAGGTTGAGCACGATATCGGTCACGTCCTCGCGCACGCCCGGAACGCTGGAAAACTCGTGCAGCACATTGTCCATCTGAACGGCGGTGATGGCGGCACCCTGAAGCGACGACAAGAGCACGCGCCGCAGCGCGTTGCCGAGCGTGAGGCCGAAACCGCGCTCGAGCGGCTCTGCCACAACCGTGGCCTGCCGCAGCGGGTCGTTGCCCGGCTTGATATCGAGCTGCGTCGGCTTGACCAGCTCGGCCCAATTCTTGTGGATCATGCATCCCTCCATTCCTGTCGCCGCCCCATGTCCGATAGGCCGCGACGCCCGAGGTTTTCAAATGACGCAACGGACCGCGCACAGACGCGCGGCCCGCCTCTTAAACGCTTCGGTCAGACGCGGCGGCGCTTCGGCGGACGACAGCCGTTATGGGCCATCGGCGTCACGTCGCGGATCGAGGTGATGTTGAACCCCACCGCCGCGAGCGCGCGCAGCGCCGATTCGCGGCCCGAACCGGGGCCCTGCACCTCGACATCGAGGGTGCGCATCCCGTGTTCCTGGGCCTTCTTGCCGGCATCCTCGGCGGCAAGCTGCGCGGCATAGGGGGTCGATTTGCGCGACCCCTTGAAGCCCATCGTGCCCGCCGACGACCATGCAATGGCATTGCCCTGCACATCGGAAATCAGGATCTTGGTGTTGTTGAAGGACGAGTTCACATGCGCCACCCCGGTGGCGATGTTCTTGGAGGCCTTCTTTTTCGTGCGCCTGGTATCGCGTGCCATATCTCGTGCCCTCCCTTATTTCTTCTTGCCGGCAATGGCTTTTGCCGGGCCCTTGCGGGTGCGGGCATTGGTATGGGTGCGCTGACCGCGAACCGGCAGGTTGCGGCGGTGGCGCAGGCCACGGTAGCAGCCAAGATCCATCAGGCGCTTGATGTTCATCTGCGTCTCGCGGCGCAGGTCGCCCTCGACGGTATAGTTGGCGTCGATATGCTCGCGCAGCGCCAGTGCCTCGGCATCCGAGAGCTCGTTGACGCGGCGGGACTGGTCGATGCCCGTGGCCTCGCAGATGGCGCGGGCCGAGGAGGGGCCGATTCCGGTGATATAGGTAAGGGCGACGGGCACCCTTTTCGATGTCGGGATGTTTACGCCGGCAATACGTGCCAAGTGTCTTGTCCTTTCCGTTGCGGTTCCGTAACGCCAGAACCTTTTTTCACAACGTTGGCCCGAGGCGCTGATCGCTCCGGGTCGCGGCTGAATTCGGGATGTCGATACCACCGGGAAGCCCGGCGGGAATCACTCTCGCGCGAGAGATAGCGTTGGGTATGGGGAAACGCACTGGGCGTCAAGCCCCGCTTTACCTCATTTGTCAAGCACCGCCGCGATCGCCGCCTTGACCTCTTCCATGCTGCCCATGCCATCCACCGAGGCCAGTTGCCCCTTGGCGTGGTAATAGCCGATAAGCGGCGCGGTCTTCTTGTAATATTCCATCAGGCGGTGGCGCACGCTCTGCTCGTTGTCGTCGGCGCGCACCGGCTGCCCGGCGGCGGCGGCCTCGGCGGCGCGATTCACGATGCGCTTCACAAGCGTCTCGTCCTCGACGCGCATTTCCACCACGGCATCGAGCGTCTCGCCCTGCTCGTCGAGCAGCGTGGCCAGCGCGTCGGCCTGCGCCAGCGTGCGCGGAAAGCCGTCAAAGATGAAGCCGCCCCGCTTGTCGCCCTGCAATTTCTCGCGAATGAGGCCGATCACGATCTCGTCGGTCACCAGATCGCCGCGCGCCATCACATCGGCCACGATGCGGCCCATCTCGGTGCCGCTGTCCTTGGCCGCGCGCAGCATGTCCCCGGTCGAAAGCTGGATCATGTCGCGGCTCTCGACCAGCATCTGCGCCTGCGTGCCCTTGCCTGCCCCCGGCGGTCCCAGAAGAATGATGTTCATCGGCGTGCCCCTCCCTTGCGGCGGCCTTTCTTGCGACCCCTGCCGCTCAGTTGCGATTTCTCGATCAACCCCTCGTATTGATGCGCCAGAAGATGCGATTGCACCTGCTGGATCGTGTCCATCGTGACCGACACCACGATCAGCACCGAGGTGCCGCCGAAATAGAACGGGATCGCGAATTGGTTGCGCAGGATTTCCGGAAGCAGCATCACCCCGACAAGATAGGCCGAGCCCAGCACGAGAATGCGGTTGAGCACGTATTCAAGGAATTCCTCGGTGCGCTTGCCGGGGCGGATACCGGGAACGAACCCGTTCTGGTTCTTGAGGTTCTCGGCCACCTCGTCGGGCTTGAACGACACGTTGAAGGTGTAGAAGTAGGTGAAGAACACGATCATCACGGTGAAGAACAGCAGATAAAGCGGCTGTCCGGGGCCGAAATAGGCCAGGATCGTGGACATGACCGGGCCGGTTGCGTTGCCCGAGAAGGTGCCCACCGTGGCAGGCAGCAGCAACAGCGACGAGGCAAAGATCGCCGGGATCACCCCCGCCGGGTTGACCTTCACGGGAAGATGCGACGAGCCGCCATCATAGATCTTCATCCCCACCTGACGGCGCGGATACTGGATGTGGATCTTGCGCAGGCTGCGCTCCATGAACACCACGAAGGCAATGACCGCGACAACCATCACCATCACGCCGATGATGACCGCAGGGCTGATCGCGCCCGACCGGCCCGAGGCAAAGAACTGCGCCAGCGCGGCTGGCACCTCGGCGATGATGCCCACAAAGATGATGAGCGAAATGCCGTTGCCGACGCCGCGCGCGGTGATCTGCTCGCCCAGCCACATCAGGAACATGGTGCCACCGACCAGCGTGATCATGCAGCTTGCGATGAAAAAGAGGCCCGGATCGGTGACCATATCGCCCGATTGCAGGCTGACCGCGAGGCCATAGCTTTGCAGCGTTGCAAGGAACACCGTGCCATACCGGGTATATTGGTTGATCTTCTTGCGGCCCTGCTCGCCCTCTTTCTTGAGTTGCGCGAGCGTGGGCACCATCGCCGTCAGAAGCTGCACGATGATCGAGGCAGAGATATAGGGCATGATCCCGAGGGCAAAGATACCCATCCGCCCCAGCGCGCCGCCGGTGAACATCGACAGCATCCCGCCGATGGTGGCCTGCGCGCCCTCCATGAACTCGCGCAGCGCCGCCCCGTCGATCCCCGGCACCGGGATGAAGGTGCCAAGACGATAGACGATCAGCAGCCCCAGCGTGAACAGGATGCGGTTGCGGAGGTCGGTGGCCTTGCCAAGCGCGGACCAGCTTGTATTGGCGGCCATTTGCTCTGCTGCAGATACCATGCGCGGGTCTCTTTCATATGCGAGCGCCGCCGGAACCGGTTTTCGGCTCTGGCGGCGTCATCGGAAAACCTGAGGGCTTTGTAAGCGGCACGGGGACCACTCACAACCTCTTATTCGGCGGCCTTCGTCGCTGCGAGCCTGATCGAGCCGCCCGCCTTCTCCACCGCCTCAATAGCGGATCTGGAGGCGCCGGTCACGGCAAGGTCAAGCTTGGCGGTCACGTCGCCCTTGGCCAGAACGCGGATCCCGTCGAGCTTGCGCCGCACGAGGCCCGAGGCCACGAGCACCTCCTCGGTGATGGGCGCGCCCGCGTCGATCTTGCCGGCTTCGATGAATTTCTGAATGAGGCCAAGATTGACCACCGCGTATTCCTTGCGGTTCGGCTTGGTAAAGCCGCGCTTGGGCAAGCGTTGATAGAGCGGCATCTGCCCGCCCTCATAGCCCTTGATCGCCACGCCAGAGCGCGATTTCTGGCCCTTGATCCCGCGCCCTGCGGTCTTGCCCATGCCAGAGCCGGGGCCGCGGCCGACGCGCTTGCGCGATTTTGTCGCGCCCGGATTGTCGCGAAGTTCATGCAGTTTCATTGTCGCTTCTCCTTGCCGGATGCGGCCCCCAGCGACGGGAGCGGCCGAACGCGGCGTGCTGGTTGATACGCGGCCCTCGGGCCACCGGGGGCGTATAGACGCCTTGCACGGCGCGATCAATAGCAATGCGCGGCATCGGGCCGTGATCGTGCTACAATTCCGGCGCGCATGATGCTAGACTCATGCCATGCGAATGCCGGTCCCACACCCTTGCCGCCCTCTGCGCCGGATGCCCTTGGCGGGGGCCATCCTTGGGATGATGCTCGGCGCGCTGCTCCCTGCGCTCGCCGGTGCCGGGGATCGCAACATCCCGCCGCACACTGGCCTGCTATGGCTGCGCAGCACCTTGCCGGCGGTCTTCCCGCTTCAGATCAAGACTGTCGCGGGACATGATTACCATGTCACGCTGGTGCATGGCGACACGCGGCGCGAGACGCTGGCCGCCTATATCGAGGGGGGCGATTTCTTTCGCGTTCTCGTCCCTCCGGGCAGCTATGATCTGCGCGTGGCCTACGGCGCGCACTGGCAGGATGAACAGGCCCTCTTTGGCGCGCAGACGCGGTTTTTCCGGTTGGGCGCGCCGTTGCGCTTCGAGACACGCGGGATCGGCACCAAGGCCGGTCATATCGTCGATCTGCGCACCCTGATCGAGACCAGCGACGCAAGCTCCGTCTCGCCATTGGCCATTTGTCAGCGCTTTGGCGCGGATCTGACCGGATCGCCCCTGTCGCCGCCCGCATTCGTTCCGGTGCTCGACGATCCCCACGCCCCACGGCCCAGGCTGCGCTTTACGGTCACAAGCCGGATTTGCGGCTGAGGCCTCCACGCAGGTGCGCCGCTCCGGCACCGCCTTGTAACCTGCGACCCGGTGACAAGCTGCAAGACGACATCAATGATAGAGGATGTATGGTGCTGCTGGACAGGATTGAACTGTCGACCTCTCCCTTACCAAGGGAGTGCTCTACCACTGAGCTACAGCAGCACGTGGCGCGCTGATCAGACGCCCGCCGGGCCGTGCAAGGGGTAACTGGACGCTATTTCGTGCCTGCTGTAAGAGGGGCGGCATGAGCGACGAACCGACATCCCGACCCCGCAAAGCCGCGCCGTCAGAGCGCGACGCGCGCCTCAAGGCCGCGCTCAAGGCCAATCTCGCGCGGCGCAAGGCGCAGGCACAGGCGCAGGCGCGGGCACAGGCGCGGGCGCGCGATGCCGGGCAAGACACAGGAAACGAGGATTAGCGCAGCATGGATTCCATCCTCGTCACCGGCAATGGCCCCCTCCACGGGCAGATCCCCATCGCGGGGGCCAAGAATGCCTGTCTCACGCTCATGCCCGCCACGCTTCTGAGCGAGGAGCCGCTGACGCTGACCAACGCGCCGCGGCTGTCGGATATCCGCACCATGACCACGCTCCTGGAATCGCTCGGGGCGGAAGTGGCGGCGATGCAGGGCGGGCAGGTTCTGGCGCTGTCGTCGCATGGCCTCACCAGCCACCGCGCGGATTATGACATCGTGCGCAAGATGCGCGCCTCGATCCTCGTTCTGGGGCCGATGCTGGCGCGCGAGGGGCACGCGGTTGTGTCGCTTCCGGGCGGCTGCGCGATCGGCGCGCGGCCCGTCGATCTGCACCTCAGGGCGCTGGAGGCGATGGGCGCCGAGCTTGAGCTGAAGGAGGGCTATGTCCATGCCCGCGCGCCCGGCGGGTTGCGCGGCGGCATGATCGAATTTCCCTTCGTCTCGGTCGGGGCCACGGAAAACGCGCTCATGGCCGCGACGCTGGCGCGCGGCACCACCGTGATCNNATCACCATTCAAGGCGTGGACCGCCTCGGCGGGGCCACGCACGCGGTGGTGCCCGACCGGATCGAGCTTGGCACCTATATGCTGGCACCTGCGATCTGCGGCGGCGAGGTGACCTGCCTTGGCGGGCGGATCGACCTGCTCGAGGCGTTCTGCGAGCGGCTCGACGCGGCGGGCGTCTCGGTCACGCAGACCGGGGCGGGCCTCACCGTCGCGCGCAGGAATGGCCGCGTGCGCGCCGTCGATGTGGTGACAGCGCCGTTTCCCGGCTTCCCGACCGATCTTCAGGCGCAGATGATGGCGCTTCTGGCCACCGCCGAAGGGGTATCGGTGCTCGAGGAGCGCATTTTCGAGAACCGCTTCATGCATGCGCCGGAACTCATGCGCATGGGGGCAAAGATCGACGTGCAGGGCGGCAGCGCCACCGTCACCGGGGTGGATCACCTCAAGGGCGCGCCGGTGATGGCCACAGATCTGCGCGCCTCCGTCTCGCTCATTCTCGCGGGGCTGGCGGCGGAGGGCGAAACCACCGTCAGCCGCGTCTACCACCTTGATCGCGGCTATGAGAGCGTGGAACAGAAACTCGGTGCCGTGGGCGCGAAAATCGAGAGGATCACCGGCCAATGACCGAAGACGCCAGATTCGAGGACGGGCGCGAAACCCCGCTCAACCTCGCCGCCTTCGACCCCGATGACCTCGCGGTGATCTCGGCGCTGGCGCACCAGACTTGATCCCCCGGATCAAGTCCTTGCCCTCCTCATTGCAGGCGAGGGTCTTCATCCCGATCCTGACCTTCGCGCGCACCATGCCGATGGTGCGCCCCGGCGCTGTGCTTGGCCTCTTCGCCCGACGGCTTGGCCCGCGCTTGCCCTTGCGGTGGATGTGGCTTGTCAGGCCGCGAGCGCGCGGCCTGGCCTCTATCTCATCGGAGCGATGGACCGGGTCGCCCCACAGGCCCGCGCCGGTATGGCCTGCATCAAAAGATGATCTTTTCAAGATTTCGAACACCCCGTTCATCCTTGACGCCCCCCGTTGAAAACCGCACTGTCCGCGCGATCCCGAGACAGGAGCCGGAATGGCCGAGACCCCTCCCCCCTTTGCCGCTTTCGAGTGGATGATCGCGTGGCGCTACCTGCGCGCGCGCCGCGCCGAGGGCGGGGTGAGCGTGATGACCTGGATCAGCCTCATCGGTATCACGCTGGCGGTCTTCGCGCTGATTGCCACGCTGTCGGTGCGCTCGGGGTTTCGGGCCGAGTTTGTGGATACCATCCTCGGGGCCAATGCCCATGCCACCGTCTACAAGGCCGGAACAGCCGATCCGCTGACCGGGCGCATCGACCGCACCATCGCCGACTATGACGCGATGGCCGAGCGCCTGCGCGCATTGCCGGAGGTCACGCGCGCCGCGCCGCTGGTCAAGGGGCAGGTGATGGCCACCGCGCAGGGGCGCAACGCAGGCGTCGAGGTGTTCGGCATCGCGCCGGAAAACCTTGTCACCATCCCGCGCGTGGCCGATCCCGCGACGGCCGAGGGCGATATCGCGCGTTTCGCCGAAGGCATCGCCATCGGCTCAGGTGTGGCGCGCGAATTGGGGCTGGGCGTGGGCGACCGCATCCGCCTGATCTCGCCCGACGGGGTGCGCACGCCCCTGGGCACGAGCCCGCGCATGAACTCTTATGATGTCACCTATATTTTTTCCGCCGGACGCCATGATATCGACCGGGTGCGCGTCTACCTGCCCTTTGCCGAGGCGCAGAGTTTCTTCAACCGTGACGGGCGCGCCGACGAGATCGAGGTGATGGTGCGCGTGCCCGAACGTATCGAGGCGCTGGTGCCCGATCTGCTGCGCGCGGGCGGAGAGCGGGCGCTGGTCTGGACCTGGCGGGATTCGAGCGGCGCATTCCTGCGGGCGCTGGAGGTGGAGGATAACGTGATGTTCGTGATCCTCTCGATCCTGGTGCTGATTGCCACGCTCAACATCACCTCGGGGCTGGTGATGCTGGTCAAGAACAAGGGCCGCGATATCGGAATCCTGCGCACCATGGGCCTGAGCGAAGGGTCGATCCTGCGGGTGTTTTTCATCTGCGGGGCGTTCACCGGCCTTCTTGGCACGGCGGCGGGGGTGGTTTTGGGCTGTCTCTTCGCGATCTATATCGACCCTGTTTTTTCCTTTGTGAACATGATGATGGGCGGGCAGGTCTGGGATCCGTCGATCCGCGGCATCTATCACCTGCCCGCGAAATTGCAGGCGGGCGACGTGGGCACCGCCGTGGCGCTGTCGCTTGGGCTGAGCTTTGTCGTCACGATATTCCCGGCGCGGCGGGCGGCGCGGATGAACCCGGTGGAGGCGCTGCGCTATGAGTGAGGCGATGCTGCGCCTCGCGGGCGTGGAGAAGGGATATAATCGCGGTAAGGTGGGCGAGATCCGCGTGCTCGCGGGCGTGAACCTTGCGGTTGGGCGCGGCGAGATGGTGGCACTGGTCGCGCCCTCGGGGGCGGGAAAATCGACATTGCTGCATATCGCCGGGCTGCTGGATACGGCGGATGCGGGCACGGTCGAGATCGGCGGCGCGGATGTGACCGGCCTCGGCGACCGGCGGCGCACCACGCTGCGGCGGCGCGAGATCGGGTTTGTCTACCAGTTTCACCACCTGCTGCCGGAATTCTCGGCGCTGGAGAACGTGATGCTGCCGCAGCTTGCCAATGCGGTGCCGCGCCGCGAGGCCGAGGCGCGGGCGCGCGCGCTTCTGGCCGAGGTGGGGGTGGCGGCGCGCGCGGATCACCGCCCGGCGGCGATGTCGGGGGGCGAGCAGCAACGGGTGGCGTTCTGCCGGGCGCTGGCCAATCGGCCCGGCCTGCTTTTGGCCGACGAGCCGACCGGCAATCTCGATCCCGGCACCGCCGAGCAGGTCTTTGCCGCGCTTGAAGGGCTGGTGCGGGGCGACGGGCTGGCGGCGCTGATTGCCACGCATAACCTCGATCTTGCGGCGCGGATGGATCGCATCGTGCGGCTCGATCAGGGGCGGGTTGTGGTGCCATGAAACGGGTGATTGCAACATTGGCCTGTCTGGTCGCTACCGGGGCTGTGGCACAGGATGCCCGTATCGGCGAGCGTCTCTATGCGCGCTATTGCACCGCCTGCCACGGCGCGACCGGCGTGGGCGACGGGCCGATGGTGCGGGTACTGACGGTCGATCCGCCGGACCTGACACGGCTTGCCGCGCAAAATGACGGGATGTTCCCGCGCAGGCGGGTGATCTGGCGGATCGACGGGCGCGACCCGATCCTCGAGCATGGCAACGAGATGCCGGTTTATGGCGATCTGCTGGCGGGGGCGCGGCTCGACATCCGCGACGAGACCGGCGAGACGGTCCGCAGCACGCAGCCGATGGCCGATCTGCTCGCCTATCTCGAAGCCTTGCAGATACGGTGATCCGCGCTCGTGTTCGACATCTGACAGATGTTGCCCAGGGGTGATCCGGCCTGCCTTATTGTGAAATGCGGTGCCGCAGGCGTAGGCAATGGCTTGGAGGTGATGTTCGATATGATGCGCTGAGCCGCGCGGTGCCCGACCGCGGGTGGGCGCTGCAACGGGTGTGATCGTCACTTTATCGCGCCAGATACTTCAACGATTGTTCAGGATGAGACGTTGCAAAAGCGCCCGCCCGTCCGGGCGGTCGGGCGCTGCGCGGCGGCGCGCAAGCGCGCCTTGATTCCGCGCGGGGGGCAGAGTGCGAATGGCAGCAACAGGCCAGAACCGTTCCTCGTGAGGCACCGGGCCCTTTGTGTCAGGTGTCGAGCACCGGCTCTGCGCCACAACAGCGCAGAACGTGCCATGCGTCGCGCCGTTTTGTCGATCCTGTTCGCCATGCTGCTGCCGGGGCTCGTTCAGGCGCAGGACGGTGCCGCCCGCGATGTCATCGCCCCAGATAGCCGCGTTCCACGCCGATGACGTGACCCGCCCTATCACCTCGCCAGCCTGTTCATTCACGGCAAGGTCAAGACCGCCGAGATTTTCGGCCGGATGATGCGCGAGGGCTATCCGATGGTGTGGCGGCCCACCGTCACGGTGGGCTGAGACACGGTTAACGGCGCGTTGATACCCCCCTTTCCCGGCGCGCGGCCCATGAGTGGCCCATGAGCGGCAGATGGAAAGGGATCCCATGAACAAGGCAATCACCCAAGGCATCATCTTCATGCCCCAGCCCTTTGCGGCGGGGCTTGACCAATGGTCGAGCGGCGACGGGCGGCCCGGATCGGCCACCTATGACGGGGCCGCAAACGCGGCTTTTGTCCCCGCAGATCAGGATTTCGGCGGCGCGCTCGAAGTGCAGAAGATCGAGGCGGTGCAGCGCCTGCGCTACATGGGCGAGACGCCGATCCTGCCCGGCTGTTACCTGCGTATCCGCGCGCGGATCAAGGCGGTGGCGGGCAACCTGCCCAATGTGCGCATCGCCGCCTTTGCCGGGGGCGCGGGGGGCGCGGCGCTCTCGGGGGTGACGGTGACGGGACCGCAGGTGACGCTGACGACCTATGGCGAGGTGGTCGAGGTCGCGGCCATCGTCGGCACCGGGCAGCGCATGGGCGTCGACATGGTCTGGGGGCCGCAGGCGGTGTTCGGGCATTTCGGGCTGGATCTCACCGGGCCATCGGGCGGCGTGGTGCGGATCGACGATATCGAGATCGAGGATGTCAGCCGGTTTTTCCTGCGCGACGTGATTGCCACGGTGGATGTGCGCGATTTCGGGGCCATCGGCGACGGGGTGACGGATGATCACGCCGCGTTCGAGGCCGCCGACACGGCCGCGGGCGGGCGCGAGATCATCGTGCCCGCGGGCACCTATTTCCTCGGGCAAAGCACGACCATTCAGGCGCGTATCCGCTTCGAGGGCACGGTGGTCATGCCCGATGCGGCGATCCTGTCGCTCACCAAGAATTTCGACCTGCCCGCCTATATCGACGCGTTCGGCGACAGCGAACTGGCCTTCAAGAAGGCCTATCAGGCGCTTTTGAACAACGCGGGCCACGTCACGCTTGATCTGGCGGGGCGCAAGATCGCGCTGCGCGAACCCATCGACATGCAGGCCGCCGTCGGCAACCGCACCACCTATAACCAGCGCCATGTGATCCAGAACGGGCAATTCTCGGTCTTTCCGACGCCCGCCTGGGAGACCGAGGTGGTCACCTCGCAGGCCACCTATGCGCCCGAGAGCAACACGCGCCGCCTTGTCAACGTGGTGGATGTGGCCAATATCCCCGTCGGGTCGCTGGTCGAGGGCAATGGCGTGGGCCGCGAGGTCTTTGTCACCGACCGCGACATTGCGGCGGGGCGGATCACTCTCAGCCAACCGCTGTTCGATGCCGCCGGCACGCAGGTCTTTACCTTCCGGCGGTTCAAATACATGCTGGATTTCAGCGGGTTTTCCGATGTCTCGCGCATGGTGGTCTCGGAGGTGGATTTCCAGTGCGGCGGCAATTGCAGCGCCGTGCTTTTGCCGCCGCACGGCTCGGCCAACCATTTCCGCGACTGTTTCATTACCCGGCCCAGGGATCGTGGCATCACCAGCCATGGCGAAGGCGATCAGGGCATGATGATCGACCGCTGCCAGTTCATCTCGAACGAAAGCCCGCTGCTGGTAAGCCAGCGCAGCACGATCGGCTTCAATGCCAATGCCAACGATCTCAAGATCCGCGACAACCGGGTGACGTTCTTCCGGCATTTTGCCGTCATGGCCGGATCAAGCTCGCTCATCACCGGCAACCACGTCTTTCAGGGCGATTCGGCAACGAACGGGTTGCGCAGTGCGGGATTCGTCATGACGCGGACCAACAATCGCGGCACGATCACCGGCAATTATATCGACAACTGTTTCATCGAATGGGGCAACGAGCATGACGCCGCCCCCGATTTCGCAAGCGAGTTCTCGTTCAGCGCGCTGAGCGTCACGGGCAACGTGTTTCTCGCCAGCGACATGGCACCATGGTTCACCTTCCTGTCGGTCAAACCGCACGGTCCGGGGCATTTCCTTGATGGTTTGATCGTCACCGGCAACACCTTCCGCGCCATCGGCACGATCGAGCGGGTGGAGGCGGTGGACACGAGCTTTGCCGATCTCGATTATGACCGGGTGCGCAACATCACCTTTGCCGAAAACAGCTTTCACAATGTCACCGTGCAATCCGAAAGCCCGCTTGTCATGGGGCATGAGCAGGTGACGGCCGCCACGACATGGGTGATCTCCCCGGCCCCGCGCCTGCCTTTCAAGGCATGGGCGCAAACGGTGGAATCGCTGGTGCGGGAAGGGCCGTTGCGCAATGCGAGCGGCACGGTGATGCATGTCAGCCCCTATTTCGAGGCCAATCGGGGGGCGAACAAGGATCAGGTCCATGTGATCTGGCCCTCGGCTGTCTCGGGCAAGGTGATCTTGCGGGTGCGCATCGACGAAGCGCGCTAACCCGTCAGAAGCTCCGCCAGAGGCCAAGCTTGACGCCACGCGCGCCACCACCCCAAAGCGGCTCTGTCAGGCCAAGTTCGAGATGCGCGCCGGGGCGCATCTCGTAGGTGATCGAGGGGGCAAGGCGCAGGTAGTCTTGCCCCTGATCCGGCACCCCGGCCTGAAGCTGCATCATCGCCTTGACGCGCGCGCCAAGCGAGAGACCGGCGGTAAGATCGACCTCGAAAGCGGTGCCACTCTCCCAAAGGATCGCACGGGTATCGGCGTTGAGCCAGCCATGATGCTTGCCGATGGCGATGCCGCGTCCGATGGAGAGGCCGGGGCGCAGGGCGTTTTCGTGCTCGACCTGGCCCAGCCCGACCTCGAGCGCGAGTTTCGTCTTGCGCGCGAGATCGCGCAGCGGCCAGCGCACAAAGGCGATGGCCTTGGTCATGCGCAGCGCATCGCCGCCAAGATCGACCCCGAAGGTCAGCCGCCCGGTGGCCCCGTATTCGGCGTAGAGGCTGAAGCTTTGGCGGTAGAGGCCGAATTCGTCCCTTTCCTCGACCGTCCCCGAGGCGGCGAGAAACCCCTCGCCCTTGGCCCGTGGCCACGCGCCGCCCATCGCTGCCGAGGCCAGCCACGGTAGCATGACGAGCAGCAAGATCAGGCGTGAGGACATGGTTACCTCCGCCTTAACTGTGGTTTAAGAAGGGTAAACCGAGGGTTAAGAACGGTGCGGAATTTACCAGCACGGCGCGGCGTGCTATCTCTGGGTCAGGAGGACTGCGCCATGCTTACCATCAGCCCCGACCGCTCTCATCAGACCGTGCTCACCACATTCGAGGTCACCCCCGGCACCTGCGCCGATGTGCTCGATCTGCTGAGCGTGGCCTATCGCGAGGTGATCTCGAAACAGCCCGGTTTCATCGCCGCCGCGCTGCACGTCAACGACGCACAGACCCGCATCGCCAACTATTCCCAATGGCACGCGCGCGAAGATTTTCAGGCGATGCTGCGCACCGGCGAGATGCGCGCGCGCAACCGGCAGATCAATGAGCTTTGCAAGGGGTTCGAGCCGGTGATGTATGACGCGGTGGCCGTGTTCTGATGGCGGATCAGACCCCGCCGACCGACGCGCTCGCCGAGGAAATCCGCGCCCTGCGCGCCGAGGTGGCGCGGCTCAACAGCCACCGGTTCGTGCGTATCCACAACCACCTGCCGCGCCTTCTGGCGTTCAATTTCGCGCGCGGGCTGGCGGTGGGGCTGGGCACGGTGCTGGGGGCAACGGTGCTCTTGTCGGTGCTGGTCTGGTCGCTGAGCCAGATCGAGTTCCTGCCCATCATCGGCGACTGGGCGGCGCAGATCGCCGCGCAGATGCGCGAGGTTCAAGAGTGATCTGGATCAAGGCGGCGCGGCCCCGTTCGCGCCAGACTGTAGCAAATCAATGCGAAAGGACAATCCGATGTATTCCCATGTTCTGGTTCCCGTTTCCTTCGATGCCGAGCGCGACAGCGCCGGTGCGCTTGCCGTCGCGCGCCTTCTGGCGGGCGATGACGGGCATATCAGCCTGCTGCACGTGATCGAGCAGGTGCCCGCCTATGCCGTGGCCCACCTGCCCGCAGGCTATCAGAGCGAGGCGCGCAAGGCCATCGAGACGAGCCTGTCGGAGATGGTCAAGACCCTGCCCGATGCCAGCGCCCATGTCGTCACGGGGCATTCGGGGCGCGCCATCCTCGACTGGGCCGAAAGCCACAAGCCCGATTGCATCGTGATCGCAAGCCACCGCCCCGGAATGCAGGATCTTCTGCTCGGCTCCACCGCGGCCAAGGTGGTGCGTCATGCGGACTGCGCGGTGCATGTGATCCGTTGAGGCAAGGGGTTGCCCGCCGCCGTGCGGACGGGTATGGGCGGTCATGGCTTTCATCCTTACCGCCCTGCTCACCGTCGTGATCGCGCTGCTGACACTCATGCCGCAGGTGCCGGGGCCGACGGGCATTCCCGGTTTCGACAAGCTGGCGCATTTCATCGCCTTCGCGGCGCTTTGCGTGCCGCTGGCGTGGCGTTACCCGCATCTGTGGCGCGCTGTGGCGCTCGCCACGCTTGTCTATGGTGGGGTGATCGAGATCATACAGCCGCTGACCGGTCGCACGGCGCAATGGGGTGATCTTGTCGCCGACGGCGCGGGGGCCTTCGCCGGGGCCTTCGTTGCATCACGTTTCGGATTCCGGAAATTCAGAGGGCGTGACGGCAGAAAGGGCGAACCGGCTTTTTCGGACTCCTGAGCCCGCCTTATTCACCCAAATCATGGGAAATGGCTGGTGTTCTGATGAAATATGCATATAATCAATACGTTAGAGTTTTTCGTTGAAACACCAAAACACTCTAAATGATTGAGTTGTCGCAATTTCGAACCGAAAAAGTCTATCAACTTTTTCTGAAATTGCTCTAGAGCGTGTCGCGTTCATTTGCATTCACGCGACCCACTCTAACCTTTTGTGGTCGCATGTTTTTCTGCGCAAAACCGGTTCCCACTTTTGCGCAACATGCTCTAGCAAAATCCGACAGCATCAGCCACGGCACGCCGCGGCATTTCCACCCCCGCGCGCCGCCCGCTTCAATGACCGGCCAAAGCGCTGTAGGCTTGCGCCCGGAGCATCGAGGAGGCGCGCCATGACCCATCGCTACCGCGTTCACGTCCATTACGAGGATACCGATATGGGCGGCATCGTCTATCACGCCAATTTCCTGAAATTCATCGAACGCGCGCGCAGCGCCTGGGTGCGTGATCTGGGGGTGGATCAGAACGCCATGCGCGCGGCTGGCACCGTTTTCGTGGTGCGCCGCGTCGAGGCGGATTTCCTCGCGCCCGCACGGCTCGACGATGTGCTGGAGGTCGAGACGCGCACCCTATCGGCCACAGGCGCGCGGCTGGTCATGGATCAATCCGTGACCCGCGACGGCGAGGTTCTGTTCCGCGCAGTGGCGACACTTGCCTGCCTCGGGACCGGGGGCCGCCCTGCCCGCCTGCCCGCCATCCTTGCCGCTCATCCCCTGGACACCACCCGCAGATAGGGCAAAATCCGGTCCGATCCGGTGCCGAACTGGCGCAGAACCTCGGATTCGGGGCGGCTATCGGGGATGATGACCATATCTCCGCTCTGCCAGTCCGCAGGCGTCGCTGCCCCGGTCGCCGACTGCAATTGCAGCGCCTTGATGACGCGCAGCACCTCCTCGATGTTGCGCCCGATAAAGGTGGGGTATTCAAACAGCATCGCCACGCGCATGGCCGGATTGATGATAAAACTCTTGCGGATGGGGCGGTCGGCATCGGCCTTTTCGTGGAGCATTCCGAACAGCCGCGACATTTGCAACCCCGGATCATGGGCACAGGGAAACCCGATCTTCAGCCCGAACAGCCGCGAGATATCGTCATGCCAGGATCGCTGCTCGTCCAGCGAGGAACCGCTGAGCGCGAGATTCTTGACATTCGCCTCGCGCCACTCGTCCTCAAGGCTTGCGATGGCAGCGATTTCCGTGGTGCAGACCGGCGTATTGGCCGCCGGATGACTGAACAAGTGGACCCATGATCCCTCTGCCCAGTCCCAGAAATTCAGATCGCCTTGCGTGGTCTCGATACTGAAATCGGGAACTGCATCGCCGATCTGCGGCAGCCAGCGCACCGTCTTGCGAAGCGCGGAGGGCAGCTTTATCAGCTCGTTCTTCGGCCCGCGTGGAGTGAAGAACTGGATACTCATTTTCTTACCCCCTTTCTGTCTGTTCTGTGCACCGATAACTTCTTGCTGGGGTTGTATTGCGCCCACCATTTCAACGCTGACCACTCTTTCTCGCAAATTTGTCTAGAATGGGGCAGGGTTGTATAAGGTTGTGCAAACACACGTTTGCAGATTGTGAGATCAGACCGGGGCAGCGCGCCGACTGATGATCGCATCATGATTTTGTTATTATGCCTTAAAAGGCTGTTCCGTCCCCTTCAGGGAGGGGGTCATGCGGCCCTCATCCTTGACGATCACGGCACCCTCGCCCTCGCGGCCTGCCTTGAGAGCGAGGGGGGCGGAACGCCGCCCCGCCAGTGTCCGGTATCTGACAGATGTTGGCCAATGATGATCCGGCCCGCCGTGCGGTGCGGTGCGGCAAGCGTGGTGACTGGGTCGTGACTGGCCTGAAGAGGACGTTTCGAGAGCCGCGCATCGCCGGGCCGCGGTGCGGCGATCCAACGTCAGTTTGGCAGCACTTTAT
>DISF01000043.1 GCA_002421985.1 Roseovarius sp. UBA6217 | reverse complement strand
TGGGGCATAGCCGTCGCATACGATCAGGCGGCAGGATATTCCCCTCATTATGCGCCATCACGATATTGTCCAGGCTCTGCATCGGCATACGCAATCCGCGACAGCTCGAAGGACCTTGTTTCAGCTTTTTGGAACAGCAGTAATAGCGATACGGCAAGGCTCACGCCATCATCCAGATGGAGGCCAAAAGGCAGGACAAGCACACCGCTGACAGCATCGCCCTCGGGTGCGCGCAACTCGACCGTCAACACACGCTGGCGGCTCTCACCGGTGAACTGTGCCTGGCTCATGACGCAGCGCGGGTTTCCTTCGGGTGCAGAACATCCGACTGCCCAGTCGCCATGGGTTTCGTTGAGCGTGGTCGCGCCGCCCGGCAGGCCCTGGCCAAGCGCAGAAACGGGAAGGAAAACGCCGAGAAGAACCGCTCCTCCAATCAGGCTATGATACGATTTGCGGATTGATGAAACGTTCGGAGCGGTCCGGCGTTCTATCGCTGGCAAAGGACGGTCAGGCGCTGCGCCACATACCGTCCTGTGCTGTGGGGCATTTCCTCATTCATCTGAAACCCCCGCCCGCCTGGTGCGACGACACCGCCGAAAGCAAACGGCATCTGCATACCGGATTGCTGAACACTTGCCCCCTGCGCCGCGATCTCGTTGGTTTGAGGATGGTACAGCCACTGGCCCTGGGCTTGAAAACCTTCGACGCCCGCGCCGCTCGATATGTATCCCGAAGCATCAAAGCCGCCATTTGCATAAAGGACTGCATTGAATTCACGCGTATGCCCGCGCAGATAGCCCTGCGCGGTATACTCGGCATAGCCATATTGGCAACTCCACTGGCCAGAAAGCTCCTGCATCTGGGCAAAGGCCGACGCTGGCAACGAGACCAGCGCCGCGACAGCGGTCAATGACGGAATACGCATCGCGCCCCTCCGGTAAGATCACCATGGCCTATGAGGCCAAGGCCCTCGCAATGGCCGCATCGCTGGCCGCGCGCATTTCGGCCTCGTTGACCATCTCGAGACCGAGGGCCTGATAATCGACGCCAAGGAAATCGTCCCCGAGATTGATGATCGCATGTGCATAGCGCGGATCGGCCTGGATTTCCGCTGCGTTCACGCCCACGAACACGCGGTTGTCGCCCGTATAGCGGAAGGCATAGAGATTGATCCCGTTCTCAAGCTGTTCGACGAACCGCACGTCGCTCTTGAGGCGGATGTCCGATGCATTTCCGACATTTCCGCCTCCCCCGGTGCCACCTGTTCCACCACCGGCAGAGGCGCCTCCGCCACCTCCACTGTTCGAGGCGATGGCAACGACACCTCCGATGACCACCGCGCCGATCAGGGCGCAGACCACTGGGCGTTCCTCGCAAAATGCCCGGTCTCCGCTGCTACCATTGAGGCCGGCCTGTGTCCCCGTGGTGGTCTGGCAAGCGGCAAGCGCGGTACAGAGTGTTGCCGCCAGAACGGCCCGCCCATGTTTCAAGATTTTCGACATTGATGATCCCTTTCGGAAAATGGTCAGAACCTGATGTTGAGGCCGATGGAGCCGGTATGGCTGGACTGGTCGCCGGAGAACAGGCCGTCATAGTTGGCCCGTATGGTCATGTCGGGCGCGACGTCCCGGGCGAGACCGGCACCGATGCGCAGCCGGTCGCGGCTGGCGGCCGGGCCGCGCACATCGAAGCCTGTCGGGCTGCCCGCGAAGCTGAGCGAATGGCTCGGCGCGAGATCGGCAAAGGCGTGCTCCCACACCGCCCGGCCTTCGAGAACCAGACGACCGGTTTCGGTAGGCACCACGTGGCTGATGCCGATCCCGAGGCCGGTATCGAGGCGCGTCCAGCTTTCCGCGCCTGCCGTCAGGTTCAGCGCATCCGCCCCCCGCTCGGTAAAACCGTCATGCCCCGACCAGCCGGCATCGAGTGTGAAGAGCGGCAAAAGCGTCGTGCCGCCGCCCATGTCCATGCCGTAGGCGGCCTCGCCCGAAAAACCGATCGAATGCGTCCAGTAGTCGGCCTCTGCCGTGCGGTTCAGGCCACCGAACATGATGTTGCGCTCGGTCGAGATGCGGTTTGCCGCATAGGCCAGCGAGCCGGCCAGCCGCCATGCCCCATCCTCCCATGCGCCATAGACGCCGATATGGAAGCCATCGGCATCGACGCTCGAGAGCCGCGCATCGACCGAACCGTGGCTGCGGATATAGCCCAGGCCGATCCCGGCAAAACCAGTGCCCGCGCCCAGATCGATCTGGCCTTCATAACCGCCGGCAAGCCCGGCGTTCCACCAGTCGAGGGTTGCGGCGTTGCCGTCGCCGTCGATGGTGCCGCGCCCGCCCAGCGGGGTGAGCCAGGCATTGGCCACTCGGCTGGGCGCATGGGTGGCCGTTGCATCGTCGATGGCGCCAACACCGGCAGCGGCCCGCGAGGGTGCAGCATAGCCGAGCGGCGCAGTGATGACACCAGTGCCGCCGAAACCACCGATTCCGGCCGTGCCCTGCTGGCGCAGCGTGCGGTTGAACAAGCCGAAGGTCTGGTCAATCACATGCTGGCCGGAAGCGTGGATCTCGCCCGAGGTCAGATCGAAAGCACGGCGCGCCTGATCGGGACCGAGCATCGCGATCTCGTTGAAGACGGTCAGCGCATCGCCGGTCTGTCCGAGCCCGTTCAGCGCCGAGGAGGCCTGCAACTGGTTGAAGGTCTGCGCCACCGTGGTGAAATCCGCCGTTACGCCGATGGTGAGCACGACATTGTCGGCATTGTGCGTCAGCGTCGGCGTCAAGAAGGCCGAGTGGTTGAGCATGGTTGCATCTGCAAACGTGCCCACCAGCGGATCGGTGGCGGTCAGGATCGTATAGGTCTGACCATCAACATATGAGACATGGGGGTCGATGGCGGCAACCTCGACATTGCCCGCGAGGCTGGCCTGGCCTGTGAGGTCCAACGCATCATTGTCGCCGTTCGAGGCAATACGCGCCACAAACACAGACTCTGGACCGAAGTTCACATCGCCGGTGACGTTGAGCGTGCCAAGCATGTCCTCGCCAGGGGTTAACCGGCCATTGACGTTCAGAGTTGGCGTGACAATCGTTCCTCGACCGCCCAGTGCGCCGCCGGACTGAACGTTGATGATACCGGCTCCACCCATTCCGAGCGTGCTGCCATCGGCGATCACCAGCCTGCCTGCGCTGACGATTACGGAGTTGCCATTGAACCCGCTATTGTCGCCGGTAAGCGTTGTCGTGCCATCCCCATTCTGGCGCAGATGGGCAGAATTCGTGCCGGTGATCTGACCCGCAAAAGTGAAGTCGTCGGAGCGATTGAAATAGAGCGCGCCGCTGTCGATCTGCACATCACCGGCGATCGATCCGCCTTCGCCGCCATCGCCGAGGTAAAGCCAGGCTCCGCCCTGGAGTGTCGTCAGGCCCGTGTAGGTGTTATCCCCGGTCAGGGTGAGAGCGCCGACACCGGTCTTGGTCAGCCCGGCATCGCCACTGATCACGCCCGCGAACGTGCTGGCAGTGCCCGACGAGATTGCGAGAACGTCGCCGCCATCTCCGAGCAGGTGAACCCCGCCATCCCCCCCAAGGGACGCAACCGTGTGTGTCTGGGCACCCGTGGTGTCGAAATAGACCCATATCTCGCTGGAGCCATAAGCTTCGAGATTGGCCCCCGTGATATCTGCCCCCGCAAGAATGTTGATCCCGCCGCCATTGGCCACAAGCGTGGACCCGGCGGCACTGCTCCCATTGCCAAGCCGCGCGCCAAGACCCGCTCCTCCTGCGTTGACGGTGATGTTCAGCCCATCCACGACGCCCCCGGCCGCGACATCGAGCAAACCGCCAGCGCCATCAACGCTCACCTCCCCCTGGCCGAGCGCCGCACCGCCCTCGACGCGCAGAACCCCGTCCATGATGCGCGTGTCGCCCGCATAGGCGTTGTCGCCAACAAGGACGAGCGTGCCGCCTTCCTGCTTCACCAGCCCGCCCGTGCCTGTGATCGGCGCGGAGATCGTGGCGGTGCCACTGGCAATGCGGATATTGGTATTGGCGAGATTGGCGACCAGTTCGCCTCCCGCGCTGGCGTCGATTGTGTAGCCGCCGGTCAGGAACTGCATACCGGTAAAGGCTTGCGATCCTTCCACCGTCACCGTACCCGCCGAACCGCCAAAGATCGCGAAATCGCCGCCCCAGCGTTCGGTTGCATTGCCGTCCTGATCGGTCCAGTTGGTGTTGGCCGTGTTCCAGACGCCAGTGCCGCCATTGACGACGCCATTGCCGAACGGACCGGAGCCATCCCAGTACTGATTGGTGCCCGCCGCGCCGCCCGAAACGGTGAGGATCACTTCGCCGGGGCCTGTCCCCACTGTGCCGGATGCAACGATGTAGGTGAGATCCGGGTCGGGCATGGAGCCGATGGCGAGCGTGTTATCAGCGACGAGATTGCCGTATTGAATCAGCGTGTATTCACCATTGCCAAAACCCCCGGCGTCGGTGACATGCAGCGCACCGTTCAGCGTCAGGTCGTTGTTGACCACGATCAGGTCGCTCGCTCCCGGCGTGCCGAGGTCGAAGTGGAGCTGCGCGGACCCGGCCAGCGTCAGATTGTTCAAGGTAAGCGTGCCAATATCGCCAACGCCCGGCGATATCGCGCCGCCATTGGAGACGTTGACGTCGCCAACCTCGCCAGTGCCGCCCAGTGTGCCCGGCCCCACATACATGCTGCCGCCAAGGCTGTCGGTGACATTGAGCCTGCCGCCCGTGATATTGGTCGTGCCGGTGAAGGCCGAGCCGTCGCCCGTGTAGGTCGTCGTGCCGTTCTGGTGACGAATGGTCGTGGTGCCGTGATCACCCGGGCCGGAACGGGCAACATCCAGCCCGAATATGTAATCCCCGTCCGTGTGGTTGAACACCAAAGTGCCAGTGTCATTCCCAAAGATCAGACCGCCGGGCGCTTCAAGGATACCTGCGGCCGCCGCAGTATCTCCCGCTGCCGAACCTATGTTGAGCGTTCCAATTCCACGGTCCAATCCAAAATGGGTTGCCTCTCCCAGGATAACCTGATTGACGGTAACCTTGCCGCCGTCGGTAAGAGTCAAGGCACCTTGACCGTTATAACCAATCGAAAGGCCCGGATCTGAAAATCCGGTCGTAATCTCCCAGAGAGAACCAGTTCCGGTGACAATCACCTCACCGTGTTCGCCGTATCCGGAAATTGGCCCGATGACGCCCGTGCCACTGCGGACGTAACCGCCGTTCTCGATCCGCAATTCGGCTCGGCCCTGTTGCCCAACACGGATGATTTCTTCGTTGATCCACCGCGAATTTGGTCCCGCTATCGTCACCGATCCATTCGAGCCGTCAAAACGGCCGATTATCCCTGTTTCGCTCTCGACCGTTCCTCCACCGGAGATCGTCAAGGTGCCATGGCCTGAACTTCCGACTTCTATCGCTTGCGTATTCGTCCAGGTCGAGCCGCTCGTGATTGTGACTTCGCCAAGAGAAGGAGTGCCACCGAGAGAAAATACACCTAATCGGCCGATCTCACTCCGGACTGCGGCTCCGTTGGAGACTTCCAGAGTACCATGCCCCCAATATCCAATATCCAGATACCCCGTCGGCAACGATGCTGAGCCCGATGCCGTCAGTTCCGAATCCGCGCCGTCGACCGTTATCGTCCCATGGGCCGCCTGAAAAAAGCCGAGACGGACGATGCCACTTTCGACCGTTCCTCCATCAGAGATCATCAAGGTGCCAAGATTGCTATCCCCGACCTCCATGTTGTGAATATTTATCCAGGTAGAATCGCCCGTGACCGTGACTTTGCCGATCCCGTTGTCCAAACGACCGATTGCGGCTGTGCTACTATCAACCTGGCCACCGCCACGGATAATGAGAATACCATCGTCGTTATTACCAAAGGCATTGTCGCCAACGACAAGAGAGCCGGTACCAGGCACAGTCCAAGGGCTATCAAGGGTTCCGGTCGTGCCATCTCCAGAGCCATCTACCACCTCGGTGTCGCCATTGCTGATCAGGTACTGTGCCGATGCGGGCGAAGCGGCAAGCATCGCACCCGCACCTACAATCAGCGCCAAGGCCGACACACCCATTGCCAGCCCCGGCCGTCGACGCATCTGTACATTTGCAGAACCTGTGCTAGTGGCCCTGTCTCCGACAAAAGTCATACGCCATCCCCTTGTTCTATGATGTTCTATGATGGTCTCGCCGACCACATCTGCGCCAAAACGCTCCTTGAGCTTCGGCATCACGAATTCATCAAAGAGCTTGAGCACCGCGCCGCTCGCGACGGTGACCCCGATCTTGACGAGCGCATCGCCCACCCAGTCGGCGGCGATGTCTCCGCCAGTCATGTCGACCGCGATCTTTGCTCTGGCGAGCGCGTCGGTGTCCTTGACGCCCTCGCGTTCCAGAAGCGCCCCGGCCCGTGGATCGGCCAGCGCCTCCACCCAGGCCGCGCGCACCCCGTCCTCAAGCTGCCGTGCATCCAGCGCCGTTGCCGTCAATCTGAAGGTTGTCATGCGTCCCCCTGAGCCAGTTCGCCGCTTGCGCTGCCCATCGGCGCGGCTGCCAAAAGCTGATCCCATTCGATATGATAAAGGCGGAGCGGCGGGGTCGCGAGATGCGAAAGCGTCTTGGTTCCGGCCGAAGCCCCCTCGTTTCCGAGAGGGTTTTGGGCGAAATCTCCACCAGTGTGGTGAAGAGGCAACGATAGGAGGCGATGGAATATGTCCCGCATCCGAATCATGGCTCCGCCTCGACCAGCCCGTTGGCGATCGCCAGCGCCACGGCGTGCGCGCGTGTCGTCGCGCCCAGCTTCCGCCGCGCCTGATCGACGTGATAGCGCACCGTCGTCTCGGAAATCGAAAGCGCCCCGGCGATGGCCGGATCGGTGAGCCCCCGCGCGATCAGGGCGAGGCACTGAACCTGGCGGACGGATAGCTTGATCTGCGATGTCCGCGTGATCATGATCGCGGACCCGCAAGATTTTCGATGTATTTGCCTGCCATGCCAAAGAAAAGTCCCCCAACGCCCGTTGGCCGATTCTATAGCCGGGCATATCGGGACTGGCTTGGGCAGAGGGCTTGGGGAAACAGCTACTCCGGGCGGAACCCGGCTCGCTTTAACGCTCGTCAAGCGCGACGGCGCGTGCTTCGGAAGGCGGCATGGCGAAGCGCTGGCGGAAGCACTTGTTGAAATGCGACAGGTCGCCGAACCCGCAGGCATAGGCGATCTCGCTGATCCGGGTCTGCGCCCGTCCGGCATCGGTCAGCATGGCATGGGCGCGTTCGAGGCGCTCGGTGCGCACGAAGTCGGTGAAGCTGGTGCCGTCCTTGTAGAACAGCGACCGCAGATATTGCGGCGAAATCCCATGCCGGCGCGCCATCTCGTCAAGGCTCAGCCAGTTTTCGGCCAGATGCTTGCGGATGTCGGACTTGATCGAGGCGAGCCGTGCAACGGCGAGGCCGTTGCGGGACGCCTCTTCGGCATCATCCTTGCGCGCGCCGAGCGCAAGCGCCGCCAGGTCGAGCAGGTGGTCCGCACTCCTGCGCGCCAGCGCCTCGTCCAGCATGGCGTCGGCTTGCATGATCGCCTGTGCATAGAGCTTGAGCAACGTCAGCGCCGGGCTGGGCACGAGTTTGCCGATGGCCGCATAATCGCGCACCCTGACGCGGGGGTCGAGCACGGCGCGCGGGATCGTGATGTCGAAGAATCGCGGTTCGCCGACGAGTGTATGGCGGGAAGCGCGCGTATTGAGCCCGAGATAGGCGTCACCGCCTTTCAGCTCGAACGCCCGCCCGCCCTGCGGATCGAAACTCACCTTTCCGCTCTCGATGAAGGCAAAGACCAGATCGTCCTTGCCATCGCCTGCCTGCGCGCGCGTCCTTTGCGGCGACATCGGTGAGATCGTCGCATCGAGCAGCGATATGTCGGGCAGATGCCGGGTCGCGACGCTGAAATAGGGCGCATCGTCGCCGAGAACGTCGATACTCACCCGTTCAACCGAAGCATAGACATCGTGCAACGCAGCAAGGCGGTCCCCTTTTCTGTAATCTTTCGATTGAAAGTAAGAAACGGCGGACATTGTCTGCGAAATCACTCCGGGCCGATACGGAACAGGATAAACTGCGAGAACGTCGGGCTAGTTTAGGATGCTGACGCCCGGAATGTCAAACAAAACCCCCGTGAACGGGGCCGGACGACAGGGCGCGGAAACGCATAGCGATACGGTCTCCGGTGTTGATCGGGGGGACAATATATTGAAGTATTGTTCTAGGGTCCGTGGACATTCATCTTGATGCGATGATGGCTCCGGCGAGATGCCAGTTTGCAGCGTAGCTGTGGTATAGCAACTGAGTCCGAATGTTACCGTTTGTGATATTGACGGTCATTAAATATCGGTCTACACATACTTATCGGCAGAGCTGCACCCACCAAAAGATGGTGGGTTTTTTGTTGCCGATTGACAAGCCTTAGAGGCTGTAACTTTACCGTTCTCGGAGTGTGCCTTAATAAACCCCATGGGAAACCTAGGGTTTTTCAGACCTTCGTAGGCCACTTAAATTCCAAAGGACAGCGATGCTGGAAAGCCTTCTGATCGGCTTTCTCGGGAGCTTGTTGGCGAGTGCCGTTTGGCATTTCATCGCCCGCTTGTTCGACCAGAAAAACGACTGAATCATAGTGCGCTAACTCCCTTAAGCGCACGTGACTTTTGAGCAATTGATTTAAGAGGCAGGGGGAGATGTGTCTAAATTTCCCTACTTGCAGGAACCGCCCCCCTACACCGCCGATCCTCCCACCGTCAGCCCGCCGATCAGAACCGTGGGCTGGCCCACGCCCACGGGCACCCATTGGCCCTGTTTGCCGCAATTGCCCATGCCCGGATCAAGCGCCATGTCGTTGGCGAGCCCCCGGATGCGCTTGAGGGCGGTGGCGCCGTCGCCGATGAGGGTGGCACCTTTGACCGGGGCACCCACCTTGCCGTTCTTCACACGGTAGGCCTCGGTGCAGGAGAAGACGAATTTGCCATTGGTGATGTCGACCTGCCCGCCGCCGAACCCCACGGCGTAGATGCCGTCCTTCAGCTCTGCCACCAGATCGCCGGGGCGCGCGTCGCCGCCCAGCATATAGGTGTTGGTCATGCGCGGCATGGGGGCGTGGGCATAGCTTTCCCGGCGGCCGTTGCCGGTGGGGGCCACGCCCATCAGGCGGGCGTTCTGGCGGTCCTGCATGAAGCCCACAAGGATGCCGTCCTCGATCAGCACGTTGCGCGCCGAGGGCGTGCCTTCGTCATCAAAGGTGAGCGAGCCGCGCCGGTCGGGGATGGTGCCGTCATCCAGAACGGTGACGCCGGGGGCTGCGATGCGTTGGCCCATCAGACCGGCGAAGGCGGAGCTTCCCTTGCGGTTGAAATCACCCTCGAGCCCGTGGCCGATGGCCTCGTGCAGGAGGATGCCGGGCCAGCCGGGGCCAAGCACCACATCCATCATGCCGGCGGGCGCGTCCTCGGCGGAAAGGTTCACCAGCGCCACGCGCAGCGCCTCGCGGGTCTTGGCCTGCCAGTCGGCGGGGTCGATGAGGCCGGTGAGGCCCACGCGCCCGCCGCCCCCGGCGCTGCCCTGTTCGCGGCGGCCGTTCTCTTCGACGATGACGGCGACATTGAGCCGGGTCATCGGGCGGGTGTCGCGCAATTCCTGACCGTCGGGGCGCAGGATCACCACCTCCTGCAATGAGGCGGCAAGCGAGGCGGTGACCTGCACCACCCGCGGATCGAGCGCGCGCGCGAAGGCGTCGATCTCGCGCAATGTCTCGATCTTGACCGGGAAGGCGGCCCCGGCGATGGGATCCTCGTCGGTATAGAGGTGGCGGTTGGTGGGGGCAGGGCCAGCGGCGAGCGTGGCACCGCCCGCGCCCACGGCAAGGCGCGCGGTCTCGACCGCGCGTTTCAGCGCCGCCTCGGTCACCTCGGAGGAATGGGCGTAGCCCGTCACCTCGCCCTGCACGGCGCGCAGGCCGAACCCCTCGGACGCGTCATAGGAGGCGGCGCGAAGCCGCCCGTCATCAAAGCTCAGCGCCTCGGCGCGGCGGCGCTCGAGAAACAGTTCGCCATCATCTGCCCCAAGGGTGGCCGCGCGCAAATGCCGCAGCGCCGTGTCGCGGTCGATCAGCGTGTCAAACGGGCGGAATCGGGTATCGCTCATGGGGTTTTGTCCTGTATGGGGTCTGTGCGGCGGATGGGCGCAGCTTGATCTGTATCAAAAAAAGCGTCCGTTTGCCGCAATGCTCTTTCTTGTCGTCTCTGTCAGAATATGGTTTTAGAGTAGATCAAGACAACGGCCTTCCGCTGTAGCCCGGCCCGCAGGGGCGGGGCAAGGGCGTGAACCGCTTCAACCGAAACCGCTCAACCGACCAGGGTGCCAAATGCGATTTACCCCCAGCCTCATGGCCGTCATGGCCGCCATCCTCGCCCTTCCTGCGCGTGCGCAAGAGCTTGTGGGTGCGCCCGTCGCGGGCAAAACCGGGTTTCAGCCCGCCGGAACCGAGCTTGCCCGCGATTTGCAATGGCTTGACGGGGCGATCAACGTTATCATCATCGCGATCACGCTGTTTGTGACGGCGCTGCTTGTCTATGTAATCGTGCGCTACAACCGGCGCGCCAATCCGACGCCTGCGAAATTCACCCATAACACGCCGGTCGAGATTGCCTGGACCATCGTGCCGATCCTGATCCTTGTGTTCATCGGTGCGAATTCGCTGCCGATCCTGTTCAAGCAGCAGGAGATCCCCGAGGGCGAGATCAACATCAAGGTGACCGGCTATCAGTGGTATTGGGGCTATGAATACACCGATCACGATTTCGGGTTCGACAGTTACATGATCGGCGCGCCCGCGACGGGGGGCGACAATCGCTTGACGCCCGAGGTGGAGGCGCAACTTGTCGACGCGGGCTATAGCCGCGACGAATTCCTGCTGGCCACGGATACCGCCGTGGTCGTGCCGGTCAACAAGGTCGTGGTGATGACCGTGACCGGCGCGGACGTGATCCATAGCTGGACGATCCCGGCCTTTGGTGTAAAGCAGGACGCGGTGCCGGGGCGTCTGGCGCAGCTTTGGTTCAAGGCCGAGAAGGAAGGCATCTATTTCGGCCAGTGCTCGGAGTTGTGCGGGCAGGCCCATGCCTATATGCCGATCACCGTCAAGGTGGTGAGCGAGGCGGACTATGCCGCATGGCTTGAAGGTGCGATCGAGGAATATGCGGGCGATCCGTCCACCCTTTCGGGCGGGGTGCAGGTCGCCGCTGCTGACTGAGTGCGCCGGGCCGGGCGCGCCCCGGCCCCCTGGCGGCCCTGAAACGACGAACCAAAGAGCCTTATCACCATGAGCGACGCAAGCCTTCACAGTGCCAGCACCACGCAACCCGGCGAGGCGGGGTTTGGCGATTTCTTTGCGCTGCTCAAGCCGCGTGTCATGACGCTTGTGGTGTTCACGGCGCTGGTGGGCCTTCTGGCGGCGCCGGTGGCGGTGCATCCGGTGGTGGGGCTTGCGGCGATCCTCTTCATCGCTGTGGGGGGCGGGGCCTCGGGCGCGCTCAACATGTGGTGGGAATCCGATATCGACGCGTTGATGAAGCGGACGCGCAAGCGGCCGATCCCCTCCGGCCGGGTGACGCGCGACGAGGCGTTTGCCTTCGGGGTCACGCTGGCGGTGATGTCGGTGGTGATGCTGTGGCTGGCCACCAATGCGCTGGCCGCCGCGCTCCTCGCCTTCACCATCTTTTTCTACGTGGTGATCTACACCATTGGCCTGAAACGCTGGACGCCGCAGAATATCGTCATCGGCGGCGCGGCGGGGGCGTTTCCGCCGATGATCGGCTGGGCGGCGGCGACGGGCACGGTGAGCATTGAATCGGTGTTGATGTTCGCGCTCATTTTCATGTGGACGCCGCCGCATTTCTGGGCGCTGGCGCTGGTCATGCGGGGCGATTATGACAATGCGGGCGTGCCGATGCTGACCGTGACCCATGGGCAGCGCGCGACGCGGGTGCATATCCTCGCCTACACGGTGATTCTTGCTGTGATGGCTGTGGGTGCGGCGTTTACCGGGATCGGCGGGCCGGTTTACCTCGCTGTTGCGGTGGTGTTCAACGCGCTCTTCCTGCGCGACGCGGTGGCGATCTGGCGGCGCGACGAGGCCATGGCCGAAGCCGATAATTACCGGGTGGAACGGCGCGCCTTCCGGCTGTCGCTGTGGTATCTGTTCGCTCATTTCACCGCCATTCTGGCCGAGGCGGCGCTGCGCGGATTGGGACTGGCGGGCTGGGCATGAGCTTTCGTGAGGAACATGAGCTGCACAAGCGGCGGTTCGGGCGCAATCTGGGGCTTGGCCTTGTGCTGGCGGGATTCGTGGCGCTGGTCTTTGGCCTTACCATCGCCAAGGTCACGAACGAGGGCTTCGCGGTGCGCACGCCGCAAGGGCAGCAGGCACCGCAAGGGAAGGGGAACTGATGGCACTCGATCCGAAAACCAGAACCCTGGTGCAGCTTGTCGGCGTGGTGGTGCTCATGGGCGGGCTGGCATGGGCGTCGGTCCCGTTCTATGACTGGTTCTGCCGGGTCACGGGGTTCGGCGGCGTGACCGGGGTGGCCGAGGCGGGCAGCGACAAGGTGCTCGACCAGACCATCACTGTGCGCTTCGACGCATCCCGCGATCGCGGGATGCCGTGGGAGTTCAAGCCCGTTGCGCGGCAGATGGAGATCCGCATCGGCGAGACGGGGCTTGCGTTTTACGAGGCCTACAACCCCACCGACCGGCCCGTGGCAGGGCGCGCCAATTATAACGTCGTGCCCTACGAGGCCGGTAGCTTTTTTACCAAGATCGACTGTTTTTGCTTCACCGAACAGGTGCTGCAACCCGGCGAGCGGGTGCAGATGCCGGTGACATTCTATGTCGATCCCGCGATCGTGGATGACCGCGAGGGGCAATATGTCCACACGATCACGCTGTCCTATACGTTCCACGAAATTGACCTGCCCGAGAGCCACGCGGCCCTTGCGCCGGTCGCAAAAACCGGCAAAACGCTGAACTGAGCCTGCGACGAGGGAAAAGACCAAAATGGCACATACCAAGAACCACGATTACCACATCCTGCCCCCCTCCCTCTGGCCGCTTCTGGGCGCGCTGGCGGGGTTTGTCATGCTGTTCGGGGCGGTGCTGTTCTTTCACGACAAGGGGCCGTGGATGTTCCTCGCCGGGGTGATCGGCGTGCTTTACGTGATGTTCGGCTGGTGGTCGGATGTCGTCCATGAGGGGCAGACCGGCGATCATACCCCGGTGGTGCGGATCGGGCTGCGTTACGGCTTTATCATGTTCATCATGTCCGAGGTGATGTTTTTCGCCGCCTGGTTCTGGAGCTTTTTCAAGCACGCCATGTATCCGATGGGCGAAAACTCTCCGATGGTTGACGGGGTATGGCCGCCTGCGGGGATCGAGACGTTTGACCCGTGGCACCTGCCGCTCATCAACACGCTGATCCTGCTCTGTTCGGGCTGCGCGGCCACCTGGGCGCATCACGCGCTGGTCCATGAGAACAACCGGCAGGACATGAAATGGGGCCTGACCCTCGCGATTGCTCTGGGCGCGATCTTTACCGTGTTCCAGGCCTATGAATACAGCCATGCGGGCTTTGGTTTTTCGGGCAATATCTACGGGGCGAATTTCTTCATGGCCACCGGCTTTCACGGCGCGCATGTGGTGATCGGGACGATCTTCCTGTTCGTTTGCCTGATGCGCACGCTGAAGGGCCATTTCACGCCAGAGCAGCATGTCGGGTTCGAGGCGGCGGCGTGGTATTGGCACTTTGTCGACGTGGTCTGGCTGTTTCTCTTTGCGGCCGTCTACGTCTGGGGTGGCTGATCGCTGGTGTGAGCCTCACCCGACATTGAGTATTTTTGGCAAGATGAAGATGCGGGGGTTTTCCTTCCCCGCATTTTCCGTTTGAAGGCGGATCATGAAAAAGCGCGTTCTAGTGCCGTTGATCTTTGGCATCGCCGGTGTGGCGGTGCTTGTCGGGTTGGGCCGCTGGCAGATTGAGCGGCTGGCCTGGAAAGAAGGCGTGCTCGCCGATATCGAGGCCCGGATCGCGGCAGAGCCGGTGGCCCTGCCCGAAGCGGTGGCGCCGGGGGCGGATCGTTACTTGCCGGTTGCGGCCACCGGCCGGATCGGGGGGCGCGCGTTGCGGGTGCTGGTGAGCCGCAAGCAGGTGGGGCCGGGATACCGGCTTGTCTCCGCGCTCGAGACGGGCGGGCGACGCGTGCTGCTGGACCGGGGGTTTGTCGCGGTCGCGGACGCGATCCCGCAGCCCGAGGGTGAGGTGACGGTGCGTGGCAACCTGCACTGGCCCGATGACAGGCTGAGCTCGACCCCGGAAAACGATGTTGCGGGCAACATGTGGTTCGCGCGCGATATCGCGCAGATGGCCGCGGAGTTGGGCACCGAGCCGCTCTTGATCGTGGCGCGGCAGGTGTCGCCGCCCGAGGCGGGGGTGACACCGTTGCCGGTGGACACGGGCCACATCCCGAACGATCACCTGAGTTACGCGATCACATGGTTTTCGCTGGCCGCAATATGGGCGGCGATGACCGGGGCTTTCATCTGGCGGCAGCGGCGCGCCGCGAAAGGGGCAGGAACATGAGGTATATCTCGACGCGGGGGCAGGCCCCCGTTCTGGGATTCGAGGAGGCGATGCTGACGGGGCTGGCGCGCGATGGCGGGCTCTATCTGCCCGAGAGCATCCCGCAGATGAGCGCCGATGATATCCGCGCGCTGGAGGGGGTGAGCTATGAGGAGGCCGCGTTCCGGGTGATGTGGCCCTATCTTGGCGGCGCGTTCACCGAGGATGAATTTCGCGGCATCATCGCGCGGGCCTATGCGGGGTTCGGCCATGCCGCGCGGGCCCCGCTCAAGCAGTTGGCGCCGGGGCATTTCCTGCTCGAGCTATTCCACGGGCCGACGCTGGCGTTCAAGGATTTCGCCATGCAGCTCATCGGGCAGATGTTCGAGGCGTCTCTCAAACGCTCGGGGCGGCGGGTGTGCATCGTCGGCGCGACGAGCGGCGATACCGGCTCGGCGGCGATCGAGGCGTTTCGGGGGCTGGAGGCGGTGGATGTGTTCATCCTCTATCCGCATGGCCGCGTGTCCGAGGTGCAGCGGCGGCAGATGACCACGCCGGTTGAGGCCAATGTTCATGCGCTGGCGATTGACGGTCATTTCGACGATGCGCAGGCGCGCGTGAAGGACATGTTCAACGATTTCGCCTTCCGCGACGAGGTGCGGCTGGCGGGGGTGAACTCGATCAACTGGGCGCGGGTGCTGGCGCAGGTGGTGTATTATTTCACCGCTGCGGTGAGCCTTGGCGCGCCGGATCGAAAGGTGAGTTTCACCGTGCCCACGGGCAATTTCGGCGACATTTTCGCGGGGTATATCGCGCGCCGGATGGGGCTGCCGATCGAGAGGCTGGTGGTGGCGACCAACCGCAACGACATCCTGCACCGCTGCCTGAGCACGGGCACCTATCGCCCCGACGGGGTGGCCCCGACGATCAGCCCGTCGATGGATATCCAGGTGTCCTCGAATTTCGAGCGGGCGCTCTTTTATGCCTATGGGCAGGACGGGCGCGCGGTGGCGCAGGTGATGGAGGAGCTGAAGGCGGGCGGATTCACCGTGAGCCAGGGCGCGTTGCAGGCCCTGCGCGAGGTGTTTGATTCGGGGCGCGCGGATGAGGACGAGACCCGCGCCGCGATCCGCGCGACGCTGGCCGCGAGTGGCGAGTTGCTGTGCCCGCATTCCGCCGTCGGCGTGCATGTGGCCGGGGCGCAACGCGTGCCCGGCGTGCCGATGATCACGCTGGCCACCGCGCATCCGGCGAAATTTCCGGCGGCGGTGGAGGAGGCAAGCGGTGTTCACCCCCCCTTGCCCGCGCGCATGGCGGACCTGTATGACCGCAAAGAGCGCGTGACGCGGGTCGCCAATGACCTGAGCGCCATCGAGAGCCTTATCAAGGAACGGATCACCAATTGAGTGTCAACCTGACCACCCTTTCAAACGGATTTCGCATCGTGTCGGAGGCCATGCCGGGCCTGCAATCGGCGGCTGTCGGCGTCTGGGTGCTGGCCGGTGCCCGCCACGAGGATGAGGCGCAGAACGGCATCGCGCATTTCCTTGAACATATGGCGTTCAAGGGCACGGCGCGGCGCTCTGCGTTGGAGATTGCCGAGGCGATCGAGAATGTGGGCGGCTATATCAACGCTTATACGAGCCGCGAGGTCACGGCCTATTACGCGCGCGTCCTCAAGGATGATGTGGGGCTGGCCACCGATGTGCTGGCCGATATCCTGCGCAACCCCGCCTTTGACGCCCGCGAGATCGAGGTGGAGCGCGGCGTGATCCTGCAAGAGATCGGGCAAGCGCTCGATACGCCCGACGACATCATTTTCGACTGGTTGCAGGAGCGCGCCTATCCCGATCACCCGCTGGGGCGCACCATCCTGGGGCCGGAGGAGCGGGTGCGCGGCTTTGCCCGGCCCGATCTTGAGGGGTTCGTGGACCGCCATTACCGGCCTGGCCAGATGGTTCTGGCGGCGGCGGGGGCGGTGGATCACGATGTGCTGGTGCGCATGGCCGAGGATATGTTCGGCGACATGGCCCCCGCTCCCGTGGCCGAGGCCCCGCGCGCGCGTTTTGCGGGTGGCGAGGTGCGGCGCGAAAAGGCGCTGGAGCAGGCGCATTTCGCGCTGGCCTTCGAGGGGCCGGATTACGCCCATGCCGATATTCACGCGGCGCAGATCTATGCCACGGCGCTTGGCGGGTCGATGTCGTCGCGGCTGTTTCAGGAGGTGCGCGAGCGGCGGGGGCTTTGCTATACGATCTTCGCGCAGGCCGGGGCCTATGCCGATACCGGCATGATGACGATCTATGCGGGCACCTCGGGCGATGCGACCGCAGAGCTGGCGCATGTCACCATCGACGAGATGAAGCGCGCCGCCGATGACATGAGCATCGTGGAGGTCGAGCGCGCGCGTGCGCAGATGAAGGCCGGGCTGCTGATGGGGCTGGAAAGCCCCTCGAACCGGGCCGAGCGGCTGGCGCGGATGTTGCAGATCTGGGGCCGGGTGCCCGATCTGGCCGAGGTGGTCGAGCGGATCGACGCGGTAGAGCTTGGGGATGTGCGGCGGGTGGCCGAGACCACGGTGGCGCAGGCACCGGCGGCGCTGGCGCTTTACGGGCCGGTTTCGGGCGCGCCGGATCTTGCCAGCCTCGATGCGAGGCGCGCGGCCTGATGCTGTTCCTGCCGCGTCGGCCCGTCAGGATCGAGACCGAGCGTCTGACCCTGCGCCAGCCGGTGATGGCGGATTTTCGTCCCTGGAGCACGCTGCGCGCCGAGAGCGCCGCCTTCCTGACCCCGTGGGAGCCCGCCTGGGCCCCCGATCACCTGTCGCGCAAGGCGTTCAGCAACCGGGTATGGTGGGCGCAGCGGGCGATTGCGGGCGGCAGCGCGCTGCCGCTGTTTCTGATCCGGCGCGAGGATGGCGCGCTTTTGGGGGCGATCACGCTGGACAATATCCGGCGCGGGCCGGCGCAGGTGGGTAATCTCGGTTATTGGATCGGGGCCGCTCACGCGCGGCAGGGCTATATGGGCGAGGCCATCGCGGGCGTGGTGCATCACGCGTTCGAGCGGCTTGACCTGAGCAGGATCGAGGCCGCCTGCCTGCCCGAGAACGCGGCCTCGCGCGGGCTGTTGGAGAAATGCGGCTTCAAATATGAGGGCGTGGCGCAGAGCTATCTTCAGATCAACGGGCGCTGGCGCACGCATGTGCTTTATGCGGCGCTGCGGGTGGATCGGCGGGGGCGGACCGAGATTGGCTGACGGCAGGTGATTGTGCGGGGCGTGGGGCCGGGGGCACTGGCCTGCATTGGCCGCAATGTCGCCTGCCGCGCAGCAGCCCCGTGCCCGTGGTTCAGCCGGACCTTGGCACCGCCACCAGCCCCAGATCGCGGGCGGTGTCGAGCGCGAGGATATCGCTGTCGAGGCCGCGCGCGGATTGAAATTGCCGCACGGCCCTGCGGGTGCGCGCATCCATCTGCCCCGTCACCGGCCCGGTATGAAGCTCCCGCGCGATCAGCGCGCGTTGCAGCGAGGCGATGAAATCGGGGGTCTGCATCTGCGGGCAGGGGGTTTCGATCCAGCGCACGCGGCGTTCCTCGACGATGACTTGCCGGATCTCGGTGGCGTAGCGCGCGGGCACCAGCACGCGGCCCCCGGCATCGGTCACGGCGGGGGCGCTCTGCACCTGTTCGGTGACGGTTTCGATCACGGCGGGCGAGACCTGCTTGCCCCAGCAGGTGCCGGGAGGCGCACCGGGCGGGGCCTCGGCAAGGCCGGGGGGGGGCGTGGGCGTGCCGGGCAGGGGCTGACAGGCGGCGAGCGCGAGCGCGAGGCCGAGGGCGGTGACAGGGCGGCGGGGCATGGGCGGTGGGGCGATCCGGGTGGTGACTGTCGAAGCGACCCTAGAGCATTTTGGTTTTTCGTTGAAACACCAAAACGCTCTGAATGCCTGAGGGGGCGCAATTCCGAACCGAAAAAGTCTATCAACTTTTTCTGGAATTGCTTTAGCCGGTTTGCGCGCGCGGGGGAAGCGGGGCCTCGGCATCGGCATCGGCCAGCCGGTCGAGCAGGGGCGAGATATCCTCGATTTCCTCGGCCACGACATGGATCACCCCGGCCTGCCGCTCTACCCGGCCCGTGACGCGCAAGAGCCGCCCGGCGATCACCGCGCGGCGATACCGCTCGAACAGGGTGCGCCAGACGATGACATTGACGACCCCGGTTTCGTCCTCGAGCGTGAGAAACACCACCCCGCGCGCCGTGCCGGGGCGCTGCCGCACGATCACCAGCCCCGCCACCGCCACGCGCCGCCCCGGCGGCACCTCGGGCAGGCGGGCGGCGATGAGGGCCGAGGGCGGGCGGGGCAGGGGGTGCGTCATGAGAACAAAGATAGAACATATGCGCGCGGCGACAAGACTTTTCGCCGCGCGGCGCAAATGGGGCTGGCCTCGGGCAGGGGGGGTGACTAGGTAACCCTTCGAGTTGTTGTTACAGGAGCATCCCGCATCATGGCGAAGATCACCTATATCGAGCATAACGGCACGCGCCACGAGGTCGAGGTGGCCAATGGCCTCACGGTGATGGAGGGCGCGCGCGACAATGGCATTCCCGGCATCGAGGCCGATTGCGGCGGGGCCTGTGCCTGCTCGACCTGCCATGTCTATGTCGATCCCGCCTGGGTGGAAAAGCTGCCCGCGAAAGAGGACATGGAGGAGGATATGCTCGATTTCGCCTTTGAACCCGATCCCGTGCGCTCGCGCCTGACCTGCCAGTTGAAGGTCACCGATGCGCTTGACGGTCTCGTGGTGCAGATGCCCGAGCGGCAGATCTGAGCCGATGCGCGCGGCGCTGATCCTTGCCGCGCTGCTCTGGCCGGGCATGGTGGTGGCAGAGGCGGTGGTGGCGGCGCGCTATGCCGATCCGACAGACCGCTACGGCCACCGGGTGCTGGGCGCGGGGGGCGAATGGGGCGCGCTGGTGCTTGGGCTCGACGATGGCACGACGCGGCGGATCACCTTGCCCGAGAGCCTCGTCTTCGAGGATATCGCCCCGCGTCTGGCCGATCTCGACGGCGATGGCGCGGCCGAGGTCATCGTGGTGGAATCGAGCCTGACGCAGGGCGCGCGGCTTGCCGTCTACGGCCCCGAGGGGCGCATCGCGGCGACCCCCCATATCGGCACGCGCAACCGCTGGCTCGCGCTGGTCGGGGCGGCCGATCTGGACGGGGACGGGCATGTGGAAATCGCCTATATCGACCGCCCACACCTTAACCAGATGTTGCGGATATGGCGGTTCCGCGATGGTGCGCTCGGGCATGTGGCGGATGTGCCGGGGCTGACCAACCACAAGATCGGCTGGGATGTCATCCCCGGCGGCATCCGGGCCTGCGGCGAGACCCCCGAGATCATCACCGCCGCGCGCGGCTGGCAGCACGTGGTTGCAACGCGGTATCGCGGCGGCGAGGCGGTCAGCGTTGTGATCGGCGACTATTCCGGCCCCGAGACGCTCGACGACGCGCTGGCCTGCCGCTGAGGCGGGGTTGGGTTGCGATGCTTTGCCGGGCGTGGTCGCGGGGCTGTGTTTGTGGGGTGTGAGTTGGTCTTGAGCGAATAGTCGATGTGATGCGATGAGCCGCGCGGTGGCAGGAAGCGAATGGCGGCATTCCCCCCAGCCGCCCCCTGACGCCGCAATATCAGAGCACGGCGCGCTCTGCGAGGCGGTGATCTATGAGGCCGATGACATGGGCAAGGCAGGCCCCCGCGCCGGGCCCTGCCAGCCCGTCGGCCGCGCGCGCAAGGGCGCTGTCGCCCGCGTCGCGCGCCACGCCCGAGAGGAACTGCGCGGCATAGGCCAGCGCCGCGCCGTCGGGGGTATCGGCGAGCAGGTCGCGCATGTGGTCGAGATCGTCGCGATAGGCGAGCGGGTCGGGCGTGATGCTCTCAAACGGGATCACGCGCGGGCCGCGCGGGCCGTGATCGGGCGGCAGGTGGCGCAGGATTTCGGACTGAAAGAGGCCAAGACTGTCCAGCGGCTTGGCAAGAAACCCGTCCGCCCCCGCCGCCTGCGCCGCAGAGGCCGCACCTTGGGTGCCGCTCATCGCGAGGATCACGCCGATGCGCGGCCGCGCCTGCGCGAGCGTGGCAATCAGATCCAGCCCCGAGCCATCGGGCAGCCCGACATCCACGAGAATCACCGAGGGACGATAGACCGAAAGGTGCCGCCGCGCCGCGCCAAGGCTGTCGGCGCGGCGGATGCGCGCCCCGCTGCGCAGGCACATTAGGCGCAGCGCCTCGCAGGCGAAACGGCTGTCCTCGACCACGAGGACGGTCATGCCCGGCAGCGGGCGCGCGCAGCCCCGCGCGGCGGGCCGGGGGGCGAGGGTGTCGTGATCGCGCATGACGGTGATCCCTTCTGGCTTGCTCAGGCCCAAAGCATGGCCCGTCATTGATGAATGCGCGGTTAACGGGCGGCTGCGGCGGCGCAGCCGCTTGCCTCGCGCGCCTGTCGCCGCCATAACACCGCCACCATGCCAGAAAAGGAGAACCCCATGATCGGACGTCTCAACCATGTCGCCATCGCCGTGCCCGATCTCGAGGCCGCCGCCGCGCAATATCGCGATGCGCTGGGGGCCAGGGTCGGCGCGCCGCAGGATGAGCCAGATCACGGCGTCACGGTCGTGTTCATCGAGTTGCCCAACACCAAGATCGAACTGCTTTACCCCTTGGGCGAGGACAGCCCGATCAAGGGCTTTCTGGAAAAGAACCCCTCGGGCGGGATTCACCATGTCTGCTACGAGGTCGAGGATATCCTTGCCGCGCGCGACAAGCTGAAGGCAAGCGGTCTGCGCGTGCTGGGGAATGGCGAGCCAAAGATCGGCGCGCATGGCAAGCCGGTCCTGTTTTTGCATCCCAAAGACATGAACGGCACCCTGACCGAGCTGGAGCAGGTCTGATGGGGATCACCTCGGCCATCGTGCTCTATGTGGTGATCTGGTTCCTGACCTTTTTCGTGGTGCTACCCGTGCGAATCCAGACACAGGGCGATCTGGGCCACATCGTGCCCGGCACCCATGCGGGATCGCCCGCGCATCATCACCTGAAGACAAAGGCGTGGATCACCACCGGCATCGCCTTCGTCATATGGGCGGTGTGCGCCTATGTGATCGTGTCGGGGATGATCTCAGTGCGCGATATCGACATGTTCAACCGGATGGGCCCGCCCTCCGCCGGATAGTATGGTAGATATGGGTGAAGGTGGCCGCGCCAAGGATCGGAATGAGCAGGTTCAGCAGCGGCACCGAAAGCGGCATCGCCATCAGCACCCCGGCGGCCCAGATCGTAAGGCGGTTCTTCTTGCGCAGCCGATGCGCGGCGGCGCGCCCCTCGCGGCGCATCGCGGCGAGGGTGAAATATTCCATCCCCAGCAAATAACCGTTCAACCCCCAGAAGATGAAAAGCGCGAATGGCGTGAAGATCGCGTAGAGGATGAGCGCCAGCATGTTGGCCACCACGATGACTCCGAGGAAATTCACCGTGTCCTTGAGCGCCTCGCCAAAGCCCGTGCCCGCCACCGGGGCCAAGCCGGGGTAGTGGCGATCCTCGACCGCCTGCGCCACATCGTCGAGAAACAGCGACGTGATCGCCGAGGCCACCGGCACCATCAGGAACACCGACAGCACCACCATCAGGAAAAGCGAGGCCCCGCTCAGCAGGTCGCCCAGCCATGTCACCTCGCCGATGAGCGGCAGAACGGTGGTATCGCCCACCGTCGCCTGCACAAGCCACATAACGGCACCATAGGCCACCACCAGAAGCGCCAGCGTCAGCCCGATACCAAGCAGCAGCACCCGGCGAAAGCGCGGGTCGCCCAATTGGCCGAGGGTCTTGAGAAAGGCCGCGAAAATCATGCGTCCATCCATGTGGTGCGCGCGTCGGTGTCGGGGCGCGGGCGTTCGGGCGGCGTGGCGGTTTCCTCGCCGATATGGACAAAGCCCACGATCCGCTCGTGGCCCGCGAGGCCAAGCGCCTCTTGCGCAAAGCCCGCATCATGGGCCGCCCAGCCGGTGAGCCAGTTGGCCCCCCAACCCGCCGCCAGCGCCGCCATCAGCAGCCCGTAGGCCACGCAGGCGGCGGAATCGGCCTGCTCTATCGCGGGCACCTTGTCGGAGGGCCGGGGCGAGGCGATCACCGCCACGGCGAGATGCGCCTCGGCGAATTGCGCGCGCTGCTTGTCGATCTCGGCCCCGGTCTTGCCGAGCCGCGCGCCACAGCCCTCGACCAGCCCGGCAAGGCGCAGCAGCGCGGCGCGTTCCAGCACCACGAGGCGCCACGGCTCGAGCTTGCCGTGATCGGGACAGCGCAGGGCGATCTCGAGCAGCGGGCGCAGCGCGGCGCGGTCGGGCACCGGCAGGCCAAGGGTCTTGGCCGGGCGCGACCGGCGGGTTTGCAGAAAGGCCAGAGCGGCGGGGGCGGGATCGGGCATCAAGCCTCTCCTTGATTATGGCGCGGCGTTTGCGGGCATCATGTCGGCAACCCGGCGCGCGGGGTCAACCCCTCGCTTGGGGGGGCAGTGGGTCGGGCTGGTTGGCAGTGCAGCCCGAAGCGGACCGTCGCCTTCCTGTCCCCCGCGCGGAACAAGGCGCGCTTGCGCGCCGCCGCGCGAGCGCCCGACCGCCCGGACGGGCGGGCGCTTTTGCAACGGTGCAATCCGCACAATCGTCAAAGTATTTGGCACCATAAAACGCCAGCCCACAACCGATGCCGCGCCCACCCGCGGTCGGGCACTCGCGCGGCTCTGCACGTCATCGGCGACGGGTCGGGCTGGTTGGTCAGGGGGCTTGCACCGCTCGCAGCCGCGTGGAAGGTAGGCCAAGCGCGATTGCGCCCCCATGCAGCCCGGAGCCGCCCCATGCCCGCCCCCCGCCTTGCCGTGCGCGCCGTGATCGTCGAGGACGCGCGGCTGCTCCTGGTCAATGCCTTTGCCAGAGCCGACAGCACGCTGTGGTGCGCGCCCGGTGGCGGGGTCGAGGCCCATGCCTCGCTGCCCGAAAACCTGATGCGCGAGGTCTATGAGGAAACCGGGCTGGTGATCGCGGTGGGCGCGCCCTGCCTTGTCAACGAGTTCCACGCGCCCGAGGCGGGATTTCACCAGGTGGAGGTGTTCTTTCGCGCCCGCGTCGTCAGCGGCGCGCTGTGCGGCGACTGGCGCGACCCCGAGGGCGTGGTGAGCCGCCGCCGCTGGGTGACGCAAGCCGAGATGGCGGCGCTGCGCGTCAAGCCCGACAGCCTGCGCGACGTGGCCTTTTTTGCGCGGGGCATGGGCTACGATCCGCTGGAGCGGCTCGTCAGCCCCTGAGCCGCAGCACCGAGACCGCCACGCCGTCGGCCCCCGCGATCAGCCGGGGGAAGACAAGGCTCGCCGCGTCGAGGCGTCTCCCGCGCCTTGACCTCTGCCGGGACGCGCCGCAGTTTGCGTTCAGCCGTCAGGAGAAAGGACCGCCATGACCCCCGAAGAGATCGCCCGCCTGCCCTATCGCCGCTGCGTCGGTGTGATGCTTGCCAATCCGGCGGGCGATGTGTTCGTCGGGCAGCGCATCGACACTGACGCGCCCGCCTGGCAGATGCCGCAGGGGGGCATCGACAAGGGCGAGAGTGTGACCGAGGCGGCGCTGCGCGAATTGTGGGAAGAGACCGGCGTGACCTCTGACAAGGTGCGCATAGAGGCGGAAACGCCGGACTGGCTGACCTATGACTTGCCCGTTGATCTTGTGCCGCGCATCTGGAAGGGGCGCTATCGCGGGCAAGAGCAGAAATGGGTGCTGATGCGGTTTCTCGGGCAGGACGGGGATGTGAACATCGCCACCGAGCATCCTGAATTTTCCGAATGGCGCTGGCTGCCGCCGGAGCAGTTGCTGGCGCATATCGTGCCGTTCAAGCGTGCGGTCTATCGCGCCGTGCTCGACGCGTTCGACGGCCGGATCTGAGCGTGCGGCCCCGGCGCTCGCATCGTTTCTGCCTGATGCGATGTCGGAATCGACTTGTTGCGGGCGGGGGCATCCCTATATTGCCGTGACAACACAAGAGGGTCCGACCCGCGCCGGTTATCCGGTCGCGGCATGAGGAGCGGACCACGGGACCGGGACAGGGGGGCAGGCCGGGATGCAAACCGCCGCAGTGTTCTTGCCGATCATCGCGGCGCTGCCGTTTCTGGGCGCGCTGCTGCCGGGGCTTATGATTCAGGCCGGGCGCAATACCTGCGCCGCCTTTACCGCCTCGGCCACGATCCTTGCGCTGACACTCTTGCTGCTATGCGTGCCGTCCGTGATGCGCGGCGAGGTGCTGACCTATCACATCGAATGGCTGCCATCGCTGGGCCTCAACGTCAATTTCATGCTCGACGGGCTGGGGCTGCTGTTTGCCGGGATGATTCTTGGCATTGGCCTTCTGATTATCCTCTACGCGCGGTTTTATCTGTCGCGAGAGGATCCGATGGGGCAGTTCTACACCTATCTGCTCTTGTTCCAGGGCGCGATGGTGGGGATTGTCCTGTCGGACAACATCCTGCTTTTGCTGGTGTTCTGGGAGCTGACATCGCTCTCGTCCTTCCTGCTCATCGGCTATTGGAAGCACCTTCCCGAGGGCCGTCAGGGCGCGCGGATGGCCCTGACGGTGACGGGCATGGGCGGGCTTGCGATGATCGCGGGGATGCTCATCCTGGGCAACATCGCCGGAAGCTATGACCTGAGCGTGATCCTGACACAGAAGGACGCGATTCAGGCAAGCCCGCTCTATCTGCCCGCCCTGATTCTGATTCTTTTGGGCTGTTTCACCAAATCGGCGCAGTTCCCGTTCCACTTCTGGCTGCCGCACGCGATGGCCGCGCCCACGCCCGTCTCGGCCTATCTGCATTCGGCCACGATGGTGAAGGCGGGGCTGTTTCTCATGGCGCGGATGTGGCCGGTGCTGGCGGGCACGCCCGAATGGTTCTGGATCGTGGCGACGACGGGCCTGATCACCATGGTGATGGCGGCCAAGATCGCGCTGTTCAAGGATGATCTCAAGGCGCTGCTGGCCTTCTCGACGGTCTCGCATCTGGGCCTCATCACCATGCTTCTGGGGCTTGGCACCAAGGCGGCGGCAGTGGTGGCGGTGTTCCACATCATCAATCACGCGACCTTCAAGGCCGCACTCTTCATGACCGCCGGTATTGTAGATCACGAGGCGCATACCCGTGATATCAAGCGGTTGGGGGGCTTGCGGCATCTGATGCCGATCACCTTCACCATTGCCACGATTGCGGCGCTGTCGATGGCGGGCATTCCGCCACTGAACGGGTTCCTGTCCAAGGAAATGATGCTGGAGGAGGTGGCGCATACACAGTGGTTCGGGCCCGCCTGGCTGATGGGGGCGGTGGCGACGCTGGGCGCGCTTTTCTCGGTCGCCTATTCGTTTCGCTATATCGCGCATGTGTTCCTTGGCCCCAAGCGCAGCGACTACCCGGCCGAGCCGCATGATCCCGGTTTCGGCATGTGGGCGGCCCCTGCGTTTCTGACCGTGCTGGTAGTGTTGATCGGGGTGATGCCGATGACCTTTGCCGGCGATCTGGTGCGGGTGGCGGCGCAGGCGGTGACGGGGGCAGAGCCATATGTGAAGATCTATCACTGGCACGGGCTGGTGCCCGCCTTCTGGATGTCGGTGATCGCGGTGGCGGGCGGCGCGCTGCTGCTGGCGGGGCACGCGCCCCTGACGGGCATGTGGAACGCCACGCCGCGCCCCGAGGCAAAGCGCATGTTCGACGCGGTGACGCGGGCGGCGACGCGGTGGGCGACAATGCTCACCGACGGGGTGCATGATGGCAGCCTGATGCGCAACGCCGCCGTCTTTGCGGTGGTGGTGCCGGTGCTGGGCTGGATGGCGTGGAGCGCGGGCGGGATGGCACCGCCCTCGCGCGCGCCGCTGCCGGTGGCGCTGATCCCGGCGGTGGGCTGGGTGCTGCTGGCGGTGGCCACGGTGCTTCTGGTGGTCTATCACCGGGCGCGGTTCACGGCGCTGGTGCTGCTGGGGATCGCGGGATTGATGGTGTCGCTGGCATTCGTCTATTTCTCGGCCCCCGATCTGGCGCTGACGCAGATATCGGTGGAGGTGGTGACGATCATCCTGCTGTTGCTCGCGCTCAATTTCCTGCCGCGCGAGACGCCCGCCGAAAGCAGCGCGGGCAGGCGGCTGCGCGATGGGGTGATCGCGCTTGGCGGTGGTGCGGCGGTGGCTGGGCTGAGCTATGCCATCATGGTGCGCGATTTCGCCTTTGACAGCATCTCGGCCTTTCACCTCGCCAATGCCTACAAGGGCGGCGGCGGCACCAATGTGGTCAACGTGATCCTGGTGGATTTCCGGGGCTTTGACACGTTCGGCGAAATCATCGTGCTGGGGATCGCGGCGCTGGTGATATTCGCCCTGACCGATACGGTGCTGCGCGGCGAGGGGGGGCGCAGGCTCTCGCGGCTGGACCCGGATACCAACCCCGAGGGGCAGGCGGGCGACCGTCACCCGCTCATGATGGTGGTGGCCACCCGCGTGATGATGCCCATTGCGCTGATGGTGGGGGCCTATATCTTCTTGCGCGGCCATAACGAGCCGGGGGGCGGGTTCATCGCCGGGCTGATCGTGGCCATCGCCTTTGTGATGCAATACATGGCCTCGGGCTATGCCTGGGCGGAGGCGCGCCAACGGGTGACCTATCACGCCACCATCGGGCTTGGCGTGCTGATCGCGGCGGTGACGGGGGGCGGGGCATGGCTGGCGGGGCGGCCGTTCCTGACCTCGGATTACGGCTATCTGCATTTTCCGCCGATCGAGGAATTCGAGTGGGCCACGGCCATCGCCTTTGATATCGGCGTGTTCCTGACGGTGGTGGGCGCGGTCATGCTCGCGCTGCAAAGCCTGTCGAGCATGGCGCGGCGCGCGGGCGGGACGGTCAACATCCACCCGATGGATGTGGACCCGGCGCGCGAGAACGATCAAGCCGGGGGAGGGGTCTGACATGGAAGCGCTCATGGCATCGGCCATCGGCCTGCTGACGGCTGCGGGGATTTACCTCGTGCTGCGGCTCAGGACATTCCCGGTGATCGTCGGTCTGTCGCTGCTGACCTATGCGGTCAACCTCTTTCTGTTCATCACCGGGCGGCTGGCGGTGGACATGCCGCCGATCCTGAGAAAGGGGGTCGAGAGCTATACCGATCCGCTGCCGCAGGCGCTGGTGCTGACTGCGATCGTGATCTCCTTCGGGATGACGGCGGTGGCGGTGATGCTGGCGCTCGGGGCGTATCTGTCGGCGGGCGACGATGATGTGTGCCTGCCGCCCGATGATAGCGGCGCGGAGGGCGGGGCATGAGCCACTGGATCATCGTGCCGGTTGTGCTGCCCGCAGTGCTGGCGGCGATCATGACCCTTGCGATGCGCTATCACGCGGCGTTGCAGCGGGTGTTCTCGGTGGCGGGCTGCGTGGCGCTTGTGGCGGTGGCGCTGGGACTGCTGGCCGAGGCGGCGGGCGGCGGCATCACCGTCTATGAGCTGGGCAACTGGCCCGCACCTTTCGGGATCGTGCTGGTGCTCGACCGGCTGTCGGCGCTGATGGTGCTGCTCACGGCGGTGCTGGCGCTCGTGGTGCTGCTTTACGCAATCGGCACCGGCTGGGATCAGCGGGGGCGCAATTTCCACGCGCTGTGGCAGTTTCAGCTCATGGGAATCTGCGGCGCGTTCCTCACCGGCGACGCGTTCAACCTCTTTGTGTTCTTCGAGGTTCTGCTCATCGCCTCTTACGGGCTGATGATCCATGCGGGGGGCGCGCGCAGGCTCAAGGCGGGGGTGCAATATGTCATCTACAACCTGCTTGGTTCGACCCTGTTCCTGTTCGCGCTGGGCACCATCTATGCGGTGACGGGCACGCTCAACATGGCCGATCTGGCGGTGCGCGCCGCCGAGATACCGGTGGAGGACAGCGCGCTTCTGCGGGTGGGCGCGATGCTTTTGTTTCTGGTCTTTGCGGTCAAGGCGGCGCTGTTGCCGCTGCATTTCTGGCTGCCCAACACCTATGCCGAGGCCCCGGCACCGGTGGCAGCGCTCTTTGCCATCATGACAAAGATCGGGGCCTATGCGATCTTGCGGTTCTACACGCTGATTTTCGGCCCCGATCTGGATGTCACCGCCGACCTGATCGACGAAGTGCTGCTTTTTGGCGCGCTCGCGACGCTGGCGGTGGGGATGATCGGCATTCTGGGCGCGAAGAGGCTTGGGCGGCTGGCGGCCTTTGCCGCCATCGGCTCGATGGGCACGCTGCTGATCGCGGTGGCGGTGTTCACGCCGCAGAGCACGGCGGCGGCGCTTTATTACACCATCCACTCGACCCTGGCAGGGGCACTTCTGTTCCTCGTGGTCGATCTGGTGCGCGCGCGGCGCGGGGCGCTGGGTGGCGCGTTGGTGCCGGGGCCGCGCATGGCACAGCACGGGATGCTGGCGGCACTGTGGTTCGGCGCGGCTATCGCCACCGCCGGGCTGCCGCCGCTCTCGGGCTTTGTCGGCAAGCTTCTGGTGCTGGACGCCACGCGCGAGATGGCGGATGTCTGGCTCATCTGGGGCGCGGTGCTGGCCACCTCGCTGGTGGCGGTGCTGGGATTTGCGCAGGCGGGCAGTGTGGTGTTCTGGAAGCTTGACGGGGCAGACTCCTCCCCCGCGCCGCAACCGGCGCTGCCGCTGGTGGCGTGTTTCGCACTGCTTGCCGGGGTGGGGATGCTCGCGGTTCTTGCCGGGCCGGTGATGCGCTATCTTGAGGCGACGGCGGCGCAGATGCACGCGCCCGCCGCCTATATCGCCGCCGTTTTGGGGCAGGGTTGAGGGAGGGACACGACATGCTGCACAAGATCCTTCCCCATCCGCTTTTGACGCTCTTGCTGATCGTGGTCTGGCAGATGCTGGTCAACAAGGTGACGGTGGGCAACCTCGTGCTTGGTGCCATTCTCGGGGTGATCATCCCGCTCATCACCTCGCCCTACTGGCCCAACCGGCCCAAGCTGCGAAGCTGGCCGCGGATCGTCGAATACGTGCTTGTGGTGCTGTGGGATATCTGCGTGGCCAATGTGCAGGTCGCCTGGGTGATCCTGTTCAAATCCAACGCCAACACGCATCCCGCCTGGATTGCCATCCCGCTCGATCTGCGCACGCCAGAGGCGATCACGGTTCTGGCGGGCACGATCACCATGACGCCCGGCACCGTGTCGAGCGATGTGAGCGCCGACGGGCGTAGCCTTCTGGTTCATTGCCTCGACGCGCCCGACCCCGACGCCGTGCGCGACGAGATCAAGGCCCGCTACGAGGCCCGGCTGAAGGAGATATTCGAATGATCGGGGCCGCGCTCAGCTTTGCCTTTGCCTGTTTCGGGCTGGGGCTTTTGATGAATGCCTACCGGGTTATATGGGCGCCAAGCCTGGGCGACCGCATCCTTGCGCTGGATACGATGGTCATCAATGCTATCGCGCTTCTGGCGCTCTTCGGTATCCTCAAGGGCACCACGATGTATTTCGAGGCGTCGATGATTATCGCCATGACCGGCTTTATCTCAACCGTATCCTACACGCGCTTTCTGTTGCGCGGCGACATCATCGAATAGGGGGCGCTGCCATGCTTGCCGAGATCGCGATTTCCGCCTGTCTTGTCATCAGCGGCGTGTTCGGGCTGGTCGGCTCTTTTGGCCTTATCAAGCTGCCCGATCCGATGATGCGGCTGCACGCGCCCACCAAGGCGACCACGCTGGGGGTGGGCGGCGCGCTGATCGCGTCGATGCTGTATTTCTATTTCATCGTCGGGCAGTTTTCGTTTCACGAGTTGATGATCACGTTGTTTCTGTTCCTCACCGCGCCGATTACCGGGCATTTCATTGCCAAGACGCATCTGCACCTGCTCCACAAGCCCGAAGACCTGCCGCCCACCGGCGGCGCGCGGCCCTGGGCCAGCTATGAAAGCGATGCCGAGCGCGCCCGGATCGAGGCCGAGGCAGAGGGTGAGACGGGCGCATAGGCGGGGCGGGGGGGCGTTCGCAATCCTTCCCCGCGCGGAATCAATGTGCCGCAGGCACCGCCGCGCGAGCGCCCGACCGCCCGGACGGGCGGGCGCTTTTGCTACGGTGCAATCCGCACAATCGCTCAAGTATTCGGCACCATAAAACGCATTCCACAACCGTTGCAGCGCCCACCCGCGGTCGGGCACCGCGCGGCTCAGCGCATCATGTCGAATGATAATAACAGACCACGATCACCCCAGCCGCCGCCCGGTTTGCTTGTCAAAAACGTGCATCTTCTCCGGTGCAATGCCCAGGTGCAGCACCTCGGCCCCGCCAGTGGTGTGCACGCCGGGCAGGCTTGCGGTAAAGTTCTGGCCGCCCGCAAGCATTCCATGCAAGAGCGTATTGGCTCCCAATGGCTCTGCCAGCAAGACCCGCAAAGCAAGCGGGCCGTCGGGCGCGGGCACAAGATGCTCGGGGCGCAGCCCGAGCATGACCGGGCCGCGCGCGCCGGTCGGGTTGGGCAGCAGCATATCCCCGACATGCATCCCGTCCTCGCGCCCCTCGGCCTCGATCACGTTCATCGACGGGCTGCCGATGAACTGCGCGGCAAAAAGGCTCGCGGGGCGCTCGTAGACATCCAGAGGCGTGCCGATCTGTTCGGCGCGGCCTTCATTCATCACGATCATCCGGTCGGCCATGGTCATCGCCTCGACCTGATCGTGGGTCACGTAAAGCGCGGTGATCCCCAGCTTGGCCTGCAACTCGCGAATCTCAAGTCGCATCTGCACGCGCAGCTTGGCATCGAGATTCGATAGCGGCTCGTCAAAGAGAAACACCTTGGGTTCACGCACGATGGCGCGGCCCATGGCGACGCGCTGCCGCTGCCCGCCCGAAAGCTGCCGGGGCTTGCGCTCCAGCAGCTCCGACAGTTGCAAAAGCTCTGCCGCAGCGCGCACCTTGGCGGCGACCTCCGCCTTGGGCAGGCCCTTGATCCGCAGCCCATAGCCCATGTTCTGCGCCACACTCATATGCGGGTAGAGCGCGTAATTCTGGAACACCATGGCGATGTCGCGGTCCATCGGCTCGCGCTCGTTGGCGCGGGTGCCGCCTATGCGCAATTCGCCTGCCGTGATCGTCTCCAGCCCCGCGACCATGCGCAGAAGGGTGGATTTGCCACAGCCCGAAGGGCCGACGATGACGATGAATTCGCCATCCGCCACGTCGAGCGAGACGCCCTTGATGACCTCGTCGGTGCCAAAGCTCTTGCGGATGTTGTCGAGGGTTACGGTTGCCATATCGCCTATTTCTCGCTGTCCACGAGGCCGCGGATGAAAAGTTTCTGCATCGAGATGACCACCACCACCGGCGGGATCATCGCAAGGATCGAGGTGGCCATGATGACCGGCCAGTCGGCCACATCGTCGCCCGACGGGAACATCTGCTTCAGCCCCATCACGATGGTGTTCATCGACGGGTCGGTGGTGATCAGAAGCGGCCAGAGATATTGATTCCAGCCATAGATGAACAGGATCACGAAGAGCGCGGCAATATTGGTGCGGCTCATCGGCAAGAGGATATCCCAGAAGAACCGCATCGGCCCTGCGCCATCCACGCGTGCGGCCTCGGCCAATTCATCCGGCACGGTGAGAAAGAATTGCCGGAATAGGAACGTGGCCGTGGCCGAGGCAATGAGCGGAAAAATGAGCCCCGAATAGCTGTTGAGCATCCTGAACCCCGCGATCACCTCGTAGGTGGGCACGATGCGCACCTCGACGGGCAGCATCAGCGTGAGAAAGATCAGCCAGAAGAACAGGTTGCGCGCCGGAAAGCGGAAATAGACGATGGCAAAGGCCGATAGCAGCGAGATGATGATCTTGCCCACCGCGATCCCCACCGCCATGATGAGCGAGTTGCCCAGCATCACCAGCACCGGCACGTTCACGCCCGAGAAAAGCGCCGCCGTGTAGTTTTCCACAAACCGGTCGCCGGGCCAGACCGGCATTGGCGGGCGCACGATCTCGGGTTGCGTGACGGTCGAGGCGACAAAGGCCAGCCAGATCGGGAAGAAGATCACCAGAACCCCCGCGATCATCACTAGATGGGTGAGCCAGAGGCCCATCCCGTGCCGCTCGACCATGCCTGTGACCTGGCGCGCCATCAGTAATGCACCCGTTTCTCGATATACTTGAATTGCAGCACGGTGAGCAGCCCCACGACCACCAGAAGGATCACCGATTGCGCGGCACTTGAGCCGAGATCCTGCCCCACGAACCCGTCGGAATAGACCTTGTAGACGAGGATCGTCGTGGCCTGTTGCGGCCCGCCGCTGGTGATGGTGTGGATCACGCCGAAGGTCTCGAAGAACGCATAGACGATGTTGACCACCAGCAAAAAGAACGTGGTCGGCGACAATAGAGGCAGCACGATGGTGAAGAACCGCCGCCAGAACCGCGCGCCGTCGATCGCCGCCGCCTCGATGATCGAGCGGGGCACGGCCTGAAGGGCGGCGAAGAAGAACAGGAAATTGTAGCTGATCCGCCCCCATGCAGAGGCGACGACGACAAGGCCCATCGCCTCTCTCTCATTGAGGACATGGTTCCAGTCATAGCCCAACTGCCCCAGATACCACGCCACCACGCCCACCCGCGTGTTGAACATGAAAAGCCACAGCACCCCCGCAACCGCAGGGGCCACCGCATAGGGCCAGATGAGCAGCGTGCGGTAGACGCCCGCCGATTTTACCAGCCGGTCGGCCATCACCGCGAGAAACAGCGCCGGGATCATCGCCGCCAGCGTCACCAGCGTGGAAAAGATCGCGGTGGTGGCGAAAGAGGCGCGGTAATAGGGATCGCCCAGCAGGTATTCGAAATTCTCCAGCCCCACGAATTGCGATTTGAGGCCGAACGGGTCGGGGATGAACAGCGATTGCCACACCGCCTGACCGGCGGGATAGAAGAAGAACACCGCAGAGATGACCACCTGCGGCGCGATCAGGCAGAGCGGCAGAAGCCAACCCTTGAAGGTGACACGTTTTTCCATGGGGGGGACCGGGGGGCGGTTGCCCGCCCCCATGTGCCTTTAGTTGCTGGCGCGCTCGAACCGGCGCAGAAGCTGGTTGCCGCGCGTCACAGCCGAGTCGAGCGCCGCCTGCGCGTCCTTGTCGCCGGACCAGACCGCCTCAAGCTCTTCGTCGATGATGCCGCGGATCTGGTCGAAAGAGCCAAGCCGCAACCCCTTGGAATTGGCCGTGGGGGCGTTCGCGGTCATCTGCTTCACCGCCACATCGGTGCCTGGATTGGCGTCGTAGAAGCCCTGCTCGCGGGTCAGCTCGCCGGCCGCGATGGTGATCGGCAGATAGCCGGTGTCCTGATGCCACTTGGCCTGAATTTCGGGCGAGGACAGGAAGTTGAGGAAGGCCGCCGCCGCCTCGTATTCCGCCGGGTCATGCCCCTCCATCACCCAGAGCGAGGCCCCGCCGATGATGGTGTTCAGCGGCGCGCCCTCGACGCCGTCCCAATAGGGCAGGGGGCGCACATCGAAATCGAACTGCGCCTCGGTCTTGATGCCCGCATAACCCGCAGAGCTTTCGGTGAAGAGCGCGCAATCGCCGCCGCGGAAATTGGCCCCGGCCTCGTTGCGGCGGCCGGCATAGATGAATTTGCCCTCTTTCGCCCATTCCCCCATCGCGGCGATGTGCTGCACCTGCACCGGGCCGTTGAAGACAAGCTCGGTATCAAGCCCGGCAAAGCCGTTGTCTTTGGTGGCAAAGGGCACGTCGTGATAGGCCGAGAGGTTTTCGAGGTGAATCCAGCTTTGCCAGGCGGTGGTCAGCGGGCAGGAATGCCCGGCCTCGGCCAGTTGATCCAGAACCGCATCGACATTCTGCCACGTCGAAAGGTCGGTATCGGGGTCGATGCCCGCGCCCTCAAGCGCGTCGCGGTTGACCCACAGAACCGGGGTGGAGGAGTTGAACGGCAGCGACAGCATCTGCCCGTCGGTGGTGGTATAATAACCCTTCACCGCGCCGATATAGGCGTCGGGATCGAATTCGGCCCCCGCCATGACCTCGTAGACCGGCCTGATCGCGCCCTTCGCGCCCATCATCGTGGCGGTGCCCACCTCGAACACCATCAGGATATGCGGCTGCTCGCCCGCGCGAAAGGCGGCGATCCCGGCGTTGAGCGTCTCGGAATAATTGCCCTTGTGGGTGGCGGTGACGGTGTAATCGCCCTGGCTCTCGTTGAAACTGGCCACCTGCTCGGCCACAAGCTCTCCAAGCCGCCCGGTGAAGGCGTGCCAGAACTGGATTTCGGTCTGAGCCATCGCGGCGAGCGGCGACAGCGCTGTGGTGGCGGCCAGAAGCGCGCCAAATGCCGTTTTCTGCATCGTATCCTCTCTCATAAGACGAGCGCGGCCGGACATCCCCGGTCGGCCACGGCGATCACGCGAGACCTACGCTACACGGAAATTGACATAATACAACCGCGCAAATAGACGTGTTAACATAATATCATATTATTGTCATAAACATCCTGCCACCTTGATCCCAGGTCATCCCTGCCGGAGTTGCCCATGTCCGCCCGCCTGCGCCTGCGCCAGCTTGAAGCGCTTGAACGTGTCGCCGCCACCGGCTCGATGACGCGCGCCGCCGAGGCGCTTGGCATCTCGCAACCCGCAGTCAGCCGCCTGCTGGCCGATCTTGCAGCGGAGACGGGGCTTGCACTGCTGGACCGGCGCGACGGGCGGCTGGTGCCGACGCAGGAGGCGCGCTTCCTGCTTCCAGATATCCACCGTGTGCTGGAAACGCTCGACCGGATCGGAGAGTTGAGCCGCAGCCTCAATGACCGCAAGGCCGGGCATCTGCGCATCGCCTGCCTGCCCGGCTTTGCCACATCGCACCTGCCCGGCGTGCTGGCGCGGTTCCTGGCGGACCGGCCCGACGTGACGCTCACGGTAGAGCCGGACCGCCCCGAGCGCATCCTTGAGTGGATCGTCGGCGAACAGTTTCATTGCGGCATCACCGACGGGTTCGAGGGGCATCCGGCGGTCGAGGCCGAGATCGTGCCGATGCGCAGCGTCTGCATCCTGCCGCCCGGCCATCCGCTTGCCGCGCGCGAGGTGCTTGGCCCCGCCGATCTGGTGGGCGAGCGGATGATCCACACAAGGCGCGACAGCGCGTTCTTTCGCGCGCTCGAAGAGGCGTTCCTTGGGGCCGGGGTCACGATGACGCCAGTCATCGAGATCCGCCAGTTCACCGCCGCCTGCGAGCTGGTGCTGCGCGGCGCGGGCCTGTCGGTGGTGAGCGCGCTTGATGCCGAGGGCTATGCCGCGCGCGGCCTGATCCATCGCCCTTTCGTGCCCGAGGTGCCACACCGTCTGGCGCTGGTGCGCCCGGTGCATGGTGCGCCGTCGCTTCTGACGCTGGAATTCATCGACACGTTCCGCGAAAGCCTGCGCCCGTTCGAGGCGTGGCCCTGCGCAGGCAACGTTTGAGGGGCGTTCAAGCCGCGCTCAAACCGGCGCTCCGGGACTGTGCAACCTTGTGTCTGGAATGCGCAAACCCTGTGTCGCGCTTTATGACGGGGCGCGGTGTCGCGATGCGCGTGCCGGGGGTTGTGGCGCCCAAGACGGGGAATTGTCGCAGCATTGCGCGAAATACGCGGCGGCGCTGCCACGCAGACCCTGATTCGCGGGACGGTATCGTGGCGGTTTGGTTAACCCTGGCCTCGGGTTTCGGCGAGCGCACGCGCCGCCGCGCTGTCGCTCTCGCTCAGGCCCATCGCTTCGCGGGCGGCGTCAAGCACGGCGATTTCTTCTGCCGCACAATCGCCATCCGACAGCACCACCTCCCAAAGCGCCTCGAGCGCGGCGAGGCGCGCGTCGATGCGCACGCGGTCGCGGATCATATGGCCAAAAAGCTCGGTATCGGGGGCCGCGCGTTCAAGCCGCTCGCAATCCGCGCGCATCCGTGCCGCCGCGACCGGGCCGATGCCGTTGAGCGCCGCAAGCAGCCGGTCGATGCGCTGTATCTCGGCCAAGGCGTAATCGTGGTCGGATTTGGCGACGCGCACCATCAGCGCCCCAAGCGCCAAACGCTCGTCCGGCTCGGGCAGGGGGGCGGGTTTGGGCGCGGAAAGCGCGGTGAGGATGCGGGGCCACATGAGGTGACCATACCGGCCCGCATCGCCGGGCCAAAGCGGAAAATCGGCCCCTGCGCCACGCGCCGCCGCCCTGTGCCCGTGCCGCAACGTTGCCATGATTGCTCCTCAGAAAATGCGTCTTGGGGCACGATCCTGCGCCAAGACATTCCCCCCTCAAGGATAGCGCGACATGGCAACATCGGATTCGGCGCGCCCAAGGCATGGCGGCTCGCGGACAGACGGGCGCGCGCTCGATCCCCTCTCGGGCGAGGCGCTGGCCAAGGCGCTCGATGCGCTCGACTGGTCAGAGGCTCCCTGCGCGGGGCTGGGGCGGGTCATGGCGCGCCGCGATCTCGATCTTGCCGCCGCACTTGGCGTGTTCTTCAACGGCGCGCCGGAGCGGTTCAACTATCTGCCCAAGCCGCATGTGCCCGAGAACTATCGCCCCGTCGCGCGGCATCTCGACAATATCTGCCTGCGCATCAACAGCGGCTTTTATCTGCCGCTGCCCGCCGCGCGGATCACCTGCGGGGCGACGCTCGAGCGTTGGCTTGGCTATCAGCGCGCCGACCGGCAGGAGGGGCGCTGCGGGCGCTGGGTGCTGAGCGAGGCGATCCTGGCCCCGCTCTTTCACGACGATCGGCATCGCGCGCCGCAGCCGCGGCACCCGGAGCCGGGGCGGCACGGCCTGTGGCGCGCGCTCCTGGCCCCGCTGCGCGGGTGCAAATAGGCGCGTGCCCCCTTGATCTGGGGGGCGGCAAATGCCCCCTACCCAAAACCTTGAGGCTGTCCTATAGTGCCTGTGGATAACCGGGCGTCAGACCCACCATCCGAGAGGCAGAGACAAAAAGGGGGACGGGGGATGCGCTGCCCGTTTTGCGGAAATATCGACACACAGGTCAAGGATTCACGCCCGGCAGAAGAGCATGTCTCGATCCGCAGGCGGCGGTTCTGTCCTGACTGTGGCGGGCGGTTCACCACCTATGAGCGGGTGCAGTTGCGCGATCTGGTGGTGATCAAGACCAACGGGCGGCGCGAGGAGTTCGACCGTGACAAGCTTGAACGCTCGATCCGCATCGCCATGCAGAAACGCCCCATCGACCCCGAGCGCGTGGAGCAGATGATTTCCGGCATCGTGCGCAGGCTTGAAAGCATGGGCGATACCGATATCCCCTCCAAGGTGATCGGCGAGATCGTGATGGAGACGCTCGCCCGAATCGACACCGTGGCCTATGTCCGCTTTGCCAGCGTCTACAAGAATTTCCAGGAAGCCGACGATTTCGACCGCTTCGTAAGCGAGCTGCGCCCCGACGAGCGCGCGGCGGCGCAAGATTGAGCGCATGACCGGGGCCGACCGCCGTTTCATGGCGTTGGCGCTGTCGCTTGGGCGGCGGGGCATGGGGCAATGCGCGCCCAACCCCGCAGTGGGCTGTGTCATCGTGCAGGGCGGGCGCATCGTCGGGCGCGGCTGCACCGCCCCCGGCGGGCGGCCCCATGCCGAGCCACAGGCGCTGGCGCAGGCCGGGGCGCTGGCGCGCGGGGCGACCGCCTATGTCACGCTCGAGCCTTGCGCGCATCACGGTGCCACGCCGCCCTGTGCCGAGGCGTTGATCGCGGCGGGGGTGGCGCGGGTCGTGGCCCCGTTCGACGATACCGATCCGCGCGTCTCGGGGCGCGGTTTCGAGATGCTGCGCGCGGCGGGCATCGCGGTCACGACCGGTGTTCTGGCCGATGAGGCGGCCCGCGATCACGCCGGGTTTCTCATGCGCAACGAGCTGGGCCGGCCCTTTGTCACGCTGAAACTCGCGTCGAGTTTCGACGGTCGCATCGCCACCGCCTCGGGGCATAGCCAGTGGATCACCGGGCCGGAGGCGCGGCGCACGGTCCATGCCATGCGCGCGCGCCATGACGCGGTGATGGTGGGCGCGGGCACGGCGCGCGCCGATGATCCGATGCTGACCGTGCGCGGCATGGGCGTGGCGCGCCAGCCGGTGCGCGTGGTGGTGTCGCGCAGGCTCGATCTGCCGCTGATGTCGCAGCTTGCACGCAGCGCGCGCGAGGTGCCGCTCTGGCTCTGCCACGGTGACGGGCCTGATCGGGCGCTTGTCGAGGCGTGGCGCGGCCTTGGCGCGCGGCTCTTGCCCTGCGCGGTGGTGGCGGGGCAGGTGGATGCGGGCGCGATGCTGCGCGCGCTGGGCGCGGCGGGGCTGACGCGGGTCTTTTGCGAGGGCGGCGGCGCGCTCGCGGCCTCGCTCGTGGGGGCGGGGCTGGTGGACGAGCTTGTGGGCTTTACCGCCGGGCTTGCCATCGGGGCCGAGGGGCTGCCGGGTCTGGGCGCGCTGGGCCTGTCGCGGCTCGACGAGGCCGCGCGGTTCGACCTCATCGAGACGCGGGCCGTTGGCGGCGACGTGATGCACCGCTGGGCGCGGGCGGGGTGATGATGTGGCGGGGCCTTTTGGGGACTGTCGATAGGATGCGCTGAGCCGCGCGGGGCCAAGATGACATCGTCCGCAACAGGCCACCAACGTTATCCCGTTGTCGCAGCGGTTGCACTGGATGATATGTGGCACAGCTCGGCAATGCTCGGGCGGAGCCGCATCACCGCTTCAAGACCGCCGCCCCGCTGCGCCCGACGGCGCGGGACGACGGCGCGGGGCTGGTCCTTCTGGCGCAAGAGATCGACCGGGCAGGCGCAGCGGGAACCCGTTTGCACCCGCGCGCGGTTTGCACGATAGTCGGTCCTATCAGGGGGGGCACCACCGCCCCCGACCCAGGCAGAGCGAAAGGATCGAGCCATGCGATACGAGGCACCATCGAGCGTGGAAGACGCGGTTGCCACCTTGGCGGGCGCGCCGGGCGCGCATGTGCTGGCGGGGGGCACCGACCTCTTGGTCAGGCTGCGGTCGGAGATGATCGAGCCGGACCTGATCGTGGATATCAAGCGCATCAAAGGAATGCGCGAGATTGCGCCAGAGGCGGGCGGCTGGCGCATCGGGGCCGCCGTCTCGGGTGCCGAGATAGGCGAACATGAGGGGTTGCGCGCCGACTGGCCCGGCGTGGTCGAGGCGGCGGGGCTTATCGGATCGACGCAGGTGCAGGGGCGCGCCACTCTGGCGGGGAACCTCTGCAACGCCTCTCCGGCGGCCGATTCGGTGCCTGCGATGGTCGCCGCCGGGGCGGTGGCGCGGATCGTGGGGCCCGAGGGCACGCGCGATCTGGCGGTGATCGACGTGCCCAAAGGGCCGGGCAAGACCGCGCTCGCGCGGGGCGAGTTCATCGCCTCGATCCTTCTGCCCGCGAAGGCGCCGCGCTCGGGCGATGCCTATCTGCGCTTCATCCCGCGCACCGAGATGGATATCGCGGTGGTGGGCTGCGGCGTCTCGCTCAGCCTTGACGAGGAGGGCCGGGTGACGGCGGCGCGGGTGGCGCTTGGCGCGGTCGGGCCGAAGGTCATTCTCGTTGATGCGGCGGCAGAGGCGATCATGGGCCGCGCGCTTGACGAGGCGGCGCTCTCTGATCTGGCGGCGGCCTGTTCAAAGGCCGCGACACCGATAGATGACAAGCGCGGCACGGTCGCCTTCCGCCGCCATGTGGCGGGCGTATTGGCGCGCCGCGCGGCGGTGATCGCCGGGGCGCGCGCGAAAGGAGAACAGGCATGAGCCGGATACATGTGACGACGAAAATCAACGGCGACGCGACCGAATTCCTCTGCGAGGCCGAGGCGACGCTTCTGGATGTGCTGCGCGACGAGCTGGGCCTCACGGGCACCAAGGAGGGTTGCGGCACCGGCGATTGCGGGGCCTGTTCGGTGACGGTGGACGGGCGGCTTGTCTGCTCCTGCCTGATGCTCGGGGCCGAGGCCGAGGGGTGCGAGATCACCACCATCGAGGGCATGGCCGCGGGCGACCAGCTCCACCCGCTCCAGAAGAAATTCATCGAGATGGCGGCGCTGCAATGCGGCATCTGCACGCCCGGTATCCTCGTGGCGGCGAAATCGCTGCTGGAGCGCAACCCCGATCCAAGCGAGGAAGAGGTGCGCTATTGGCTGGCGGGCAACCTCTGCCGCTGCACCGGTTATGACAAGATCATCCGCGCCGTGCTGGACACGGCGGCGGACATGCGGAGGGCATCGTGATGGCGCTTGATGACAGCAAGAAACCCCGTGTCTTCAAGGTGGTGGGCACGCGCCCCGACCGGCCCGACGGCATCGACAAGGTAACGGGGCGCGCGCGTTTCGGGGCCGATATGGTAGCGCCGGGGATGCTCACGGGGCGTATCCTGCGCTCGCCTCATGCCCATGCGCGGATCAAGCGGATTGACACGTCAAAGGCCGAGGCCCTTGCCGGCGTCAAGGCGGTGGTCACGCGCGCCGATTTCGGCACCGTGCCCGATCATGTCGCCGTTATCATGGAGAACTGCATGGCGGGCGAGAAGGCGCTTTACGATGGCCACGCCATTGCCGCCGTGGCCGCCATTTCGCCCGCCGTGGCGCGGCAGGCGCTGAGGCTCATCGAGGTGGACTATGAGGTTCTGCCGCATGTGACGGATGTGGACGAGGCCATGAAGCCCGATGCGCCGGTGCTCCACGAGGGGCGGCAAGAGGAGACGGTGCCGCCGGGCATGTCCCAAAACGTGATCGCGCGGGCGGAATTCGGGCATGGCGATATCGAGGCCGGGCTGGCGAAGGCCGACCGTGTGCTCGAGCGCACCTACCGCACGGCAGCGACCCATCAGGGCTATATCGAACCCCATGCCTGCCTTGCGACAATGGGCGCGGACGGGCAGGGCGATCTCTGGGTCTGCACGCAGGGGCATTACATGGTGCGCAACACCTGCGCCGCCATTCTGGGGCTGGAGCAGGGGCAATTGCGGGTGACGGCCAGCGAAATCGGTGGCGGGTTCGGCGGCAAGACGACCGTGTTCCTTGAGCCGGTGGCGTTGATGCTGGCCCGCAAATCGGGTCGCCCGGTCAAGATGGTGATGAGCCGCTCGGAAGTGCTGCGCGCCACGGGGCCGACCGCCTCGACCTCGATTGATGTCAAGATCGGCATGACGAAGGAGGGCCGCATCACAGCCGGTTTTGCCGAATTGCGCTATCAGGGCGGGGCCTGGCCCGGCTCGCCGGTGAATATGGGGGCGATGTCGGGCTTTGCGCCCTATGATCTGGAAAACGTCAAGACCGTGGGCTGGGATGTGGTGACGAACCGCCCAAAGGCGGCGGCCTATCGCGCCCCCGGCGCGCCGATGGCGGCCTTTGCGATTGAAAGCGCGATTGACGAGCTGGCCCGGGGCTTTGGCCTTGATCCGCTGGCGGTGCGTCTGATGAACGCCGCGGATAAGGGCACGAAATCCTCTTACGGGCCGACCTATCCGGCGATAGGCCTCAAGGCCACGCTGGAGGCCGCAAAAGCGCATCCGCACTGGACCGCACCCCTTGGCAAGCATCAGGGCCGGGGGGTCGCCTGCGGCTTCTGGTTCAATTTCGGCGGCGATACCTGCGTCTCGCTCAACATCACGCCTGACGGCACGGTCACGGTCTCCGAGGGCAACCCCGATATCGGCGGCTCGCGCGCCTCGATGACGATGATGGCCGCCGAGGAACTGGGCATCCCCTATGATCAGGTGCGCACGGTGATTGCCGATACCGGGTCGCTGGGGCAGAACGAGGTGACGCATGGCTCTCGCGTGACATTCGCGGTGGGGCTGGCCACGATCGAGGCGGCGCGATCCGCCAAGCGCGAGATGTGCCGCCGCGCGGCAAAGATCTGGGGCATCGACGAGGAGGCCGTGGACTGGGAAGACGGGGCCGCGCGCCCCGCTGGCCCCAATGCCGGGAAATTCCCGCCCATGACCATCAAGGAGATCGCCGCCGTGGCCAGCAAGACCGGCGGGCCGATTGCAGGCCACCACGAGGTGACCGCTCAGGGGGCGGGGGTGAGTTTTGCCACCCATATGGCCGATGTCGAGGTGGACCCCGAGACCGGGGCCACGAAAATCCTGCGCTACACGGTGTTTCAGGATGCCGGCAAGGCGGTGCATCCCTCTTATGTCGAAGGGCAGTTTCAGGGCGGTGCCGCGCAGGGGATCGGCTGGGCGCTCAACGAGGAATATATCTATGGCGAGGATGGTATCCTGCAAAACGCGGGCTTCCTCGATTACCGCATCCCGGTGGCCTCTGACCTGCCGATGATCGACACGGTCATTCTGGAGATTCCCAATCCCGGCCACCCCTACGGCGTGCGCGGGGTGGGCGAGACCTCGATCGTGCCGCCGCTCGCGGCGGTGGCCAATGCGGTGTCGGCGGCGGCGGGGGTGCGGATGGTGCAATTGCCGATGTCGCCGCCGCGCGTGCTGGCGGCGATCCAAGCGGGGGGCTGATGGTCAAGGTGCTGCTCTGGGGGTCGCTTGCCGATCTGGCAGGCGGCGCGCGCGAGGTGGCGGTGGAGGCCACCACCCTGCGCGAGTTGCTCGACGGTCTGGCGCGCGACCACCCCGGATTGCGGCCCGAATTGTCGCGCGGCGTCTCGGTCTCGATCGACGGGCGCATCTACAACGATAGCTGGTTCACGCCGATTACGCCCGACAGCGAGGTGGTGCTCTTGAAGCGTTTGCAGGGGGGGTGAGGCTCAGCCCGCGACCGAGGCCGCGCGGATGCTGTCGATGGCGGCGGCGAGCGTTGCGTTGAACTCGGCATCCGACTGCTGGGCCGAAAGCCCCTCGGTCAGCGCGCGTGAAAAGCTGGCGATCACGCCGCGATTCTGCGCCAGCCGGGCGTTGGCCTCTTCACGGCTATAGCCGCCCGAGAGCGCCACAACGCGCAGCACGCGGGGGTGATCCACCAGCGGCGCATAGAGATTGGCCACCTCGGGCAGGGTGAGCTTGAGCATCACCTCCTGGCCCTCGGGCAAGCTGTCGAGATGGGTCTTGAGGCTGGCCAGAAGCATATCCTCTGCTGCGGCCTTGTCGGCGATGGAAATGGTCACCTCCGGCTCGATGATCGGCACGAGGCCGTGGCCAAGGATCTGGCGGCCCAGCTCGAATTGCTGCGCCACGTTGGCCGCGATCCCCGCCGGGTTGGCGGCGTCGATGACCGAGCGCATCTTGGTGCCGAAAATTCCCGCCTCGGTGGCGCGGCTCAAAAGCGCGTCGAGATCGGGCATCGGCTTCATCAGGCGCACGCCGTTTTTGGGGTCTGCCAGCCCCTTGTCGACCTTGAGAAAGGGCACCACCCCGCGTTCCTGCCACAGGTAGCGCGCCGAGGGCATCCCCGCGATCTCGCGATCCATCGTCATCTCGAAGAGGATCGCGCCGATCACCTTGTCACCGCTAAAGGCCGGGGCCTGCGCGATGCGCGCGCGCATCGCGTGGACAAGATCGAACATCTCGGCCTCGGAGGCGTATTGATCCTCGGTGATACCGTAGAGGCGCAGCGCCTTGGGGGTCGAGCCGCCGGACTGATCGAGCGCGGCGATGAAGCCCGCACCGGTGGCGATTTTCTCTTTCTGCGCGGCCTTTGACATGGCTCGGATTCCCTCGTGTCCCTGATGGTTTCCGCCCTCTTAGGCGAGCGGCGCGGGGCGCGCAATCGTGGTGGCGCTAACGGACCGGATGCGGCCTGCGGCACCGTGGTCGGGAGGGGCGTGCTGTTGCCGCGCGCGGCTCAGCCCCCGGCCTTTTCCAGCCGCGCAAGGGCCTCTTCCCAGAGCGTCTCGGCGCGGATGATGCCGTCCTCGATCTCGGCATATTTGCGCTGCCATGTCGCGAGGGTGCCGGGGTCTTCATAGACATCCGGGTCGGCCAGCTTGGCGGCGACCTTGCCTTCCATCGCCATCAGCTTGTCCACCCGTGCCTCGCAGGTGCGGACCTCCTGGCGCAGCTTGGCGATCTCGTCGCGGGAATATGTTTTCGCTTTCTTTGCAGGCTTTTGCGGGGCCTTCTTCATGTTATCCGCAGGTTTCAGGAGCAGCGCGCGATAGCTCTCCAGATCGCCGTCATAGGGCGTCACCGTGCCATCCTTGACCAGCCAGAGCCGGTCTGCGACGAGGCTCAGCAGGTGCATGTCATGGCTCACCAGGATGATCGCGCCGGTATAGGCGGTCAGCGCCTCCACCAGCGCCTCGCGGCTCTCGATATCGAGGTGGTTGGTCGGCTCGTCGAGGATGAGCATATGCGGCGCATCCACCGTGGCCAGCATCAGCGACAGCCGCGCTTTTTGCCCGCCGGACAGGTTTTTCACCGTGGTTTCAGCCTGTTGCGGGCCGATCCCAAAGCCCGCAAGCCGCGCGCGCAGGCGCGGCGGCGTCTCGGTCGGGCGCATCCGCCGGATGTGATCGAGCGGGGTTTCGTCGATATGCAACTCGTCCACCTGATGCTGCGCGAAATAGCCCACGCGCAGCTTGGCGGCCTTGGTGACGCGGCCCTCAAGAACATCAAGTTTGCCAGCCAACAGCTTGGAAAGGGTTGATTTTCCCTCGCCATTACGGCCCAGAAGCGCGATCCGGTCATCCTGATCTATGCGCAGGTCAAGCCGGCGGAGGACGGCCGCACCGTCATAGCCCACGGCCGCCCCCTCCAGCCGCAGGATGGGCGGCGACAACTCCTCCGGCGCGGGAAAGGTGAACCGCCGCAGTGCCGCCTCTTGCGGGGCCGAGATGGGCTGCATCCGCGCCAGCGCCTTGATCCGCGCCTGCGCCTGGCGCGCCTTGTCGGCCTTGTAGCGGAAGCGGTCCACGTAGGATTGCAGATGCGCGCGGCGTTGCTCCTGCTTTTTCGCCTGCGACTGTGCGGCGGCGAGGCGGGCGGCGCGGGTCTCGGCAAACTTGTCATAGCCGCCTTGATAAAGCGTGAGTTTGCGATCCTCCAGGTGCAGGATCGCGCCGACCGCGCGGTTGAGAAGCCCCCGATCATGGCTGATGATCAGCACCGTATGCGGATAGCGCGCGAGATAGGTCTCGAGCCACAGCGCGCCCTCGAGATCGAGATAGTTGGTCGGCTCGTCGAGCAACAGAAGGTCCGGCGCGGCAAAGAGCACCCCCGCCAGCGCCACCCGCATCCGCCAGCCGCCCGAGAAGGCCGAGCAGGGCATGGCCTGCTCCTCGTCGGTAAAGCCCAGCCCCTTGAGGATGGCGCTGGCGCGCGCCTCGGCGCTCCATGCGTCGATATCGGCAAGGCGCGTCTGGATCTCGGCAATCCGGGTGCCATCGGTCTCGGTTGTGGATTTCTCAAGCAGATCAGTGCGTTCCGTGTCAAAGCTCAAGACAGTATCGAGCAGCGACACATCGCTTCCCGGCACCTCTTGCGCGACGCCGCCGATGCGCGCGCGCGCAGGCAGCGAGATGCGCCCGCCCTCAAGCGACAATTCGCCCCGGATGAGGCGAAAGAGCGTGGTCTTGCCGGTGCCATTGCGCCCGACGATCCCCACCTTGTGGCCCTCGGGGATGAGGGCAGAGGCGTTCTCGAACAGGCGGTGGCCCGCGATGGCATAGGTGATATCGTCGATGCTTAACATGGGGGGGGGATGCCCCAAGCGGGGGGCGGCGTCAATCGCGGCTTTTCAACGCCGGGGCACCATGCTATCGGGGCCGCAATCACGCCGTGCGGGGCCGTTCCCGGCGGTATCACCCTGATATGAAGAGGCTTAAATGGCTGTGGAACGCACGCTGAGCATTATCAAACCCGACGCCACAAGGCGCAACCTCACCGGCAAGATCAACGCCAAGTTCGAGGATGCCGGGCTTCGCATCATCGCGCAAAAGCGCATCCAGATGACCCTGGCGCAGGCAGGCACTTTCTATGCCGTCCACAAGGAGCGCCCGTTCTATGGCGAGCTGTGCGAGTTCATGGCCAGCGCGCCGGTGGTGGTGCAGGTGCTCGAAGGCGAGGGCGCGATTGCGAGGAACCGCGAAGTGATGGGCGCGACCAACCCCGCAGACGCCGCCCCCGGCACGATCCGCGCGGAATTTGCCGAATCCGTCGGCGAAAACTCGGTTCACGGCTCGGACGCGCCCGAGACGGCGGCGGCGGAAATCGCCTATTTCTTCTCGGGTCTCGAACTGGTCGGCTGAGCCGTCACAGGGCTATGTTGCGGGGCCGCGTTCCGAAAGGGGCGCGGCCTCTCTCATGGGGCCGCCCGGATCACCGCGCGCGCAGCGCCATGATCCACAGCAGCGCAAGGCCAAGCGAGGCCAGCATGTTCCAGCTTGCCATCGACAGGCCCCACATTTCCCACGGCACCTCGTCGCAGCGCACCAGCGGCGCGGCCATGATCTGATCGAGCAGGTCTTCGGCGCTCATCCCGCCGATGGGGCTGCCGCTGCACCCCGATGGCCCCTGCCACCAGCCGCGCTCGACGCCGGTATGATAGAAACCGATCCCGGCGGTCACGAGCGCCGCCCCCGCCCCCAGCAGCGCCATGAGCGCGGGCCAGGCCACGAAGGCAAGCGCGCCTGCGCCAATGGCCACACCATGCGGCCAGCGCTGCCAGAGGCAGAGCTTGCACGGGGCCATGCCGCCCAGGTGCTGAAAGGCAAAAGCCCCCAGCAGCAGCGCGGCAGAGCCTGCGGCGGCAAGCATGATGAGCGTCTTTTGCCGGGTCATGCGATCACAGATATCTTGTCAGATAAAAGCCGCCAAACAGCAGCACGACGAAAACGATGGTCAGCAGGCCAAGCCGCCGCTCGATGAAATCGCGAATCGGCGCACCGAATTTCCACAGCAGCCAAGCCACGAGAAAGAATCGCAACGCCCGCGCGAGAATCGAGGTGGCAACGAAGGTGCCAATCGGCATCCCCGTCCAGCCCGACATGATGGTGATGACCTTGTAGGGAAAGGGCGTGACCCCCGCCGTCAGCACCGCCCAGAAGCCGAAATCGTTGAAGCGGGTGTTGAAGGCGGCCATCGCATCGCCCTTGCCCAGCGCGGCAAGGATCGGCTGGCCGATGCTCTCATAGGCAAAGGCACCGATGGCATACCCCAGCATCCCGCCCAACACCGACGAGACCAGCGCCACCCCGGCGATAAGCCAGGCCTTTGAGGGCCGCGCGAGGATCATCGGGATCATCAGCACATCGGGCGGGATCGGGAAAACCGAGCTTTCGGCGAAGGCGATGACGGCCAGCACCCAAAGCGCGCGTGGATGATCGGCCATGCGGATGGTCCAGTCGTAAAGCGCGCGCAGCATCGGCAATCCCCGGCTAGATGATGGCGCGAAACAGCATGGACCCCCATCGCGGTCAAGCGTTTTCGACGCGCACGCGCCCTCTGGACGCGCGCCGCGCGCTCGGCTAGAGACAGGTCAGGCGCGGGTGTGGCGGAATGGTAGACGCGAGGGTCTCAAACACCCTTTCCGCAAGGAGTGTCGGTTCGAGTCCGACCACCCGCACCATATTTACACGATATTAATCGGCATCTCGTCGGATGAAGGCGCGCGCTCTTGCAGGCGTTCACGTCCCGCAGAACGTGGCGCGCACCACTTCGGACGGGGCAGGGGGGCGGCGCAGGTCTTCGGCCTCGGGCTGGTCGTCAAAGGGACGCGCCAGAACATCAAGAAGGCGCTCGAACGGGGTGAGGTCGCCCTCCACTGCCGCCTCGATCATCTGCTCCATCCGGTGGTTGCGCGGGATGATCGCGGGGTTGGCCGCGCGCATCACCGCCTGCGGATCGCGTTCGCGGGCAATCCGCGCGCGCCAGCCCTCTTCCCACGCGTCAAAAGCCGCCGGGTCGAGGAACTCATCGCGCGCGCGCCCCGTGGCCAGCGCGCGGAAGGTGTTGGTGAAATCCGCCCGCCCCCCGGCCATGCGCGCCAGCAGGTCATCGACCAGCGCGGCCTCCTCCGGCCCGGCCTCGGCGATGCCGATCTTGGCGCAGAATGCCCGCCGCCGCGCGGTCTCGATCCGCTCGGGCATGGCGTGGACAAGCGCGGTGAATTCCTCGACCGCCGCGTCGCTGTCGGGCATGAGCGGCACCAGCGCGGTGGCCAGTTGCGCCATGTTCCACACGATCACCCGCGCCTGATTGTCATAGGCATAGCGGCCCTGCGCGTCGATCGAGCTATAGACCGTCACCGGGTGATAGGTATCCATAAAGGCGCAGGGGCCGTAATCTATCGTCTCGCCCGATATGGCGGTGTTGTCGGTGTTCATCACCCCGTGGATGAACCCGACCGAGAGCCATTGCGCCACAAGCCGCGCCTGCCGGTCGATCACCTCTGACAGCAACTGCGCGGGCGTCTCCACATGCGGATAATGCCGCGCCACGGTATATCCATAGAGCGCGCGCAGCCCGTCGAGATCGCGGCGCGCGGCGAAATACTGGAATGTGCCGACGCGGATATGGCTGGCCGCCACCCGCGTCAGCACCGCACCGGGCCGCGCGCCCGCCTCGCGCCAGACCGGCTCGCCGGTCTCAACGGCGGCAAGCGCGCGGGTGGTGGGGATGCCAAGCCCGTGCATCGCCTCCGACATCACATATTCGCGCAGCACCGGGCCAAGCCAGGCGCGCCCGTCGCCCATACGCGAATAAGGCGTGGGGCCAGAGCCCTTGAGCTGGATATCGCGGCGCTGGCCTTTGCTGTCCACCACCTCGCCCAGAAGCAGCGCCCGCCCGTCGCCAAGCTGTGGCGAGAAGCCGCCGAACTGATGCCCGGCATAGACCTGCGCCAGCGGCGCGGCACCCTCTGGCACCTCGTTGCCGGAAAATATCCGCGCGCGCACCGCCTCATCCCCGCCGGTGATACCAAGCTCATCGGCCAGCGCGTCGTTCCACGCGATCAGGCGCGGCGCGCGCACCGGCGCGGCAGCCTGGCGGGTATAGAACCGGTCGGGCAGGCGCGCATAGCTGTTGTCGAACGGCAGGTGCAGGGTCATGCGCGGGCCTCTTTTGGGGAATTGGTCACCCGTCAACGTAATCCTTGCCGCCCGGATCGCAAGTCGCGCCGCCGGGCCGGGAGTGCGCGCTCGATCTTGTTCAGCGCGGCGTGCTGGGCTATCAGGCGCATTCAAAGCCTTGGAAAGAGTGACATGCGCGCCGAAACCCAGACCCTCGTGACCGAAATCGAGAAATCGCTGGACCTGTTGCGCCAGCGGATGGGATGGGAGACCGCGCGCCACCGGCTCGAGGAATTCAACGCCCGCGTCGAGGATCCGACGCTCTGGGACGATCCGGCGGCGGCACAAAAGCTCATGCGCGAGCGGCAGGCGCTGGTGGATGCGCTGGGCACGCATGATTCCATCCAGCAGGACTTGCGCGATCAGCTTGAGTTGATCGAGATGGGCGAGGCCGAGGGCGATACCGAGATCGTGACCGAGGCCGAGCAGGCGCTGCGTGCGCTGGCCAAGACCGCCGCCGCCAAGGAGCTTGAGGCGCTGCTTGATGGCGAGGCCGATGCCAATGACACCTTCCTTGAAATCAACGCCGGTGCCGGCGGCACCGAGAGCTGCGACTGGGCGTCGATGCTGGCGCGGATGTATGTGCGCTGGGCCGAAAAGCGCGGCTATACGGTGGAATTGCAATCGGAATCACCCGGCGAAGAGGCCGGTATCAAATCGGTGGCCTACAAGATTTCCGGGCACAACGCCTATGGCTGGCTCAAGTCCGAATCGGGCGTGCATCGCCTCGTGCGGATTTCACCCTTTGATTCGGCGGCCAAAAGGCACACGTCCTTTTCCTCGGTCTGGGTCTATCCGGTGGTGGATGACAATATCGAGATCGAGATCAATCCCTCGGATATCCGCATCGACACCTACCGCTCGTCCGGCGCGGGCGGGCAGCATGTCAACACCACTGATTCGGCGGTGCGCATCACCCATATCCCCACCGGCGTGGTCACGACCAGCAGCCAGAAATCGCAGCACCAGAACCGCGACATCGCCATGAAGGCGTTGAAATCGCGCCTCTACCAGATGGAACTGGACCGCCGCAACGCCGCCATCAACGAGGCCCATGACGCCAAGGGCGATGCCGGCTGGGGCAATCAGATCCGCTCTTACGTGTTGCAGCCCTACCAGATGGTCAAGGATCTGCGCACCGGCTATGAGACCAGCGACACCAAGGGCGTGCTCGACGGCGATCTCGATCCGTTCATGGCCGCCACGCTGGCGCTGAACGTGTCGGGCAAGAGCCGCGCCGAGGCGCAGGGCGGCGATTGAACGCGGCGATTCGTGGCGGCGGGGGCGGATTGGTGCTTTCATAGGCGTCAGTGAATGTCTAGATAAGGCAGATGATCGTTTCGGGGCACACCCCCCGAGCCAGGGAGAAGAAAGATGCTCAACAATATCGGCCTTCCCGGCCTTTTGCTCATCGCCGTGGTGGTGCTCGTGCTTTTTGGGCGCGGCAAGATTTCCTCGCTGATGGGAGAGGTCGGCAAGGGCATTACCTCGTTCAAGAAGGGCGTCGCCGAGGGCAACAAGGAGCTTGGGGACACCAAGGCAGACGAGACCGCGCGCGACGTGACGCCCGCGGACGAAAAAGACAAGGTCTGACACCTCCATGTTCGATCTCGGCTGGACAGAGCTTTTGCTCATCGGGATCGTGGCGTTGATCGTCGTCGGCCCCAAGGATCTGCCCGGCATGTTTCGGACGGTGGGCCGGTTTGTCGGCAAGGCCAAGGGCATGGCGCGCGAATTCAGCCGCGCGATGAATGACGCCGCCGACCAATCCGGCGTGAGCGACATTCAGAAAACGTTCAAATCCGCGTCCAACCCGATGAAAACGGCGATGAACGAGCTGAAGAAGACCACCGATGACGTGACCCGCGACATTGAGGGCGCGACCCGCCCGCCGCTCGATCCCGAGCGGCAGGCCGCCGCCGACAAGATCCGCGAGAAAACCACCGAGATGGCCAATGCCCGCCTCAAGGCCGAGGCCGAGGCGAGGACGGCCGCCGAGGCGAAACCCGCTGCGACCGCGCAACAGGACGCCACGGCCCCCGCTGACACCACCACCGGGGACAAGGCATGAGCAGCGGCGATGACGAGCTTGAAGACAGCGCCGCGCCGCTGATCGAGCATCTGGCCGAGCTGCGCACGCGGCTCATCCGGTCGGTCATGGCCTTTGCCGTCGGCATCGTGCTGGCCTTTACCGTGGCCGAGCCGATCCTGCAATTCCTGCTTGGCCCGATCGAGGCCACATTGCGCGAACTCGGCGACCCGTCGCCCACGATGCAATATACCAGCCCGCAGGAATACCTGTTCACGCTGTTTCGCATCTCGATGGTGTTCGGCTTTGCGCTGGCTTTCCCGGTGATCGGCTTCCAGATGTGGCGCTTTGTGGCGCCTGGTCTCTATAAACAGGAAAAGAACGCGTTCCTGCCGTTTTTGATCGCCTCTCCGGTGATGTTCCTTTTGGGCGCGTCGTTTGCGCATTTCGTGGTGACACCGCTGGCGATGGCGTTTTTCCTCGGATTTGCCGATGTGCCCTCGATCATCGCCGATCTTATGGGCGGGCTTGTCGGCTCGGAGGCTGTGCCAGCGGTGCCCGACGCCAGCGAGGGCATTCGCATAACCTTTTTCGGCAAGGTCAACGAAAGCCTTGATATCACGCTGAAATTCATCATGGCCTTTGGTCTGTGCTTTCAGTTGCCGGTGCTGCTCACACTGATGGGCAAGGCCGGGCTGGTGAGCGCGGGTGGCCTCAAATCGGTGCGCAAATACGCGGTGGTGGGCATCCTCGTGCTGGCCGCGCTGGTGACGCCCCCCGATGTCATCACCCAGCTTATCCTTTTCGTGGTGGTCTACGGGCTTTATGAGGTGTCGATTCAGCTTGTCTCGCGCGTCGAGCGCAAGCGCGAGGCAGAGCTGCGCGCACAGGGGCTGTGGTTCGATGAGGACGAGGATCTGGACGATGACAAGGACAAGACCTGAATGATGGCCGATCCGCTTGATCGCATCGCCGCCGCGCTGGAGCGGATGGCCCCCGCGCCGCTGACCGCGCCCGATTTCGACGCCGCCGATGCCTTTGTCTGGCATGTCGCGCCGGACCGGCTGGAGCCGGTGGCGGATGTGAGCCGCGTGGATATGGCGCTTTTGGTGGGGATCGACCGCGCGCGCGACACGCTTCTGGCCAATACAGTGCAGTTCGCCCGCGGCCTGCCCGCCAACAACGCGCTTCTCTGGGGCGCGCGGGGGATGGGAAAATCCAGCCTTGTCAAGGCGGTGCACGCCGAAGTTCTGGCACGCGGCATGGCCCTCAAGATCGTGGAATTGCAGCGCGAGGATCTGCCCTCGGTGGGCCGGTTGCTCAACCTCTTGCGCGGGCAGGAGGCCCGGTTCGTGCTCTATTGCGACGATCTGAGCTTTGGCCATGATGACGAGCACTACAAGTCATTGAAGGCCGTGCTCGATGGCGGGATCGAGGGACGACCCGAGAATGTGCTGTTCTACGCCACCTCAAACCGCCGCCACCTGATGCCCCGCGACATGATCGAGAACGAGCGATCGACCTCGATCAACCCCTCCGAGGCGGTCGAGGAAAAGGTGTCGCTCTCGGACCGGTTTGGCCTCTGGCTCGGGTTCCATGCCTGCGATCAGGATGCCTATCTCGCGATGATCCGGGGCTATTGCGATGCTTACGGGGTCGAGATCGACGATGCAACCTTGCGCGCCGAGGCGATCGAGTGGCAGGCCACACGCGGCGCGCGCTCGGGCCGGGTGGCGTGGCAGTTCTTCACCGATCTGGCGGGGCGTCGCGGCGTAAGGGTCTGAGGCGCGCGATCTGCGATAGGGCGCAGGGAAACGAAACGATCCGGGGGATCGTTTTCGTGACGAATCACGTCGCCGGGTTGCCGGGCCAGGGGGGCCAAAGGCGAAACGCATGGTGGAAATCACTTCTCGTGTTATCTTGACCTTCCAGTTGGAGGAACCCTTAGGTAAGAGAAAACCCCGCAAGACGGAAGGGCCGCACTCATGGGCACGACACATCTGAAAATCGCGATTGACGGCATGTCCTGCGCCTCCTGCGTAGGACGGGTCGAGCGGGCGCTGGCGGAAATCGACGGGGTCGGGGGTGTCGCGGTCAACCTTGCCGACGGGTCCGCGCAGATCGATGTCGCGGAGGGTGTCGATTTCGCCCATGTCGCGAAGGCGCTTGAGGGGACCGGCTATCCGCTGCGGACGCAGACCACGAAACTCACCCTTGCCTCGATGTCCTGCGCCTCATGCGTGGGGCGGGTCGAGCGGGCGCTCTCGTCTGTGCCGGGGGTTCTCGATGTCAACGTGAACCTTGCGTCGGAGAGCGCGACGGTGAGCTATGCCGAGGGTGCGGTGGCCCCGCGCGATCTGGTGGCCGCAGCGGGCGCGGCGGGCTATCCGGCCCGGATCGCGGAGGCGGGCGAGGGCGCATCAGCATCCGCGCGCAAGCAGCAAGACGCCCGCCTGATCGCCCGCAAGACCATGATCGCCGCCGCGCTGGCGCTGCCGGTCTTCGTGATCGAGATGGGCAGCCATGTGATCCCCGGAATGCACGCCCTGATCGCGGGCACGATCGGGCAGCAGGCAAGCTGGTATCTCCAGTTCGTGCTGACCACGCTCATCCTCGCCGGGCCGGGGCGGGTGTTCTATGCCAAGGGCATCCCCGCGCTCTTGCGCGCCGCGCCCGACATGAACAGCCTTGTCGCGCTCGGCACCGGGGCGGCCTGGGCCTATTCGGTGGTGGCGACCTTCGCGCCCGGCCTTCTGCCCGAGGCGGTGCGCGCGGTCTATTTCGAGGCGGCGGCGGTGATCGTCGTGCTGATCCTGCTGGGCCGGTATCTTGAAGCGCGCGCCAAGGGCCGCACCGGCGCGGCGATCGAGCGGTTGCTGGGCCTTCAGGCGCGCACCGCCCGCGTGATCCGGGACGGCGAGACGCAGGAGATGGAGATCGACGATATCGCCGTCGGCGACATCCTGCTGGTGCGCCCCGGCGAGCGGATCGCGCTTGATGGCGAGGTGACAAAGGGCGAGGCCTATGTGGATGAAAGCATGATCACCGGAGAGCCCGCCCCGGTGGCCAAGGCCAGGGGCGACGCGGTGACCGGCGGCACCGTGAACGGCGCGGGCAGCCTGCATATTCGCGCAACGCGCGTGGGTGCCGATACCACGCTGTCGCAGATCATCCGCATGGTGGAAGAGGCACAAGGCGCGAAACTGCCCATTCAGGGGCTGGTGGATCGCATCACGCTGTGGTTCGTGCCGGTGGTGATGGCGGTGGCCTTGCTCACCGTGGCAATCTGGCTGATGGTGGGGCCTGATCCGGCGGTGACGCTGGCGCTTGTCGCGGGGGTGTCGGTGCTGATCATCGCCTGCCCCTGCGCGATGGGGCTGGCCACGCCGACCTCGATCATGGTCGGCACCGGCCGCGCGGCGGAGATGGGCGTGCTCTTTCGCAAGGGCGACGCGTTGCAATCCCTGGCCTCTGTCGATGTGGTTGCCTTGGACAAGACCGGCACGGTAACGCAGGGTCGCCCCGAATTGACCGATCTGGTGCTGGCGGACGGGTTCGCGCGGGGCGAGGTGCTGTCGCTGATCGCCGCCGTCGAGGGCCAGTCCGAGCATCCCATCGCCGAGGCGATCACCCGCGCGGCAAAGGCCGAGGGGGTGGCGCGCGCCGAGGTGGAAAGTTTTGAATCGATTACCGGCTATGGCGTGCGGGCGCGGGTGGGGGGCCGTGACGTGCTGGTGGGCGCGGACCGGCTGATGGCCCGCGAGGGGCTGGAGCCCGGCCCGCTTGCCGCGTCGGAGGCCGATCTCGCCGGGCGCGGGCGCACAGCGCTTTATGCCGCCATCGACGGGCGGGTGGCCGCCGTGATCGCGGTGGCCGACCCGGTCAAACGCTCCAGCGCGGCGGCGATCCGCGCGCTGCACGCGGCGGGCCTGCGCGTGGCGATGATCACCGGCGACAAGCACGAGACGGCCCAGGCCATCGCGCGCGAGGTGGGCATCGACACGGTGATCGCGGGCGTGTTGCCCGACGGCAAGGTGGCGGCGATAGAGGCGCTGCGCAAGGAGGGGGCGCGCGTGGCCTTTGTCGGCGACGGCATCAACGACGCGCCGGCGCTGGCGTCTGCCGATGTGGGCATCGCCATTGGCACCGGCACCGATGTGGCGATTGAATCGGCCGATGTGGTGCTGATGTCGGGCGATCTGCGCGGGGTGGTGAACGCCTGTCAGGTCTCGCGCCACACGATGCGCAATATCCGGCAAAACCTGTTCTGGGCGTTCGGCTACAATACCGCGCTTATCCCGGTGGCGGCGGGTGTGCTTTACCCGGTGTTCGGGGTGCTTCTCTCGCCGGTGCTGGCGGCAGGGGCGATGGCGCTCAGCTCGGTCTTTGTGCTGTCGAACGCGCTGCGCCTGCGCCGCTTGCGCCCGGTGATGGACGAGGGCGACCATGCCGCCCCGTCGCACCGCCCGCGCGCGGCGCAAACCGCGCCCGCACAATAGGAGCGCGCCGATGAATATCGGAGATGTCGCCGCGTTGACCGGCCTGCCCGCCAAGACCATCCGCTATTACGAGGAGATCGGCCTGATAACCCCGCGGCGCGACACCAACGGCTATCGCCGCTTTGGCGAAGGCGAGGTGCACAAGCTCGGCTTCATCGGGCGCGCGCGCTCTCTGGGCTTCTCGATCGAGGAGTGCCGCACGCTTCTGGCGCTTTACGAGGACAGGAACCGCGCCAGCGCCGATGTCAAACGGATCGCCCAGGGCCATCTGGAGCTTGTCGATGCCAAGATTGCCGAGCTGAAGGCGATGCGCGCCACGCTTGGGCACCTTGTCGAGAGCTGTGCGGGCGATCACCGCCCCGATTGCCCGATCCTCGAAGATCTGGCCGTCCGGCCGCATAAGCCGCAGGAAGAGCGGGGGTGAGGCAGGTCAGCCCGTCACCCTGCGGACAGGGGCGGCGCGCGCGATATCAGGGTTTCTCGGGAAAGAGCCAGGACAGGCCAGGGATGATCGCGCGGGTCACGAACGGGATCAGGGCCAGCCCGGCGGCCAGCCCGACAATACCGTCAAGCCCGGCGGTCACGGCCCATGTCACCAGGCCATTGGCCGCGCCCGCCTGCGCGGCGGCAAGGGTCGCCACCTGTTTGATCTGCTCATAGGGCAGGTGCCAGCCCAGATCGTGCAGCCCGTGCACGAGGATGCTGCCCCCGACCCAGAGCATCGCCACGGTGCCGATGGTGGCGATCACCCCCATCACGCCGGGCATGGACCGCACGATGGCGCGCCCAAGCGCGCGTGTCGGGGCAAGTCGGCCCGTCATGCTCAGGAAAATCCCCAGATCATCGGCCTTTACCAGCAGCGCCACCGCGCCATAGACCAGCGTCGTGATCCCGATCGCCACCGCCGCCAGCGCCAGCGCCTGAATCCAGACATTGCCGATGTCGATCTGCGCCAGAGAAATCGTCATGATCTCGGCGGAGAGAATGAAATCGGTCTTGATCGCGCCTTTCACGCGCTGCTCTTCCAGATGCGCCGCGCTCAGCGTTTCCGCCTGCTGCGGCCCGTGATCCTTGTGCGGCACGATCAGGTGCCAGACCTTCTCGGCCCCCTCGAAACACAGATATGCCCCGCCGATCATCAGAAGCGGCGTGAGCAGCCACGGCAGGAACGCCTGCAACAAGAGTGCCACCGGAAGCAGGATCACCAGCTTGCTGAAAAACGATGCCCGCGCGATCTTCCACACGATGGGCAATTCACGCGCCGCAGGCAGGCCGGTGACGTATTTCGGCGTCACGGCGGCATCGTCGATGACCACGCCGACGGCCTTGGATCCCGCCTTGCCGGCCTGCGCCGCGACATCATCGAGCTGTGCCGCCGCCAGTTTGGCAATCGCCGCCACGTCATCCAAAAGGGCCAGTAATCCGCTCATGGCGCTCCCTGCCTCGGGTTCTTGCCGCAACGATGTCGCAATCGCGCGCGGTGTTCAAGCGGCATGGATCAGGGGCGCAGGGGCACGCCGCCCTCATCCGCGATGAAGCGGATCACCCGGTCAAGCCCCGCGCCGCTGCGCAACGGTGCCAGCACATAGGGTCTCGCGCCGCGCGCGCGCGCCGTGATCACGTCCCGCGCGGGCAGATCGAGTGCGCGCGCTGGCCGTGGCACAGTATCAGCCCCCGTTCGTTGTCGTCGCCCCCCAAGCCCTGAACGTCCGCTCCGGGCCCCCCGCAAATATCATTTCAGAAGCGCGACGCCCCTCAGCCCGCCTTGAAATCGGCGGCGATGCGCAACTCGCGCTGCGGGCGCACAAGGGCGGTGCACTCGGCATAGACGGGATGCGCCTTGTAGGCGGCAAGCGCGGCCTCGTCCTCGAACTCGGCATAAACCACCAGATCAACGCGGGTGCCGCTGATCGTGTCGCTTTGCAGGTTGCGCCCCACCTCGAAATGGCGCGCATGGGGAATTTGCGCCAGCATCATCAGCCCCTCGCGGATGCGATCCACGTCCTCGGGGTTGGCGGCGGAAAAGAACACGATATGGCGAATCATGGATCAGTCCTTTGAGCGGGAAGATTTTTCGGCAAGCCCCGAGATGCCCTGACGACGGGCAAGCTCGGCCATCACGTCAGAGAGCGGCACCCCGCGCGATTGCAGCATGACGAGCAGGTGAAAGAGCACGTCCGCCGCCTCGCAGGTCAGGCGCGCGCGGTCGCCCTTCACCGCTTCGATGATGGCCTCAACGGCCTCTTCGCCGAATTTCTCGGCGCATTTCTCGGGGCCTTTCGCCAGAAGCTTGGCGGTCCAGCTTGCCTCGGGGTCGGCGCTGGCGCGGGTTTGAATCGTGCGGGCGAGATCGTCGAGCGTCATGCTGCCAGCCTCATGGGGATACCTGCGGCGGCCATATGGGCCTTGGCCTCGGCAATGGTGTAGGTGCCGAAATGAAAGATCGAGGCGGCGAGAACGGCAGAGGCGTGGCCCTCGGTCACGCCCTCCACCAGATGATCGAGCGTGCCGACGCCGCCCGATGCAATCACCGGAATATCCACCGCATCGGCGATGGCGCGGGTCAGCTGGATGTTGAATCCCGCGCGCGTGCCGTCGCGGTCCATCGAGGTGAGCAGGATTTCACCCGCGCCTTTTGCCGCGACCAGCCGCGCAAATTCCACCGCGTCGATGCCGGTGGGTTTGCGGCCCCCGTGGGTGAAAATCTCCCATTTGCCGGGGGCAACCGTCTTGGCGTCGATGGCCACCACGATGCATTGGCTGCCGAAACGGTCGGCGGCGCGGGCCACAACATCCGGGTCGGCCACCGCCGCCGAGTTGAAGCTGACCTTGTCGGCCCCCGCCAAGAGCAGCGCGCGCACGTCCTCGGGGGTGCGCACCCCGCCTCCCACGGTCAACGGGATGTAACAGGCTTCGGCGGTGCGGCGCACCACGTCGAACATGGTGCCGCGATTTTCATGCGTGGCGTGGATGTCCAGAAAACACAGCTCGTCCGCCCCTGCCGCGTCATAGGCGCGCGCGGCATCCACCGGATCGCCCGCGTCGCGCAGATCGACAAAGTTGACGCCCTTGACCACGCGCCCGTCGGCCACGTCGAGGCAGGGGATGATACGGGTCTTGAGCATGGGTTCGCCGGGTTTGGTGACTGTGTTGCGGTTTCTATGGGCAAATCCGTCAGGATGCCAGAGGATGCAATGCAGATTCGCATCGATCATTGACGGAGGGTTTCATGAGACGATTTCTGAGCGCGTTGGCGATCACACTGGCGGCCTTGCCCGCAGTTGCGGGCGATGACGACATCATCAAGCTCCGCGCCGGGGCCGATGTGCCCGCCACCATGGACCGGCTCGAGGCGGCTGTGAACGGGGCGGGGGCCACGGTGTTTGCCCGTGTCGATCATGCCGCAGGCGCGGCGAGCGTGGATATGGCGCTTGCGCCATCGCAACTGCTGATCTTCGGCAATCCGAAGATGGGCACGGCGGCGATGCAGGACGATCCGCGCGCGGGCCTCTTTCTGCCGCTGCGCGTGCTGGTATATGAGGATGCCGAGGGGCAGGTCTGGATCGCCTATCAGGACCCCGAAGACATGTTCGACGACCTGAAGATTTCCGATGATGCGCCGTATCTCAAGATGATGGCGGGCGCGCTTGGCAAACTCACCGCTGCCGCGGCCGAGTAGTCGCTCAGCGGCGGGCACGCAGCCAGCGGGTTGCGGCGATCAGGGCAGTCGCGATCAGGCCGATACCGCCGATCGCGGCAAGCGGAAGCGACAGGAGCATGAGCCAGCCGAGAACCCCCATCATGTAGAGAGCGGTGCCCCAGTCGATACCGGCGATCACGCAGGGGTTGACCGATCCTTCATGAAGCGTGCAGCCTGCGGCGTTGGCGATCATCGCGGCGCTCGCTACTGAAAAGACGGGCAAGAGGCCAATGCCGATCAGGATGACGCAGAATTTGAAGGCGCTGCGCATCGCGGCGTTCAGCCTGCCAGCACGGCAAGCGCCGCGTGCAGGTCAAGCGCGCCGTCATAGAGCGCGCGACCCGAGATCGCGCCCGCGATGACGCCGGTATCGCGCAGCGCGATGAGATCCTCGAGCGACGACACGCCGCCCGAAGCGATGACCGGGATCGCCACCGCCCGCGCCAGCGCTGCCGTGGCCTCGACATTCGGGCCCTGCATGGCGCCGTCGCGGTTGATGTCGGTATAGATGATCGCCGCCACGCCCGCATCCTCAAAGGACCGCGCCAGATCGGTGGCATTCACATCCGTCTCCTCGGCCCAGCCCTTGGTGGCCACGCGCCCGCCGCGCGCGTCGATGCCCACCGCCACCTGCCCCGGAAAGGCGCGCGCCGCCTCGCGCACCAGCGCCGGGTTCTCCACCGCCACCGTGCCAAGGATCACGCGCGCCAGCCCCTTGGCAAGCCAGCCCTCGATGGTGGCCATGTCGCGGATGCCGCCGCCAAGCTGCGCGGGCACGCGGGTGGCGGCTAGGATCGCCTCGACCGGGGCGGCATTGACCGGTGCCCCGGCGAAGGCCCCGTTGAGATCGACGAGGTGCAGCCATTCGCAGCCCGCCGCCACGAATTCTGCCGCCTGCGCCGCCGGGTCTTCGTTGAAGACGGTGGCCTTTTCCATATCGCCGCGCAACAGGCGCACGGCGCGGCCATCCTTGAGGTCAATCGCGGGATAGAGGATCATCGGCAAGGCCTTTCGGGGGTTGTGTGGCGCGCTTATGCCGGGGCGGCGCGGGATTTGCAACGCGACCCCACGTCAGGCTTGATTTGTCCGCACGGCACCACGATCTGCGGCAAGCCGGTCAAATCCTGCAATTCCGCCGGTCAGGAGATCACGAGCGAGACTATCGGGGCGCAACATCATCTCCGAGACGGTGCCCACCGGCGGCGGGGCCTGCAAGGGCAAGGTCTACAGCCCGGATCGCGGCAAGACCTGTAATTCCAGGCTGCAACTCAATGGCGACACGCTCAAGGTCAGCGGCTGCGTGCTGGGCATCTGCCGCGATGACGGCACCTGGCAGCGGGTGAAATAGCCGTCAGGGCCGCCACGCCAGGAAATTGGCGATGAGGCGCAGGCCGGTGGCCTGGCTTTTCTCGGGGTGGAACTGGGTGCCCAGCACCGTGTCGCGCCCGACAATCGCAGTGATGTCGCCGCCATAATCGACATGCGCAAGGCGATGCGCGGGGTCGGCCACCTCGAAATGATAGGAATGCACGAAATAGGCGTGATCGCCGGTTGAAATCCCGTCGAGCACCGGGTGGGCATGGTCGATCACCAGATCGTTCCATCCCATATGCGGCACCTTGAGCGCCGGATCAGCGGGGGTGATATGCGCCACCGTGCCGGCGATCCAGTCGAAACCGGGTGTATCCTCGTATTCCATCCCGCGCGTGGCCAGCATCTGCATCCCGATGCAGATTCCAAGGAACGGGCGGGCATGGTGGCGCACCGCCTCCTCGATGGCCTCATAGACGCCGCGATGGTCAAAAAGCGCGGCACGGCAGGCGGGAAAGGCCCCGTCGCCCGGAAGCACGATGCGGCTCGCACGGGCGATCGTGTCGGGATCGGCGCTCACGATCACCGCGCCTGCGCCGGTCTCGGTGGCCATGCGCTGAAACGCCTTCTCGGCCGAGTGCAGGTTGCCGCTCTCGTAATCGACGATGACGGTGGTCATGGGTTACAGGCTTCCCTTGGTGGAGGGGATCGCATCGGATTTGCGCGGATCGTGCTCCACCGCCTCGCGCAGGGCGCGCGCCACGGCCTTGAACGCGGCCTCGGCGATATGGTGGCTGTTGATCCCCGCCAGCGCCTCGACATGGAGCGTGATGCCGCCATGGGTGCTGAAAGCCTGAAAGAACTCGCGCACCAGCTCGCAATCGAACGTGCCGATCTTGTCGGTGGGCAGGGCCAGGTTCCACACCAGATAAGGCCGCCCCGACAGATCGAGCGCGGCGCGCACCAGAGCATCATCCATCGGCAAGAGGCAGGCCCCGTAGCGGCGGATGCCGCGCTTGTCGCCAAGCGCCTGCGCCAGCGCCTGACCGAGCGCGATGCCCACATCCTCGACCGTGTGGTGATCGTCGATATGCAGATCGCCCGCGCAGCGCACCACCATGTCGATCAGCGAATGGCGCGCCAGTTGATCGAGCATGTGATCGAAAAACCCCACGCCGGTGCGGTTGTCATAGCTGCCGGTGCCGTCCAGCGCGATGTCGACGCTGATATCGGTCTCGGCGGTCTTGCGGGTGATGGTGGCGTTGCGCATGGGGCCTCCGCTGTTGGCTGCGGGTTCTATACTGCGGGCGCTGCCTGCGCGAAAGGGGGGAACGTGGGTGCCCGCTCAGGCGGGATCGGGGCGATAGACGCAATCGGCGAGCGTGCTTTGGTTGAGATCGCGGATAAAGGCGGCTTGGGCTTGCGCCAGCCGGGTCTTGAGGCGGCACTGTGGCATCATGGTGCAGGCATTGCCGCCACTCGCGAAACATTCCACCAGCGCCTGATCGGCCTCGAGCATCGCCACCACATCACCCAGCCGGATATCCTCGGGCTGCACCGCCAGCATCGCACCGCCGCCGCCGCCGCGCCGTGTATCCAGAATGCCCGCCGCGGCGAGGGCCGAGACCACCTTGGCCAGGTGGTTGCGCGACACGCGGAATTCGGCGGCAAGCGCGGCGGTGGTAAAGGCGCGGTCGGGCGCGCCCGCCAGGCGCATCAGCACGCGCAGCCCGTAATCGGTGAAGGAGGTGAGGCGCATGGTCGCGATCCTGATCTGGTATTTGCAATGCGCATATAAACGGAATAGCGTGCAAACCGAACGATTTTTCGTTCCGGTGGGATGAGTCGCAAGGGGAAAGGGCCGGGCATGACCGTCGAGGGCAGCACCGCAGCGCCGTGCAGGCACGCAGCGGGCCACGGGGCGGGGCGTGCCGCCGCCGGGCTCTGGCCATGAGCGGGCACCGCACATATGCCTCGCCGCCCTGCATGGCCGCCGAGGTGGACCCGGCCTATTTCGACCCCTTGGGCACCGACCCGGTTCAGGCGCGCGACGTGGCGCGCTGGCGCCGGGCAGAGCGGTTGCGGCTGGCCGGATTGCGCGATGCGCTGGGGCAGGCCGGGCGGGCGGAGGTATCCGCGCGGATCGGGCGACACCTGTCGCGCGTGCTCGACGCGCGGGGCATCGGGCCGGGTGTGGTGCTGGCGGGTTATTGGCCGATCAAGGGCGAGCCGGACCTGCGCGCCATGCTCAAGGCGCTGCACCGCGCCGGTGTGACCATCGCCCTTCCGGTGGTCGAGAGGCGCGCCGCACCGCTGGTGTTTCGCCGCTGGACGCCAGAGACAAAGATGCAGCGCGGCGACTGGAATATCCCGGTGCCGCCGCCCGAGGCCGACGCCTTGGCCCCCGATATCACGCTGGCCCCCTGCCTTGGGTGGAGTGCCGATTGCTATCGGCTGGGCTGGGGCGGGGGGTATTTCGATCGCACGCTGGCCGCGTGCGCCCCGCGCCCGCTGGCCATTGGCATTGCGCTGACCGCCGCGCAGCTCCCCACGATCTACCCGCAACCGCATGACATCCCGCTTGATCTGATCGTGACCGAGGATGGCGTGCCCGCAGAAAGGACCCAAGCGCCATGACCCCCGGCACCGATACCGCCCCCCCGATCCGAGTGCCCGGCAGCGGCGTGATTGCGCGGCTGGCCTGCGGCGTGGTTCAGCCGCTTCTGTCGCGCACGGTGCGCCGGATCGCGGCGCGCCATCCGCAGCTTTTCGCGCGGCTGGGGCCGCATCAGCGCACCGATTTCCTGATCGACCCGGTCGATCTGCCTTTTGCGCTGCACCTGCGGCCCGACCCTGCCGCGCTCATCTTTCGCGCCGTGCCGCGCGATGCTGCGCCGCGCGCGGGGGCGGTGATCCGGGGGCGGTTCCTGCTGCTGCTGGAGTTGATGGATTCCGAGGAAGACGGCGATGCCGCGTTCTTTTCGCGCGATCTGGAGGTAAGCGGCGACACCGAGGCGGTGGTGCGCCTGCGCAACGCGCTTGATGATGTTGACGGCTCCATCGCCGAGGAAGCCGCCGCCATGTTCGGGGTGCCGGGCCGGGCGGTGCTTGCGCGGCTCCGGCGCGCCTATAGCCATGATTACGAACGGAAAACCGCATGAGCCTTGCCGAACTGATCTGCCCTGCGGGCACGCCCGCCGCCCTGCGCACCGCCGTCGATGCCGGGGCCGATGCCGTTTATTGCGGCTTTCAGGATGCCACCAATGCGCGCAATTTTCCGGGGCTGAATTTCACCCCCGATGAGCTGGCCGAGGCGGTGGCCTATGCCCATGCGCGCGCCACCAAGGTGCTCTTGGCGCTCAACACCTATCCGCCCGCGGGCAAGGTGGATCTGTGGCGCCACGCCGCCGATACCGGCGCGCGGCTGGGGGTCGATGCCTTTATCGTGGCCGATATGGGGGTGGCCGATTACATCGCGCGCACCCATCCGCAGATGCGCCTGCACCTGTCGGTGCAGGCCGCCGCCTCCTCGCCCGAGGCGATCCGCTATTATTGCGAGAGCTTCGGGGTGAAGCGCGTGGTGCTGCCGCGCATCCTGACGATCCCCGAAATCCGCCAGATCCGGGGCGAGATTCCCTGCGAGATCGAGACCTTCATCTTTGGCAATCACGGCCTGATGGTCGAGGGGCGGTGCAGCCTGACGAATTACCTCACCGGCCAGTCCACCAATATGGATGGTGTCTGTTCGCCCGCCGAGCAGGTGGACTATGCCCGCCACGCCGATGGCTCGATGTCGTCGCGGCTGGCGGGATTTACCATCGACTGTTTCGGCCCGGAGGAGAAGGCGGGCTATCCCACGATCTGCAAGGGCCGCTACACCGCGCCGCACCGGCCCGAGGGCTATTACGCCTTCGAGGAACCGGTGAGCCTCAACCTGTCGCGCCTGCTGCCCGAGTTGATCGAGGCGGGCGTTCATGCCTTCAAGATCGAGGGGCGGCAGCGGTCGAAGTCCTATGTGCGGGGCGTGGTCCGGGCGTTCCGGCAGGCGGTCGATGATATCCGCGCGGGGCGCGAGGCCAATATCGCCGATCTGGTCGCGCTGACCGAGGGGCAGAAACAGACGCAGGGCGCGTTCGAGACCAAGAAATGGCGGTGATTACAATGACGAAACTGACGCTGGGGCCGATCGCCTGTCACTGGTCTGCCGAGACGCGCCGCGATTTCTATGCCCGCATCGCCGACGAGGCCCCGGTGGACGAGGTCTATCTTGGCGAGGTGATCTGCTCCAAGCGCGCGCCCTTTCACGAACCCGACCTGCCGCAGACCATCGCGCGGCTGGAACGCGCGGGCAAGCGGGTGATCGTCTCGACGCTCGCGGAGGTGATGCTCAGGCGCGAGCGCAAGGCGACCGCCGATCTGGCGGCGATGGACGCGCCCGAGATCGAGATCAACAACGCGGCGGGGCTTTATGCGCGCGGGTCCCGCCCGCACCGTATCGGCCCGTTCATGAATGCCTATAACGAGGCGACGATTGCCTGGATGGCGGGGCAGGGGGCCACCCATATCTGCCTGCCCGCCGAATTGCCGGGCGAGGCGATTGCCATTGCCGCCGCTGCGGCGCGCGACCTGGGGCTGGGGGTCGAGGTGCAGGTGTTCGGGCGCGCGTCGCTCGCCGTCTCGGCGCGCTGTTACCACGCCCGCGCCCATGGGCGGACCAAGGATAACTGCCAGTTCGTCTGCGAGAGTGATCCCGACGGGATGCCGCTGCGCACCCGCGACGATGCGCCGATCCTGCGGGTGAACGGCATCCAGACCCAATCCGAGAGCTATGTCGATCTGCTGCCCGAAACCCCCCGCCTTGTGGCCGACGGGGTGACCCATCTGCGGCTCATGCCGCAGGTGGTGGACATGGTGGCGGTGGCGGAGGTTTTCCGCGACCTGCTGGAGGGGCGGCTGTCATCGGTGACCGAGGGCGATGCGCGCCTTGCCGCGCTCTGCGAGGGCACGGAGTTCAGCAACGGATTCTATCATGGCACGGCCGGCTATCGCCGGATCGCGCGGGCGGCGACGGCCTGAGAGGGCAAAGGAACACCGATCATGAGCACAACCTCGGAAAAGATGCGCGCCTGGACCGGCCCGGCGATCCTGAGCTTCGGGTTCCGTCCGTTCTTTTTCGGCGCGGCGGTCTGGGCGGCGCTGGCGATGGGGCTGTGGCTGGCGATGCTGTCGGGGGGGGCGGGCCTGGCATCGGCGTTTGATCCGGCAAGCTGGCACGCGCATGAATTCCTGTTTGGCTATCTGGGCGCGGTGGTGGCGGGGTTCCTGCTGACGGCGGTGCCGAACTGGACGGGGCGGCTGCCCATTGTCGGCTGGCGGCTGGGCGGGCTGGCCTGTCTGTGGCTGGCCGGGCGCGTGGTGGTCGCGGTCTCGGGCGGGTTGCCTGCGGGTGTGGTCGCCGTGGTCGATCTGGCCTTTCCGGTGGTCTTTGCCGCCGCCCTCGCGCGCGAGATCATCGCGGGCCGGAACTGGCGCAACCTGATCGTGCTGGCGATGCTGGGCGCGCTCATCCTCGGCAACGCGCTGTTCCACTGGGAGGCAGCACGGGGCGATTACGCCGCGCAAGGGGTCGGGCTGCGGCTGGGCCTTGGCGCAGGCGTCATGATGATCGCGGTGATCGGCGGGCGGGTGGTGCCGTCCTTCACCCGCAACTGGCTTGTGAAACGGCGCGGCAAGGTCTTGCCCGCGCCGCCGATGCAGGGGTTCGACAAGGTGGCGCTGCTGGCATTGCTTCTGGCGCTGGCGCTCTGGGTTGCGGTCCCGTCTTCGGTGCTGACCGGCGTGGCGCTGGCGCTGGCGGGCGTGCTGCACGTGATTCGGCTGGCGCGCTGGGCGGGGCACCGGACAGGAGCCGAGCCGCTGGTCACGGTGCTGCACGCGGGCTATGGCTTTGTTCCGCTGGGGGCGCTGGCGCTGGCGGTGGAAATCCTTGTGCCGGGGACGTTTGGCATGGCGGGGGCGCAGCATCTGTGGATGGCGGGCGCGATCGGGCTGATGACGCTGGCGGTGATGACGCGGGCGACGCTGGGCCATACCGGGCAGGTGCTGACGGCGGGGCCGGGCACGGTCGCGATCTATCTGGCGCTGGTGGTGGCGGTGCTGGCACGCGTCGCGGCCGGGGTCTGGCCTGCGCTGTCCGGGCCGCTGCATATGGTGGCGGGGCTGGGGTGGATCGCGGGTTTTGGCGGGTTTGCGGTGATCTACGGCCCGCTCTTGCTGCGCCTGCCTGCGGCCAAGCGCATCTGATCCGTCAGGTCTGCCGGATGGCCCCGCAAGGGGCCACGCAAACGAAAAGGGCCGCGATTGCGGCCCTCTCGTTCACCCGGTTTCACTGCGCCATCATTCGACAAGGCCAGTGTAAATTGGAGCGGGCGAAGAGATTCGAACTCTCGACCCTTACCTTGGCAAGGTAATGCTCTACCCCTGAGCTACGCCCGCGTCCTTGGGTGAGGCGGGAGATACAAAGCCACGGCGCGGGCTGCAAGAGGAAAATCGCCCCGAGGCGAGAGAAATTTCGGATGCGGGCGGGGCCGGTCGCAAACCCGGTGTTTTACGGGGCCACGCTCGGGGACAAATCGCGGCGCCGGTCGGGGGCGGGGTGAAATCGACGCTGTGGACGATCACGCCGGTATCGCCCGGCAGCAAAAGCCCGCAAGCCCCCGGCTCGTCGATGGAGAGGCTCGGATCCTGATGGCCCAAGGCCAACGGCATCTGTCGGCAGGGGCTTTTGAAGATCGCAACCGGACTGCCGCCCGCCGCGCCCCGCGTGCCCTGTCACCCTCGGACGCGATCCGGGGGTCTCTGGCCTTCGGGAGATTACCGGTCAGGCCGGAGGATGACGGGGTGCCGCTACTCCAGCTCTACAAGCAGATCCTTGGCGTCGATCTGCCCGCCCGGTGTGACATGCACAGCCCGGACCACCGCATCGCGCTCGGCATGGATGCCTGTTTCCATCTTCATCGCCTCGATGGTCAGCAGCATGTCGCCGGTCTTGACGCTTTGGCCTGCCTGCACCGCGACGCTGGCCACCACGCCGGGCATGGGCGCGCCGATATGGCCAGGGTTGCCCGGCTCGGCCTTGGGGCGGCTGGCGGCGGTGGATTTCACCAGACGGTTCGGGACGCGGATCACGCGGGGCTGGCCGTTGAGCTCGAAGAACACCTTGACCTCGCCGTCCTCACTGGTCTCGCCCAGGGTTTGCAGGCGGATTTCAAGGATCTTGCCGGGGTCGATCTCGACGCTGATTTCCTCGCCCGGTTCCATCCCGTAAAAGAAGGTGCGCGTGGGCAGGGTGCGCACCGGGCCATATTGGCGGTGACGGCCCATGTAATCGAGAAAGACCTTGGGATACATCAGGTATCCGTTCAGATCCTCGCGGTCGATCTCCTTGCCGTCAAGCTGGGCCACCACATCGCGCTGCGTGGCCTCGATATCGACGGGGGCCAGGTGCAGGCCGGGGCGCTCGGTATTGGGCTGCTCATCCTTGAGCACCTTTTTCACGATCCCCTCGGGAAAGCCGCCCGGCGGCTGGCCAAGGTTGCCGCGCATCATGTCGATCACGCTATCGGGAAAGGCCACGTCGCGCGCCGGGTCTTCGACATCGGCGCGGCTGAGGCCCTGGCTCACCATCATCAGCGCCATGTCGCCCACCACCTTGGACGATGGCGTGACCTTGACGATATCGCCGAACATCTGGTTCACATCCGCATAGGTGCGCGCCACCTCGGGCCATTTTTCCTCCAGGCCAAGAGCGCGCGCCTGCGCCTTGAGGTTGGTGAACTGCCCGCCGGGCATCTCGTGCAGATAGACCTCGGAGGCGGGGGCCTGAAGGCCCGATTCAAACGCCACATATTGCGCGCGCACATGTTCCCAGTAGTTGGAAATCTCGCGGATACGCTCGATGGGCAGGCCCGTGTCGCGCGGCGTGTGGCGCAGGGCGGAAACGATAGAGCCAAGGCAGGGCTGCGAGGTGCCGCCCGAGAAGGCATCCATCGCGGCATCGACCGCATCAACGCCTGCCTCAGCGGCGGCAAGGATGGTGGCCCCGGCAATGCCGCTGGTGTCATGGGTGTGGAAATGGACGGGGATATCCAATTCTTCTTTCAAGGCCTTGACCAGAACGCTGGCCGAGGCCGGTTTCAACAGCCCTGCCATGTCCTTGAGGCCCAGGACATGCGCGCCCGCCGCCTGCAAGTCACGCGCCATGCCAACGTAATATTTCAGGTCATACTTGGCGCGGTCGGGGTCAAGGATATCGCCGGTATAGCAGATCGTGCCCTCGCAGATCTTGCCAGTGTCGATCACCGCATCCATCGCGACGCGCATGTTCTCGACCCAGTTGAGGCTGTCGAACACGCGAAACACATCGACGCCCGTCTCGGCGGCCTGACGCACGAATTCCTGCACCACGTTGTCGGGGTAGTTGGTATAGCCCACGCCGTTGGAGGCGCGCAAAAGCATCTGCGTCAGCAGGTTGGGCATGGCGGCGCGCAGATCGCGCAGGCGCTGCCACGGGCATTCCTGCAAGAACCGATAGGCCACATCGAACGTCGCCCCGCCCCAGCATTCCACGCTGAAAAGGCCCGGCAGGTTGGCGGCATAGGCGGGGGCCACGCGGATCATGTCGATCGAGCGCATCCGCGTGGCCAGAAGCGATTGATGCCCGTCGCGCATGGTGGTGTCGGTCACAAGCAGGCGGTTTTGCGCCAGCATCCAGTCGGCCACGGCCCTGGCGCCTTGCGCCTCCAGCAGCGTCTTGGTGCCGGGGGCCGGATCGGCCAGCGACCGGGGCGGGCGCGGCGGCTTCACATCCGCCGGTTTCGCGCGGCCCACCGTCTCGGGGTGGCCGTTCACGGTGATGTCGGCGATATAGGTCAGCACCTTGGTGCCCCGGTCGCGCCGCCTGGAGAACTTGAACAACTCGGGCGTCGTGTCGATGAACTTGGTGGTATACTGGTTGTTGAGGAATGTCGGGTGCTTGAGCAGGTTCTCGACAAAGGCGATATTGGTTGACACCCCGCGAATGCGGAACTCGCGCAGGGCGCGGTCCATCCGGGCAATCGCGGCCTCAGGCGTCTGGGCGTGGGCGGTGACCTTGGTCAGCAGGCTGTCATAATAGCGCGTGATGACGCCGCCCGAATAGGCGGTGCCGCCGTCAAGGCGAATGCCCATGCCGGTGGCGCTGCGATAGGCGGTGATGCGGCCGTAATCGGGGATGAAATTATTCAGCGGATCCTCGGTGGTGATCCGCGTTTGCAGCGCGTGACCGTTCAGCGTGATGTCGGATTGGCTGGCCTTGCCGGTGGCCTCTGCCAGGGTCTTGCCCTCGGCGATCCTGATCTGCGCCTGCACGATGTCGATGCCGGTGACCTCCTCGGTCACGGTGTGTTCGACCTGCACGCGGGGGTTGACCTCGATGAAGTAGAACTTGCCGCTGTCCATATCCATCAGGAACTCGACGGTGCCGGCGCATTCGTAATTCACATGCTTGCAGATGCGGTAACCAAGCTCGCAGATTTCCTCGCGCTGCGCCTCCGAAAGATAGGGGGCGGGGGCGCGCTCGACGACCTTTTGATTGCGGCGCTGCACCGAGCAATCGCGCTCAAACAGGTGATACATGTTGCCGTGGCTGTCGCCGAGGATCTGGACCTCGACATGGCGCGCGCGCTCGATCATCTTTTCCAGATAACCCTCGCCATTGCCGAATGCGGCCTCGGCCTCGCGGCGGCCCTCCAGCACCTTTTCCGTCAGCTCTGACGGATCAAGGATAGGGCGCATCCCGCGCCCGCCGCCGCCCCAGCTTGCCTTGAGCATCAGTGGATAGCCCACCGCCTCGGCCTCGGCGCGGACCTTGTCCATGTCGTCGCCCAGCACCTCGGTGGCGGGGATGACCGGCACGCCCGCCTCGATGGCCACGCGCCGCGCGCTGGCCTTGTCGCCAAGCGCGCGCATGGTTTCCGCCTTGGGGCCGATGAAGGTAATCCCCGCCGCCGTGCAGGCATCGACGAAATCGGGGTTTTCGCTGAGCAAGCCATAACCGGGATGGATCGCGTCCGCGCCCGAAAGCCTCGCCACGCGGATGATCTCCTCGATCGACAGGTAGGCCGCCACCGGCCCCAGCCCCTCGCCGATGCGATAGGCCTCGTCGGCCTTGAAGCGGTGCAGCGACAGCTTGTCCTCTTCGGCAAATACGGCGACGGTGCGCTTGCCCAGCTCATTGGCCGCGCGCATCACGCGAATGGCGATCTCGCCGCGATTGGCGATGAGGATTTTCCGGAATTCGGCCATGGGCGCTCTCCCCCCGATGGTCTGTGGTCCTTTGCCGCGCTGCGGCGCTGGCATCTTGTAAGATTTGCGAAAGGTTTGCGCAATGCAGCATTCCGCCGGGGCGGGGAAATTCCCGCCCCGCAGGCTGAGCAGGCCTGGCCGGCGCGGGCGCTCACCCGGAGGATTTGGCGGTTTTCTTCTTTTTCGTGGCTTTGGCCTTTCCCTTGCCCTTGGTTTTATCCTTGGCTTTGCCTTTTTTCTTCGCCTTGACCTTGTCCTTGGCGGCTGCCTTTGCCGTGCTCTTCTTTTTCGTCTTTTCAGCCTTGGCCTCGCCCGCCGTCTCGGCGGGGGCGCCGTTCTGTGTCGCTTGGGGGTCCGGTGCGGGGTCGGGTGCAGGTGCCGGTGCGGAGGCGGGTTCGGACGCGCTCAGCGCCGATGCGGCGGCGATGAAACTCTGCGCGCGCCCCGGCGAGATGCCGCGCAGGGCGGTCAGCGCCGACGGATCGGCGCGGGCCAGCAAGTCGGGGCTGGTGATCCCCAGGGTTTCGAGCGCCTTGGCAAGGGCGGGGCCGATCCCGCGAATATCTGTCAATGTGGGCATGGTGGTTTTCCTTTCGTTAAGGAGATGAAACGGGCAGGCCGCTCAGGCGGCTTGGCGCGTCGGTCACCCGGTGCAGGCCAAGCTGGCCCATATTGGCCTTGAGGTCCTCGGCCAGGATATCGGCCAGATGGGCGGGGCCACGGACCCCCAGCGCGCCCAGCGCGTAATGCCAGCCGCGCCCCATCATCACGAAATCCGCGCCAAGGGCCACGGCGCGCAGGATATCAAGACCGCCCTCGATCCCGCCATCAAGGATCACCGGCAGGCGCGTCGCCGCGCGCACGCCGGGCAGCGCCTCTATGGTGGCGGGGGCGGCGTCGAACTGACGGCCCGCGTGATTGGATATCCAGATCGCATCGACGCCCTCCTTTTCCAGCGCCGCGGCATCCTCGGCGCGGGTCACGCCCTTGACGATGAGCGGCCCCTGCCAATGCGCGCGCAGCCAGCGCAGATAGGACCAGTCCGGCGAGGTGCGCAGCATATAGCCCGCGTGCTTGGTCGAGGGCAGGCCCTTCATCGCGCCTGCGTAATCGTCGATGAGCCGCATCCGGGGCATTCCCCTGCGCGCCATGCCCATCGCCCAGACCGGGCAGCGCGCCACCTGCGCCAGGAGCCGCGGCGTGAGGCGTGGCGGCGTGGTCAGGCCCGAGCGCACCTGACGCTCGCGTCGGCTCGCCACCGGCACATCGACGGTCAGCACCAGCACCGAAAATCCCGCCTCGCGCGCGCGCCTTAACATGTCGGCGCGAATGCCCTCGTCGCGCGGCGGATACATCTGGAACCAGCCCCGCCCGTCGAGATGCGGCCCGACATCCTCGGGCCGCACCGTGGCCACGGTCGAGAGCGTGTAGGGGATGGCGAGCGCCGTGGCGGCACGCGCCAGATGATGCTCGGCCTCGGGCCAGATGAGGCCGGACATGCCCACTGGCGCGATGCCCACGGGCAGGGGGTGGGTCTGGCCAAAAAGCGTCACCGACAGGTCCGGCACGATCTCGCCATGCAGGATCGACGGGCTGAGCAAAACGTGATCGAGCATGGTGCGATTGCGCGCCCTGGTGGCCTCCATCCCGGTGCCGCTGTCAAGATATTCCCAGACGAAACGCGGAATGCGCGCGCGGGCGCGGTCGCGCAGGTCCGAGAGGGCGGGGTATCTTGAATGCAGGGTCATGCCCCATTTGCGCGGGTTTTCAGGGGCTTGTCCAGAGGGCGGCGCGCGCGGAACGTATCCCGAACATTGGCTTTAACTCGCGCGCGGGGCAGGCTAGTTTGGGGGCCATGAGCACATATGACGATTCCGACGCCTTCGAGGGCGCAAGCCTCGCCGCCCGCGCCATGGCCGCGCGGCCCGCGCCCTATCTCGACGATCTGAACCCCGAGCAGCGCCGCGCCGCCGAAACGCTTGACGGCCCGGTGCTGATGCTCGCGGGCGCGGGCACCGGCAAGACCAAGGCGCTCACCACGCGCATCGTGCACCTGCTCAACACCGGGCGCGCGCGGCCCCATGAAATCCTCGCCGTGACCTTTACCAACAAGGCCGCGCGCGAGATGAAAACCCGCGTCGGCGCGCTCATGGGCCAGCCGGTCGAGGGGATGCCCTGGCTTGGCACCTTTCACGCGATCTGCGTCAAGCTCTTGCGTCGTCACGCCGAACTGGCGGGTCTCAAATCGAATTTCACCATCCTCGATACCGATGACCAGTTGCGCCTGCTGAAGCAGCTCGTGCAGGCTGCGGGTATCGACGATAAACGCTGGCCCGCGCGGCAACTGGCCGGGATCATCGACCAGTGGAAAAACCGCGCCTGGACGCCCGACAACCTGCCCGCCAGTGAGGCCAGCGCCTATGACGGCAAGGGGCCTGCGCTCTACCGGCTCTATCAGGCGCGGCTGAAAGAGCTGAACGCGGTCGATTTCGGCGACCTGCTCTTGCATGTGGTGACGATCTTTCAGCGCCACGCGGATGTGCTGGCGCAATATCAGCGCTGGTTCAAATACATCCTCGTGGACGAATATCAGGATACCAACGTGGCGCAATATCTGTGGCTGCGCCTCTTGGCGGCGGGGCATCGCAATATCTGCTGCGTGGGCGATGACGATCAGTCGATCTATGGCTGGCGCGGCGCCGAGGTGGGCAATATCCTGCGGTTCGAGAAGGATTTTCCGGGTGCGGCGGTGATCCGGCTGGAACAGAATTACCGCTCCACCCCGCATATCCTGGCCGCAGCAAGCAGCGTGATCGCGGGCAACCGCGACCGGCTTGGCAAGGAGTTGTGGACGCAGGCCGAGACGGGCGAAAAGGTTCGCCTGATCGGCCATTGGGACGGCGAGGAAGAGGCTCGCTGGATCGGCGAAGAGATCGAGGCGATGAGCCGCGGCACCCGCGGGATGCGGCCCTTCTGCCTTGATGACATGGCCATTCTCGTGCGCGCCTCCCACCAGATGCGCGCTTTTGAGGACCGGTTCCTGACCATCGGCCTGCCCTACCGCGTGATCGGCGGGCCGCGTTTTTACGAGCGGATGGAGATCCGCGACGCCATGGCCTATTTCCGGCTGGTGATCTCGCCCGCCGACGATCTGGCTTTCGAGCGGATCGTGAACACGCCCAAGCGCGGCCTTGGCGACAAGGCGCAGCAGAAAATCCAGGTGACCGCGCGGCAGCACGGCGTTCCGCTGGTGCAGGGCGCGCGCCTCTTGCTCGATCAGAAGGGGATCACCGGCAAGGGGGCTGTGGAACTGGCGCGGCTCATCGACAGCCTCGCCCGCTGGGGGCGGATGGTGGACGACCCGGCGATCACCCATATCGAGCTGGCCGAGATGATCCTCGACGAATCGGGCTACACGGGGATGTGGCAAAACGACAAAACGCCCGAGGCACCGGGGCGGCTGGAGAATCTCAAGGAACTGGTGAAGGCGCTGGAAGGGTTCGAGAACCTGCAAGGCTTTCTCGAACATGTGTCGCTCATCATGGAGAACGAAAGCGACGAGGCGGGCGAGAAGATCACCCTGATGACGCTGCACGCCGCCAAGGGGCTGGAATTTCCCGCCGTGTTCCTGCCGGGATGGGAGGACGGGCTTTTCCCCTCGCAACGCTCGATGGACGAGTCGGGCACGCGGGGGCTGGAGGAAGAGCGCCGCCTTGCCTATGTCGGCATCACCCGCGCCGAGGAGGTCTGCACCATCTCCTTTGCCGGCAACCGGCGGGTTTACGGGCAATGGCAATCGCAACTGCCCTCGCGCTTCATCGACGAATTGCCGCCCGATCACGTCGAGGTGCTGACGCCGCCGGGGCTTTATGGCGGTCCCGTCGCCGCCTCCTCGGGGATCGAGAGCCGCGTGGCGCAGGCCGATGTCTATAATTCACCGGGCTGGCGGCGGCTGCAAGCGCGCGGGGGCGAGCGCCACATGAGCCAGCCGGTTGCGGCACGATCCCCGGTGATCGACGCGCAGGCGCTGAGTTCGCACAGCGTCGGCGAGCGGGTCTTTCACCAGAAATTCGGCTATGGCGAGATCACCGGCATCGAGGGCGACAAGCTCGAGATCGCGTTTGACAAGGCAGGTGTGAAAAAGGTCGTCGCCCGCTTCATCACCGGCGCGGATGACGTGCCGTTCTGAACGGGCCTGACCGGCGGTATTGGAGTATTTTTGGCAAGATGAAGCCGCGCAAGCCCTTCATCTTGCCTCAAATACTCCTGCCGGAGGCACCCTGTCAGCCAAGCTCGGCAAGACGGTCGAGCGCGGCGCGCAACCGGGCCGCCTCGTCTTCGCGCGTGGCAAGGGTCTCGCGGGTCTCTGCCACCACCGCCTCGGGCGCGCTTTCGACGAATTTCGGGTTGCCCAGCCGCCCGCGCAGGCCCCCAAGCTCTTTTTCCAGCTTTGCCAGCGTCTTTTCCAGCCGCGATTTTTCCTCTTCGATATCAATGATATCCGCGAGCGGCAGGCCAAAGCTTCCGCCCTCGACGGCGACGGTGACGCAGCCCTTGGGAAAGCCTGCCACATGTGTCAGGCTGTCGATGCGCGCCAGCCGCCGGATCATCGCCTCGTTATTGTCCCAGGCCGCGCGGCCCGCCTCGCCAAGCTCTGTCACCAGAAGCGGCACATGCAGCCCCGCGGGCACATGCATCTGCGCGCGCGCCGAGCGGACCTGCTCGATCAGGGCAATCACCCAGGTCATCTCGCGGTCGGCCGCGGGGTCGATCAGGTCGGTGCCGTAGTCGGGCCAATCGGCGTGGATCAGCATTTTCTCGCGCTCCCCGAGGGTGGACCACAATTCCTCGGTCACGAATGGCATGATCGGATGAAGCAGGATCAGGCATTGGTCGATCACCCAGGACATCGTGGCCTGGGTCTCGGCGCGGGTGGCTGCGTCGCCATCCATCAAGAGCGGCTTGGAAAATTCCACATACCAGTCGCAGACCTTGCCCCAGACAAAGGCATAGAGCGTGTTCGCGGCATCGTTGAAGCGGAAACCCTCGAGCGCCGCATCGACGGCGGCGCGGGTGCGGGCGGTCTCGCCGATGATCCACTTGTTGACGGTGGCGGTTGGCGTGGGGCGGGGGGCCTTGGCCCCGGTCGCGCCGTTCATCTCGGCAAAGCGCGCGGCGTTCCACAGCTTGGTGGTGAAGTTGCGATAGCCCGCGATGCGCTCTTTCGAGAGCTTCAGATCGCGGCCCATGGCGGCCATTGCCGTCAGCGTGAACCGCACCGCATCCGCGCCGTATTCGTCGATCAGGTCGAGCGGGTCGAGCACGTTGCCCAGGCTTTTGGACATTTTCTTGCCGGTCTCGTCGCGCACCAGCGCGTGGACATAGACATGCGAGAACGGTTTCTGACCGACCACGGCATATTGCATCATCATCATCCGCGCGACCC